>DCUZ01000031.1 GCA_002327305.1 Holophagales bacterium UBA2201 | reverse complement strand
TTCCCGCCTCCCCGCCTTCCCGCCTTCCCGCCTTCCCCGCCTTCCCGCCTTCCCGCCTCCCCGCCTCGCGCCCGTCAGGGCGCGAGAATGACCTTCGGCGCGATGACGATGGAGCCGCCCTCGCCGGTCTTGACCTCGCCGACGCCGATGAATTGACGGTCCGCGTTGAGGATCTGGATGTTCCCCCCTTTGGAGGAACGCGGGAAGTCGGGGTCGTACTGGGTCACCGTCTGTCCGTGGGCGAGTTTGCGGGCCTGGAGATTGTCCACCACGACCGTGGGGATGGGCAGCTGCACGTCCGCGAGGGTGACGAAGTGCCCCCCCTGGAGCCGCTCGGGGGGCATGATCGCCCGCATCGCCTCCAGGGTGATGGCGCGGTCGAGGGAGAAGTCGCCGATCTTCTCCCGCCGCAGGGCGCACAGGTGCCCTCCCAGTCCCGTCCGCTCCCCCATCTCGTGGGCCAGCGACCGGATGTAGGTGCCGGAGCCGCACTCGATCTCGAAATGGGCGCGGTCCCCCTCCGCCTTGGTGAAGACAAACCGCATCACCCGGACCTTCTTCTCCACCTTGGGGACCTCGAGGCCGGCCCGGGCCAGTTCGTAGAACCGCTTCCCCTCGAACCGCTTGGCCGAGTAGGGGGGCGGCGCCTGGACGATGTCGCCGGTGAACCGTTCCGCCAGGGCGTTTAGGGCCGCCAGGTCGAGCGCCTCCACCGTTTTCGTCTCCCCCACGGGGGGGCCTTCGGCGTCGTAGGTGGTGGTGCTGAAGCCGAAGCGCACCTGCCCCGCGTAGGTCTTGTTCATCCCGGTGAGGTACTGCTGGAGGCGCACGGCGCCGCCGAGGCACATCACCATGAGGCCGCTGGCGGCGGGATCGAGGGTGCCGGTGTGGCCGATCTTCCGCAGGCGGATCAGCCTGCGCGCCTCCTCCACCACGTCGTGGGAGGTGTGGCCGGGCGATTTGTCCACGAACAGCAGGCCGTCGGCTTTCATCTCAGAGGCTCCCTTCCAGCTCCGCGGTGACGAGGGCCCGGGCGTCGTCGAGGGTCCCCGCCATGGTGAACCCGGCGGCGTTGCGGTGTCCGCCGCCGTGGTGCCGCCGGGCCACGGCCTCCACGTCAACCCGTCCCTGACTGCGCATGCTCACCTTGACCTGTCCCCCCTCCACCTCCCTCAGCATCGCCGCCACCTCCACCCCCCCGATCTTCCGCGGCTCGTCGATGACCCCCTCCGCGTCGCCGGGGAGGCAGGCGCACTCCCGGAGAAACCGCAGGGGGAAGCGGAGGAAGGCGAGCCGCCCCCCGGCCCCCAGCTCCAGGGTGGAGAGGAGGAGCCCCTTCAACTTGACGGAGTTGGCGGAGTACCCCTCGTAGAGGATGCGCGAGACCTCCGCCGGGGCGGCGCCCAGGGTCACGAGGTCGCGGGCGAGCGCGAAGCTCTCGGGGGTGGCGTTGGCGTAGCAAAACTGCCCCGCGTCGGTGACGAGGGCGATGTAGAGGCAGGTGGCCGTCTCCCGGTCCACCTCCACCCCCAGGGCGAGGGCCGTCTCGAAAATGATCTTCCCCAGGCAGGCGGCCTCGGCGTCCACGATGACGATGTCGCCGTACCCGGAATTGGAGAGGTGGTGGTCGAGGTTGATGATGCGCCCCGCCTCGAGACCGCGGTATCCCGTCCGCTCGATGTTGGGGCACTCCAGGACGAAGACGGCGTCGTAGGCGGCGGGCCAGTCGGGCGGCAGGTCCGGCCGCTGGACCCAGTGTTCCAGCAGGGGCATCCGCTTGAGGTTGAAGGGGACGGCGTCGGTGTTGATCACGAGCGACTCCTTCCCCATCCGGCCCAGGATCCGTTGGAGGGCCAGGGCGCTGCCGGAGGAATCACCGTCAGGGTGCTGGTGCGAGGTGATGAGGAACCGCCGTCCGGCCCGGATGGCCTCCAGCAGGCGGTCGAAGGCGGCGGGGGCGGCGCTCAATGGAGGTGCTCCAGAAGGGCGTCGATGCGGGCCGCCTCGTCGGGGACCTCGTCGTAGCGGAATCTCAGATCGGGAAGCACCCGCATCTTCAGCGACGCCTGGAGCTCCCGGCGCAGGAAGGGAACGGCGTGCTCGAGGGCCTCGGACAGCCCCTCCCGCTCCTCCGTCGGGCCCAGGGTGCGCCAGAAGACCGTGGCCAGGCCGAAGTCGGGGGTCAAGGCCACCTGCGTGACGATGCACGACCGCAGCCGGGGGTCCTGGGACTTGGTCAGCAGCACCAGGGAGAGGACCTCCTTGATGGCCTCGTTGAGGCGGGCCTGCCGGAGACCTTTCGGCCTCATTCGCGCCCCCAGGGGAGGCACTCGGCCCGGTAGGCGGCCAGGGTGGCGTCGGTGTGGGACTCCACCCAGGAGCGGACGTCCCCCCCCATCCGGTCGAGCAGGGCCGCGTCGCCGCTCACGCCGGCGGCGCCGAGCGAGAGGAGCTGGTGCCGGTCGGCGTGGTCCACCTCCGCCACCGCCAGGCCGAAGGAACGGCGCAGCCCCTCCACCAGGGGCAGTTTGACGCCCCGCTTCTCCTTGAGGGAGCGGCAATAGGGGATGTGGATCTCCATCTCGACGACCAGCAGGAACATCGGGGGAAGGATCAGACCTTCTTTTTCTCGAAGGCCTCGATCACGTCGCCCTCCTTGACGTCGGAATAGCGCTCGAGGCTGATGCCGCACTCCTGACCCTCGCGCACCTCCTCCACGTCGTCGGTGAAGCGGCGGAGGGAGGTGAGGCGCCCCTCGTGGACCACGGCGTTGTCGCGCAGGAGGCGGGCCATGGCCCCCTTGCGGATGAGGCCCGAGATCACCTCGCACCCGGCGATGTGGCCGATCTTGGGGATCTTGAAGGTCTTCTTCACGGCGGCCTGCCCCAGCACCGTCTCGACGAAGACCGGCTCCACCATCCCGGCCACCAGCAGTTTCAGTTCGTCCACCATGTTGAACACGACGGTGTAGAGGCGGATTTCGACCTTCTCCTGCTTGGACAGGTCGGAGGCCTTCTTCTCCGGCCGCACGTTGAACCCGACGACCATCGCCTTGGAGGCCGAGGCCAGCATCACGTCGTTGTAGGAGATGGCGCCCACCCCCTCGTGGACCACGGTGATCTCGACGCTGTCGTTCTCCTGCTTCTTGACGATCCCCTTGAGCACCTCGAGGGCGCCGTTGGTGTCGGCCTTGAGGAGAACGAAGAGGTTCTTCTTCGCCCCGGCCGTGTCCTTCATCAGGAGGTCCTCCAGGGAGAGGACGCGGCCCTTGAGCCGTTCCTCGCGGGCCTGGGCCTTGCGCAGGTCGACGACCTTCTTGGCCTCGGCCTCGTCGTGGACGACCGCGAAGGCGTCCCCGGCCGAGGGGAGCTCCTCGAACCCCATGAGTTCGAGGGCGGAGCCGGGGCCGGCCTCCTTCACCGTGACGCCCCGGTCGTTGACCATGGCGCGCACCTTGCCCCAGGTGGAGCCGCAGATGAAGGCGTCGCCGCGACGGAGGGTGCCCTCCTGCACGACGAGGGTGGCCAGGATGCCCCGCCCGATGTCCTTGCGGGACTCCAGGACAATGCCCCGGGCCATGGCCTTGGGATCGGCCCGCAGGTCCTGCATTTCCGCCACGAGGAGGACCATCTCCAGCAGTTCCTGGACGCCGTCGCCCTTCAGGGCGGAGACGGGGACGCAGACGGTCTGGCCTCCCCACGCCTCGGGCTGGAGGCCGCGCTCGGCGAGGCCCTTGTAGACGGCGTCGATGTCGGCGTTGCCCTTGTCGATCTTGTTGACGGCGACGATGAGAGGGACGCCCGCCGCCTTGGCGTGGTTGATGGCCTCCACCGTCTGCGGCATGATGCCGTCGTCGGCGGCCACCACCAGGATGACGAGGTCGGTCACCTGGGCGCCTCGGGCGCGCATGAAGGTGAAGGCCTCGTGGCCGGGGGTGTCCACGAAGACGATCTTCTTCCCGTGGACCGACACCTCGTAGGCGCCGATGTGCTGGGTGATGCCCCCCTCCTCGGAGGCCGCCACCCGCGCCTTCCGGATGAAATCGAGGAGGGTGGTCTTGCCGTGGTCCACGTGGCCCATGACCGTGACGATGGGGGGGCGGGGGTCGCCCTGCTTCTTCTCCTTGACCTGCGCGCCGGAGGCCTTCTGCCCCTCCTCGAAGGAGACGAACTTGACGGTGAAGCCGAGGTCGGCGGCGATCTTGTCGGTGAACTCCTGGTTGATGGGCTGGTTGATGGAGACACTCATCCCCTTGTCCATGAAGTAGGGCATGAAGTCCTTGACCTTGATGCCGAGCTTGTCCATGAGGTGTCTCAGGGTCTGCCCCTCGGAGAGAACCACCTCTCCGCCGTGGGAGATGGTCTCCCGCAGGCGGCGCACCTGCTCCTTGAGGGAGAGGGGGATGTGGTGGATCTCCTCCTCCACCACCTTTCGCCCCTTCTTGGCCAGCATGGCGCCGCGGTCTTCGGTGACGTCGTGGATCTCCTGGGCGGTCTTGGTGGCCTTCCCCTTGAACTGCTGGAGGTCGATCCCGGGGCCCTTTTCCGGCTCGAAGGGGGTGATCTTCCCCTTCTTCCTGACCGGGGCCTTTTTGTCTTCCTTCTTGGGCTTCAGCGCCGCGCCCGCCGAGGGGGCCGCCGGCCTGGAAGGGCCGGACGGCTTGGGACGCGTCCCCGGCGCCGCGGGGCGGGCCGCGGGGGCGCCGGCGGCGCGGGGGGCGGGGGCCGGTTTGGCGGCGGGCTTGGGGGGAGGCGGAGGCGGGACCGGTTTGGGCCGGTCGGGGATCTCGGCGATCCGGTCCCGGGCGGCGGCGAGTCGGGGACCCGCCTTGGGGATCTGGGGCCGGACCGTCGGGCGCGGGGCGGCGGGGGAGGGCTCCGGCAGCGGCGCGGGTTGCGCCTTGGCCGGCTTGGCGGCCTTGGTGGCCGCCTTGACCGGTCTGGCGGCCTTGGGCGCGGCCGCGGGGTCCGGGGTCTCGGAAGCGGCCGCCGGCTCCTCGACCGTCTTCTTTTTGGTCGGGATGTTGATGATGGGGGCCTCGGCGGCCGAAACGCGGGCCACGGGGGCCACCTTGATGTCCCGCCGCTTGGCGTGGGACTTCTCCTTCTTGTCCTCCCTCACGATGAGGGATTTCTGCGTGGCCTTGAGGTCTCCGGAGAGAATGGCCTGGGCCTCCTCGACGGTCAACTCATCGTCCCCGCCGACCTTGTTGATCCCGAAATTCTTCAGGTAAAAGAGCATCTCGTTGACCGTGATGCTCATGCCGGCGGCCAGCGCCTTGACCAGGATCTTTCCCGCCATGCGGCTATTCCTCCTCCCCTTCCGCCTCTTCCCCGTCGGGGGCTTCCCCCTCGGAGACGAGGGCGATCAGGGATGCGGCCCTCTTTTCCCCCATGCCGGGAATCCGGGCCAGCGCTTCGGCCGAACTTCCGCGCAGGTCCGCCACCGTGGCGAATCCGGCTTCCTTGAGCTTCTCCGCGGTCTTGGGACCGACGCCGGGGATGGTTTCCACGGGGTCCTCGTCGGAAAGGCCCGGCGCCTCCTCCGCCTCCTCCGCCTCCTCCTCTTCCCCGCCGCCGCCCCCGAGGAGCATCTTCGTCAGGGCGTCCTGGACCTCGCGTTTGACGTCGGCTTCGCTCTTGATCTCGATGCGGGCGCCGATGAGCTCGGCGGCCAGGCGGACGTTCTGCCCCTTCTTGCCGATGGCCAGGGAGAGGGAATCATTGTCCACCACCACGTCCATCTGTTTGGTCCCATCGAGGTTGGCTTTCACCAGGACGCGGTTGATCTTGGCCGGGGCGAGGGCGTTCTGGGCGTACTGGACGATGTCATCGGCCCAGTGGATGATGTCGATCTTCTCCCCGCGCAATTCGCGGGTGATGGCCTGGATGCGCCCCCCCTTGATCCCCACGCAGGCGCCCACGGCGTCCACGTCCCTGTCCCGCGAGTAGACCGCCACCTTGGCCCGCTCGCCGGGGTCGCGCACGGCGTTCTTGACGATGACGGTGCCGTCGTAGATCTCCGGGACCTCCATTTCGAGGAGCCGGATGAGGAGCCGGGGGTCGCGGCGGGAGAGGACGATCTGGGGGCCGGGGGCCTTCTCCTGCACATCGGCGATGACGGCGCGGATGCGCTCGCCCACATTCCACTTTTCGTTGCGGGACTGGTACTCCCGCGGGATGCGCGCCTCGGCCTTGCCCAGGTCCACGATCACCTCGCCCTTCTCGAAGCGCTTGATGGTGCCGTTGACCAGGTCGCCGATCTTCTGGATGTATTCCTTGTAGACGTTGATCCGCTCGGCCTCGCGGATCTTCTGGTAGAGGACCTGCTTGGCGGTCTGGGCCGCGATGCGCCCCAGTTGGGCCAGGTCGAGCTCGCGCCGCCAGAACTCGCCGAGCTGGATGGCGGGGAGGTCGCGCTGGGCCTCCTCCACGGTGATCTCTTCCTTGGGGTTCTCGACGGATTGCACGACCCGCTTTTCCACATAGGCGCGGATCTCGTCCTTGTCCGCGTCGTGCAGGGCCACCACCCGATCCTCCAGGTGGTAGAACTTCCGGGCGGCGGTGGCGATGGCCTCTTCGAGGGCGTGGACGATGAAGTCGATCTCCAGGTCCTTCTCCCGGCTGGCTTCGCGGATGGCGTGCAACAGGTTTTGGGTCATAACTAAACTTCCTCCCAGGGCCCCAGCAGGCGGGCGGCGCTGACCTCCCCGAGGGGGAAGGACCGGCGCTCCTCGCGGACGACCACCTCCAGGCGGCCTTCCGAGCACCCCGCCAGGGTACCCTTCACGACGACGTTCTCATGCCGGAACCGGAGGGGCTTCCCGACGGCCCGGACAAAGTCCCGCTCGGTCCTGAGCGGACGATCGATGCCCGGCGACGACACCTTGAGGGTGTACTTGGCCGGGAACGGGTCCCTCAGGTCCAGCAGGACCCCCAGATGCCGGGAAACCTTGGCGCACTCATCGACCCCCCCCCCCCCCCCCCCGTCGACGGCGACCTGCACCTCCCCCTTCCGGCTGGTCCCCTTCCAATCGAGGGATACCAACTCCAGCCCGAGCCCCTCCACGAGGGCCTCGATCTCCCGGTACAGCTCTTGGCTGATCATGCTCATATAAACAAAAAAGTGGGCCGTGCCGCCCACTTTCACGCGCTCAAAGTATAGCACAAACGCCCTTTCAAGGCAACGGGCCCGGGGCGGCGGCGGCGCTAAAAGTTGAAATTGAGATAGGCCGCCACCGACCAGGAGAAATTGTCGTCGCCCTCCTCCTGGACGAGGGGGAACGAAACCGCCAGGCCGGGCCTCAGCCCCTTCCACGCCTCGATCCCCGCCGCCACGTAGCCGTTGACGGTGTCCCCGGCGGTGCCGTCGATCTCCTGGTACATCCCCGGGGGGCCCCAGGCGTAATCGCGGTCGTTCTCCATCACATGGCTCCAGGTGGCGCCGATCATCACCGCCCCCTTGCGGACGGGGTTGAAAAGATAGATGAGATCGGCCTTCGCGGCGTAGGAATCGGAGCGCCAGTAGCCCGCCGGATTCTCCCCGCCGCTGATCTTGTAGAGAAACGCCGCCTGGGGCTGCCACCGGCCGTACCGTTTGAAGACGGCCACCGCGGCCAGAGTGTCGGTGACGCCGGTCCCCAGCTGGTACTCGGCCGGATAGGGCCCCCATTCATCCGCGTACGAATAGTGCCCCGTGGGGAAGGTGGCGCCGGCCCCGAGCATGAGGTGGAAATAATCGGGCACCTTGGTCATGTCCCCGTCGAGCGGGCAGGGGGTCACCTGCCGGATGCCCAGGAGGTCGAACCAGGCCATGAGGCCGAGGTCGTTGAACCCGCTGACATCGAAGTGGAAGACCTCGTACAGGGCCATCACCTTGTCGCCCCTGACGGAGCCGGCGCTGGCGGCCAGTTGGAGCTGGATCCAATGGGCCAGCGGCACCTGGAGGGAGCCGTAGAAGGAATCCGAATCATGCATCTCGAACGACGAACGGCTGTAGCCGACCAGTAGGTTGCTCCCCGATTCCCCGAAACTGGACCCCACCAGTCCCAGCATGCCCAGCCCGCCGGCGGCGGAGCCGGAGTAACCGCCGCACCCGGGGCATCCCCCGGCGGCGAGAAACGATGGAACGACAAGGATCACCAGGACCATGGACCGCAGACGCATCGTGGACCTCCCGGGGTCGTGATAAAATGCTTTGGATGTTAAGGGGCCTATTCTACCTCATCTGGGCCGCCGGCGCCATGGCGGGCACCTTCGCCTTCGAAAACCGCAAGGCGGCGGTCCCGACCCTGGAGCGCGCCGGCATGGTCTATTTCCAGCTCGACCCGGTCCTCCAAACGCTCAACCTTCTGCGGGAGCCCTACCGGGCCGGCAAGGGGTTCCAGGTGGTCCACCAGGACCGCCTCCTCGTCCTCGGGGAGGACTCCCCGTTCGTCATCCTCGACGGGGAGATCCAGCAGATGGAAGCCCCCCCCGTCGTGGAGGGGGGCCAGCTTTTCATGCCCGCCGGGTTCTTCACCGGGCCGCTGGCGCGCCTGGTGGACGGCCAGATCAGGTTGACGGGCACCACCCTCGCCCTCACGGACCTCAAACTCGCCGAGCCCCCCACCCTCTCCGCGGTGGAGGTGCACTACCTCGGCGGCTTCACCAAGGCCGTCCTGGTGTTCAAACAGGACGTGGCCTTCACGGTCAAGGAGGGGTCGAGACAGGTGCTCATCCAGTTCCCCAAACCGGTCCGCTACGCGGGGCGGCCCCTCCAATTCGACGACCCCCTCGTGGAATCGTGCCTGGTGAAGGACAAGCAGGTCCTCCTCACCCTCAAGCAGGAGAACACCTCCCTCTCCACCTACTCCCTTTCCAACCCCTTCCGCATCGTCCTCGACATCGCGCGCGGCCGGACCCGGTCTTCGCGGGGGGCGGAAAGCGCCCCCCCGTCCCGCTTCCTCGTCATTCTGGATCCCGGCCACGGGGGGGAGGACCTGGGGGCGAAGGGGAGGACGGGGGCCCTGGAAAAGGAGATCACCCTCGCCATCGCCCTCCGGATGGCGCCGCTTTTGGCCAAATCGGGGGTGGAGGCGCTTCTCACCCGGACGGCGGACACGGCGGTGGGGCTGGACGAACGGGCGGGGTTCGCCAACAACCGCAAGGGCAACCTCTTCCTCTCCCTCCACCTCAACGCCCACAAGCTGAACCATGCCCGCGGCAGCGAGACCTTTTTCATGAGCCTCGACGCCGGGACGGAGACGGCGCCTGCGGAAGAGGGCCAGCTGCTCACGGGGAATTCTCCCCTGGAGTTCATCCTGTGGGACCTGGCGCAGACGGAATACCTGAAGGACTCGGCCCGGTTCGCGGAGAGGGTGCAGGAGGAGATGGACCGGCTCTACGGCATGGAGAAACGGGGGGTGAAGCAGGCCCCCTTCAAGGTCCTGGCCGGCGTCACCATGCCCGCGGCCCTGGTGGAGATCGGCTTTCTCACCAACCCGGAGGAGGAGAAGCGTCTGGTCGGCGAGGTCTTCCAGGAGCAGGTGGCCCAGGCCCTGGTCCGGGCCGTGCTCCGTTTCAAAGAAGAGATCGGGGAGCGATGGCGCACCGCGGCGCACTGACGGCCCTCATCGCGGGCGTCCTCGCGCTGGCCGCCTGCCGACCCTCCCCCCCGCCCGTCGGCCAGGTCCGGGAACCGCCCCCCCCGAGACCGCCGGCCGCGCAGACCCGGGCGGTCACCCTGTTTTTCCTGGGGGCCTCTTCGGGTGAATTGATCCCCGCCCTGGGCGAAATGGAGACCTCTCCCGACCCGGCGGCCAACGCCCGCCGGGTCCTGGACCTCCTGCTGGCCGGGCCCCGGGACCCCGGCCTGGTCCCCCCGCTCCCCCCCGGGACCTCCATCCGCGGCGTCTATCCCCTCGGCGATGTCCTGGTGGCCGACCTGGCCCTGCCGCCGGACACCCCGCCCCTCGAGGGGACCCACAACGAGATGGACATCGCCTACGCCGTCGTCAATTCCGTCTGCCTCAACGTCCCCGAGTTCAAGGGGGTGCGCCTCCTCCTCAACGGCACCGACCGCAGCCCCCTGGTGTCCCATCTCGACCTCACCCGCCCCCTGCGCCCCCGCCTGTAGCCCCCCCGGCGCCGGATCCGCGGGATGGGTTCGCCCCGTTTTCCCGTCCGCCTTGCAGTCGGGCCGGTTCTTTGTTATGCTAATGCGAAAGCATAAAATACATTCCGTTTAGGAGGGGATCATGCGCAAATGGAACTTCAACCCCGGCCCGGCGGTTCTGCCCCTGCCGGTGCTGGAAACCCTGCAGAAAAACACCGTGGAATACGGGAGCCTGGGGATGTCCCTGCTCGAGATGTCCCACCGCTCGAAGGATTTCGAGGCCATCCTCAACGGATGCAAGGCCCGGTTCCACGAGGTCTTCGCCGTCCCCGACACCCACGAGGTCCTCTTCGTCGGCGGCGGGGCCTCACTCCAGTTCTCCATGGTGCCCATGAACTTCATGAAGGACGGCGCCGCCGATTACCTGGTCACCGGCACCTGGGCCAAGAAGGCCCTCAAGGAGGCCAAGATCTGGTCCGCCTTCAGCGGCGGCAAACCGGCCGCGGCGGCCTCCACGGAGTCCGAGAATTTCACCCGCCTCCCGAAGCCCGAGGAGTGGAAGTTCAACCCCGGCGCCCGCTATGTCCACCTCACCTCCAACAACACCGTCTACGGGACGCAGTGGCATGCCTTCCCCCAAACGCCGGCCGGCGTCCCCGTCGTGGCCGACATGTCCTCCGACATCCTCAGCCGCGCCGTGGACGTCTCGAAGTTCCACCTCATCTACGCCGGGGCCCAGAAAAACCTCGGCCCCGCCGGCGTGACGGTCCTCATCCTCCGCAAGGACTGGCTGGCCGAATGCCCGGACAACCTGCCCACCATGATGAACTATAAGACCCACGCGGAGAACAACTCCCTCTACAACACCCCGCCGGTCTTCGCCATCTACGCGGTGATGCTGGTCCTGGACTGGGTCAAGGACAAGGGCGGCATCGAGGCGGTTGAACAGGAGAACAACAAGAAGGCCGAACTGCTCTACGGGGTGATGGACGCCAACCCGGACTACTACAAGGGCACCGTCACCGACCCGGCCTCGCGTTCCTATATGAACGTCACCTTCCGCCTGCCGTCCGAGGAGCTGGAGGCGCAGTTCATCAAGGACGCCGCCGCCTCCCATTTCCACGGCCTCAAGGGGCATCGCTCCGTCGGCGGCATCCGCGTCTCCATGTACAACGCCCTCGAACTCTACGGCATCGAACGCCTCTGCGAGTTCATGTTGGCCTTCATGAAGAGCCACTGAGCCCGCCGCTCCGCCGTCCAGCCGCGCCCCCGGCCTTCCGGGGGCGCTTGTTTTTCCCATCCCCTCCCCGCAAAAGGCGGAGAAAACGGAGCCCCCCCCCCGCCCGACCGGTCTGTCGGGTCCATAGGGTCTATCGGGTCTATCGAGTCTATAGGGTCTATCGGGTCTATCGGGTCTATTGGGTCTATCGGGTCTATCGGGTCTATAGGGTCTATCGAGTCTATAGGGTCTATCGGGTCTATAGGGTCTATTGAGTCTCTATTGGGTCCGTCCGGTCAAAGATCGGCTGGAACGGTTCGGCTGGAGAGAAAGACCCACGACTTCTTGCTCCGTCCCGCCGCCTGTTATAATGGACGCCCATGGGCACTATTCTCGTCTATTCCCTGTTCGTATTTGTCGCCGCCTTCGCGGGGGGGCTCCTCGCCCTGACCCACGACCGCGAAAGCCCGCGGCAGGGGCCCTTCCTCGCCTTTGCGGCCGGGTTCATCCTCACCACCGCCATCCTCTTCCTCGTTCCCGAGGCCGTGGAGCGGGGCAAGGCGGTGTGGGTCCTGGCCGGGTTCCTGTTCGTCTTCCTGGGCGAACACCTGGTGATGATGCACGGCTGTCAGGGGGAGGAGTGCGCGGTCCACCGGATGGGGCTGGCGGCCTATTTCGGCCTCTCCCTCCACACTCTCGCCTCGGGGCTCTCCATCGGCGCCGCCGTCCGGCACGACGCCGCCCTCGGACTGGTGACCTTCCTGGCCGTGGTCCTCCACAAGGGGCCGGAGGCCTTCTCCCTGGCGGCGCTCCTCCACCACTCCGGACGCTCCCGCGCGACCTCCCTCTGGATGCTGGGGGGTTATTCCCTCATCGTTCCCGCCGCCGCCGTGGGCTCTTTTCTTTTCCTCAGCGAGCGGCCCGAGGCCCTGATCGCCATCATCATCGGGTTCGCGGCCGGGACCTTCCTGGAGGTGGGCGCCGCGGATCTCCTTCCCCAGGTCCACCGGCAGGGACCCGGCCGGGGGTGGAGGTTCGTCGGATTCATCGTCGGGACCGCGCTGGCCATGGCGGCCGAGATGATCGCGCATCACGGGGGGCACTGACAAGAGAAGCAGTTGGCAGTTGGCAGTCGGCAGTCGGCAGTTGGCAGTTGGCAGTCGGCAGTTGGCAGTTGGCAGTTGGCAGTTGGCGAATGCCAGAAATCGTTGATGAGCGGGGCTCTTTGTCCTCTACTTACTCTTTACGTTTTTCGTCTCTGAACTCTCAACTCTGAACTATTAACTTCTTTAATTCCTTCAGCAGCACCTCAACCTGCCTGCGGACATCCTCCTCGTGGCCCGAGGAATCGATGCGGTGGTCGGCCCACTGTTTCTTGGTTTCGACCGGGAGCTGCCGGGCGGCGCGCCGGCGCGCCTCCTCGACGCTGACGCCGCGGGCGCGGGCGTAGCGCCGGAGGGCCGTCTCCTCGGGGCAGTGGACGCAGACGGTCCGGGCGAACATCTCCTCCAGTTTCTTCTCGAAGAGGAGCGGCACCTCCGCGACGGCCACCGCCCGCGGGTGCTCGGCCGCGAAGGCCTCCAGCCGCGCCAGGACCCGCGGATGGAGGATGGCCTCCAGCCGCGCGAGGGGGCCGGGGCCGCCGAAGACCATCCCGGCGAGGGCCCCCTTGTCGAGGACGCCGTCCCTGAAGACGGTGAGGCCGAAATGGTCCTTCAATTCCCGCAGGACGCCCGGGTCGTCGAGGAGGGCCGCCACCGCCTCGTCGCTGGAGAAGACCGGACAGCCGAGGTCCCCAAACATGGCCAGAACGGTGCTCTTGCCGCACCCGATCCCTCCGGTGAGGCCGATCAGCACGGCATCAGGCCATGCCCCGGCGGGCGCGGGCGGCGGTGACACAGCTCTGCATCAGCATCGCGATGGTGAGCGGCCCCACGCCGCCGGGGACCGGGGTCAGATGGCCCGCCACGGGAAGGACGCCATGGTAGTCCACGTCCCCAATCAGGACCGACCCCTTTTCCCGGAAGGTCTTGAGTTTCGCCGCGTCGGAGGCGAAAAAGCGCATCACCGCGGCCTCGTCGGTGAGGGTGTTCATGCCGACGTCCACGACCACGGCCCCCGGCTTGACCATCTCCGCCGTGATGAGCCCCGCACGGCCGATGGCGGCCACGAGGAGGTCGGCCTCCCGCGTGACGGAGGCCAGATCGCGGGTGCGCGAGTGGCAGAGGGTGACCGTGCAGTGGCGGTGCAGGAGCATGGCGGCCATGGGCTTGCCCACGATGTCGGAGCGCCCCACCACCACCGCCCGGGCCCCCTCCAGGGGGATGGCGTAGGCGTCCAGCATCCGCATGATCCCGGCGGGGGTGCAGGGCCGGAGGGCCGCCTTCCCGATCTGCAGGAGCCCCACGTTGCGGGGATGGAAGCCGTCCACGTCCTTGGCGGGGTCGAGCCGGCAGAGGATGTCGAAGGGGTCGAGGTGTCCGGGCAGGGGGAGTTGGACCAGGATGCCGTCCACCCCGTCGTCGGCGTTGAGGGCGTCCACCCGCGCGGCCAGCTCGGCCTGGGTGGCCGTCCCCGGAAGCTGGACGACCTGGGAGCCCATCCCCACGGCCTCACAGGAACGCGCCTTGTTGCGGACGTAGATGGCGCTTGCCGGGTTGTCCCCCACCAGGACCACCGTCAGCTTGGGGACCACGCCCCCCCGGGCCAGCTCCGCCACGGCCTCCTTGACGCCGGCCTGGATGTCGGCCGCCACTTTCTTCCCATCGAGAAGGATGGCCACGCTCCCCTCCTACTTCTCGGCGGCTGCGCCCAGCTTGGCGCGGAAATAGGGGATGGTTTTCTCCAACCCCTCCTCCAACGGGACGCGGGGCTCCCAGTCCAGCAGGCGCTTGGCCATCGCGATGTCGGGGCGCCTCACCTTGGGGTCGTCCACCGGGAGGTCCCTGAAATCGATCTTCAGGGCCCCGGGGATGAGTTTCTTGATGGCGTGGGCGAACTGGAGGATGGTCATCTCCGCCGGATTGCCCAGATTCATGGGTCCCGTCCCGCCGCGCTCGGCGGCGAGGATGATCCCGCGGACGAGGTCGTCCACGTAGCAGAAGGAGCGGGTCTGGCTCCCGTCGCCGTAGACGGTGAGCGGCTCGCCCCGCAGGGCCTGCACGATGAGGTTGGGCACCACGCGCCCGTCCTCCATCCGCATCCGCGGGCCGTAGGTGTTGAAGATGCGGATGATGCGCACCTCCACGGCGTGGTAGCGGTGGTAGGCCATGGTCATGGCCTCGGCGAACCGCTTCGCCTCGTCGTAGACGCCGCGCGGCCCCACGGGGTTGACGTTGCCCCAGTAATCCTCGGTCTGGGGGTTGACCAGGGGGTCGCCGTAGCATTCGGAGGTGGAGGCCAGGATGAAGACCGCCTTCTTGGCCAGCGCCAGCCCCAGGGCCTTGTGGGTCCCGAGGGCGCCCACCTTGAGGGTCTGGATGGGGAGGTTGAGGTAGTCAATGGGCGAGGCCGGGGAGGCGAAGTGGAAGACGGCGGCCACCTCCCCCGGGATGTGGATGTAGTCGGTGACGTCGTGCCGGACGAACCGGAACCCCTCCCGCCCGAAGAGGGGTTCGATGTTCTCCAGGGAGCCCGTCAGGAGGTTGTCGAGGGCCGTGACGGCCCATCCCCTCCCCAGCAGGGCCTCGCAGAGGTGGGAGCCGATGAACCCCGCGCCGCCGGTGACGACGGCGTGCCTCACCACCGCTCCTTGATGCGCCCGACGGGGTGGTATTGGAACCCCGCGGCCTTGACCTTGGGGACGGCGTACACGTTGCGCAGGTCGATGAGGACCGGCTTGTTCATCAATTCCCTGATCCGCCCCAGGTCGAGGTAGCGGAACTCGTTCCACTCGGTGACGATGACCAGGGCGTCGGCCCCCCGGGCCGCCTCGTAGGGGCTGCGGACATAGCGGACCGTTTTGAACAGCGCCTTCGTGTTGGGCATCGCCTCAGGGTCGTAGGCCTTCACCTTCGCCCCGGCCTTGACCAGGGCGTCGAGGAGCGGCAGGGCGGGCGATTCGCGGATGTCGTCGGTCTCGGGCTTGAAGGCCAGCCCCAGAATGCCGATCGTCCTTCCCTTGAGGTTCCCCACGGCCCGCCGCACCTTCCGCACCATGCGGGCCTTGATCTTCCAATTGACGTCCACCACCGATTCCAGGATGGCGAAGTGGTACTTCTGCTTCCGGGCGATGTCGAGCAGCGCCATGGTGTCCTTGGGGAAGCAGGAACCGCCGTAGCCGGGCCCCGGCTGGAGGAACCGGGGGCCGATGCGGGCGTCCAGCCCCATGCCGCGGGCCACGTCGAGGATGTCGCCCCCCGCCTTCTCGCACAGCACCGCGATCTCGTTGATGAAGGAGATCTTGGTGGCCAGGAAGGCGTTGGAGGCGTACTTGATCAATTCGGAGGATTCGACATTCGTGATGAGGACCGGGGTCTCGAGGTGGTAGAGGGGCTTGTACACCTCCTTCATGACCGCCTCGGCCCGCTGGTCCTCCACCCCGATCACCACCCGGTCGGGCTCCATGAAGTCCTTGATGGCGCTCCCCTCCCGGAGGAACTCGGGGTTGGAGACCACCGAGAAGTCGGCCCGCGGGTTGACCGCCTTGATGGCGGCGGCCACCTCCCGCGCGGTCCCGATGGGCACGGTGCTCTTGTTGACGATGACCTTGTATCCGTTGATCACCTGGCCGATGGTGCGGGCCACGGCGAAGACGGCGCTGGTGTCGGCCGCGCCGTCGTCCCCCTGGGGCGTCCCCACGGCGATGAAGATCACCTGGCTCTCCCGGACGGCCTTCTTGAGGTCCGTGGTGAACCGCAGGCGTCCGGCCTTGGCGTTCTTGGCCACCAGCAGGTCCAG
This sequence comes from Holophagales bacterium UBA2201, assembly GCA_002327305.1. Classification (GTDB taxonomy): domain Bacteria; phylum Acidobacteriota; class Thermoanaerobaculia; order UBA2201; family UBA2201; genus UBA2201. Next base: position 31,006 of record DCUZ01000031.1, on the reverse strand, counting down.
CCCGGGCTCGTAGATGGGGATCCCCCCGCGGTTGAGCAGGTCGATCTTGGCCCTGACCTTGTCCACGCAGGTGACGTGGATGCCGAAGTCGGCCAGGCACGCCCCGGTGACCAGGCCCACATAGCCGGTGCCCACCATGCAGATGTTCATGCGGTCCCTCCCTGTGTTTTGACGAACCACCGGACGAACTCGGGGATGCCGTCCTCCAGCGGGGTCTTGGGCGCGTAATCCAGCAGGCGCCTCGATTTGGTGATGTCCGCGAAGGTGATGGGAACGTCCCCCGGCTCGGCCGGAAGGAACTGAAGGTCGGCTTTCTTTCCCAGGGCCTTTTCGATGAGGCGGATCAGGCCCAGAAGATCGATGGTGCTGGACTCCCCGAGGTTGAAGATCTCGTAGGGGAGCCGGCGCTCCATGGACCGGACCACCCCTTGGAGGATGTCGTCGATGTAGGTGAAGTCGCGTTGCGCGCTCCCGTCGCCGAACACCGGGACGGGCCTCCCCTCGTGGATGAGGCGGGTGAACTTGTGGATGGCCATCTCCGGCCGCTGGCGCGGCCCGTAGACCGTGAAGAACCGGAGACAGGTGATGTTCATCCCGTAGAGGTGGTGGTAGGTGAAGCAGGTCAGTTCGTTGGCCCGCTTGGTGGCGGCGTAGGGGGAGATGGGCCGTTCGACGGGGTCCTCCTCGCTGAACGGCACCTTGCTGTTGATGCCGTAGACGGAGGAGGAGGAGGCGATGATGAAGTCCCGGACGCCCCCGGCCCGGCAGCACTCCAGCAGGTTGAGGGTCCCGATCCCGTTGGTGCGCTCGTAGAGGAGGGGGTCCCGAAGCGAGGGGCGCACCCCGGCCCGGGCGGCCAGGTGGACCACCAGGGCGAAGGGGACCTCGTCGAACAGGCGCTCGAGGAGGGGACGGTCGGCGATGTCCCCCTCCACGAGGCGGTAGCGGGGGTCCTTCCGGTGCCCCGCGACGTTGGTCCGCTTGATGCGGGGGTCGTAGAAATCGTTGAAGTCGTCCACCACCACCGTCTCGATCCCCCGTCCCAGAAGGTGGTCCACGAGGTGCGAGCCGATGAACCCGGCCCCTCCGGTGACCAGGATGGGCCCCGCCAGGGAACCGGAATCCCCCGGGCTCATGCCTTCACCACCTTGGGGCTGGCGAACTTCACGGCGTTGCGCGAGTCCACCACCAGCGGGGCGTGCTCCACGACGAACCGGTAGTCCACGCTGTCGTGGTCGGTGACGATGACGACGGCGTCCACTTCCCGCAACAGTTCCCTCGTCAGCGGCTGGCTCTCCGCCATCAGCTCGTATTTGCGGGTGTGGGGCAGTTTCGGGACGAAGGGGTCGTGGTAGCAGACCGACGCGCCCCGCGCCTCCAGGACCTCCCACACCTTGAAGGCGGGCGACTCCCGCATGTCGTCGATGTTCTTTTTGTAGGCCGCGCCGAGGATGAGGACGGTCGTCCCCTTCAGGGCCTTGCCCCGGTCGTTGAGGGCCGCCTGGAGGCGGTCCACCACATAATAGGGCATCCCCACGTTCACCTCCCCCGCCAGCTCGACGAAGTTGAGGTTCATGTCGTACTCCTTGGCCTTCCAGGAGAGGTAGAACGGGTCGATGGGGATGCAGTGGCCGCCCAGGCCGGGGCCCGGGTAGAAGGGCTGGAACCCGAAGGGTTTCGTGGAGGCGCCGCGGATGACCTCCCACACGTCGATGCCCATCCGGTCGAAGAGCATCTTCAATTCGTTGACCATGGCGATGTTGACGCACCGGTAGATGTTCTCCAGCAGTTTGCAGCTTTCGGCGACCTTCAGGGAGGAGACCGGGACCACGGCGTCCACGATGCTCCCGTAGAGGGCCACGGCGAACCGGAGGGAATGCTCGTCCATCCCCCCCACCACCTTGGGGATGACCCGCGTGTGGAAGGTGGGGTTGCCGGGGTCCTCCCGCTCGGGGCTGAAGGCCAGGAAGAAGTCGGTCCCCGCCTTCAGGCCCGAGGTCTCCAGGAGGGGTTTGAGGAATTCCTCGGTGGTGCCGGGATAGGTGGTGCTCTCCAGGACGATCAACTGCCCCTTCCGGAGATGCGGCACCATCGCCCGGGCGGTGGCCTCGATGAACCGCATGTCGGGTTCCATGTGGTGGGTCAGCGGGGTGGGGACGCAGATGAGGACCGCGTCGCACTTCCCCACGGCGGCGAAGTCGGTGGTGACCTCGAACTTCCGCGTCCCCAGCCGCCGGATCTTGTCGGACGGGATGTGCTTGATGTAGGATTCCCCCGCCTTCAACTTCTTCACCTTCTCCGGATCGATGTCGAGGCCGACGACGGGAAACCCCGCCTCGGCCGCCAGGAGGACCAGGGGGAGCCCCACATACCCCAACCCCACCACCCCCACCACCGCCTCCTTCGATTCGATGCGCTTTAATTCGTCCACGGACGCTCCTTCGTCAAACGAGTTTGAGGATGTGCCCCATCTTCTTTTTCTTGGCCTCCAGGTACCGCCGGGAGGTCTGCGTGGGGGGCACCTCGAGGGGGACCCGCTCCACGATCTCCAGGCCGTGTCCCGCCAGGCCGATGTACTTCTGGGGATTGTTGGTGAGGAGGCGCATCCGCCGGACTCCGAGGTCGCGCAGGATCTGCGCCCCCACCCCGTAGTCGCGCTTGTCGGCCGGGAACCCCAGATGCTCGTTGGCCTCCACGGTGTCGGCGCCGTGGATGTCCTGCACCTCGTAGGCCCGCAGTTTGTTGAAGAGGCCGATACCGCGCCCCTCCTGCAGGAGATAGACCAGCACCCCCCGTCCCTCCCGGGCGATCAGCTCCATGCTCCGGTGGAGCTGCTCTCCGCAGTCGCACCGCAGGGAGCCGAAAACGTCGCCCGTGAGGCATTGGCTGTGGACCCTCACGAGGACCGGGTCGGACGCCCGGATCTCCCCCATCACCAGCGCCACGTGCTCCTCCCCCGTGGCTTCCACCCGGTAGGCCGCCACGGTGAACGGCCCGTGGCGGGTGGGAATGGCCGGCCCGGCCTCCCGGCTCACCAGCCGCTCGTTCCGCAGGCGGTGGCGGATGATGGCCTCCACCGTGATGATCTTCAGGCCGTGCTTCGCGGCGAACCGCTTCAGGTGGGGCAGGCGCGCCATGGTGCCGTCCTCGCGGATGATCTCGCAGAGGACGCCGGCGGGGGTCAGACCCGCCAGGCGGCAAAGGTCCACAATCGCCTCGGTGTGCCCCGCGCGCCGCAGGACCCCGCCCTCCCGCGCCCGCAGGGGAAAGACATGCCCCGGCCGGAGAAGGTCCTCCGGCCGGGTGGCGGGATCGATGGCGGTGCGGATGGTGGCGGCGCGGTCGCGGGCCGAGATGCCCGTCGTGGTGCGGCCCCGCGCCTCGATGGAGACGGTGAAGGCGGTGCGGTGGAGCGAGGTGTTGTCGGGCACCATGGGGGGAAGGCGCAGTTCGTCGCACCGCGGTTCGGTCAGGGCGAGGCAGATGAGGCCGCGGGCGTGGGTCGCCATGAAGTTGACCTTTCCCGGCGTGATCTTCTCCGCGGCGAAGCAGACATCCCCCTCGTTCTCCCGCGCCGCGTCGTCCACGACGACCACGGCGCGGCCCCGGCGGAGGTCCTTGAGGATCTCCGGAAGCGGGGAAAACGGCATACGGGTTACTCGACGACCGTGAACGGCCGCTCCTGGACGAACTCACGCCCGGAGAGGCGGTCCTTGACCGTCAGTTTGAATTTGTAGGCCCCGGGCTCCAGCTTGAGGTCGGCCCCGATGTTGTAGGCGTTGCCGGCGGCCCACCGCCCCTCGGAGAGGGCGGTCAGCGCCTCCGGCCCCAGTTCGCTGTCGGGGGAGCCCTTGACGCGCTTCCCGTCCTTCAGGATCTCCACCTTCTGCGACAGTTTGGGGTTGCCGGCGGCGGGGTCCAGTTGCGGATGCATGACGTTGTAGAAATACCACAGGTCGTCGGTGGTCTTGAAGACGCCGGAGAGGTTGGGCACCACCTTGACGCCGCCGAAGGTGAAGGGGTCGTCCTCGAAGGCGTTCTTGAGGGGACTCACGTCGTTGGAGAGGGTCAGCCACAGGTTCTCGGCGTCCTCGGCCAGCAGGTCGGGCACCTCCATCTCCATGAGGTCGGAGAAATAGACGGCGCCGTCGGGGGCGCCGACGATGTAGAGCAGTTTGTGCGGCCCCGGCTTGATCCGGAAGGAACGGTCCACGTACCAGCCCCGGTGGGTCTTTTTCAGATCCACCAATTCATCCACCTTCCCCGCCTCGGCGCCGTCCCCACCCACCAACCTGATGTAGGTCTGCACCTGCGCGGGCATCTGGGGAAACGCCTCGTCGGGGAGGAAGACCAGGGCCGACCCGTAGGGGTTCTGGCGGCTGTCGAAGAAGACGGCCCAGGTGGCCAGCCCCTTGTCGGGGGCCGGGGGTTCCTCCCCCGCCAGGATGGCGGCGGCCTTGGCCTCGAAGGGCCCCAGCCCCATGGAACGGGCCCACTCCGGCACCTCCTTCAGGTCGGGCGACTTCACCCACCCCTCCACGGCCCGGTCGAGGGCCTGGAGGATCGCCGGGACGCCGCGGTCCAGGTAGTAGTCCTTCTGCCCCTCCTCCTTCTTGAACTGCATCTTCAGTTCCTGGGACTGGATCTTGAACGGGAGGCGCTCGAGCTGCTCCTTGCGGTAGATCCAGACCTCATATTCGACGCGGATGAAGGCGGCCTGGGAGGCGGTGGCCTTGGTCCCTTCGTGCCCGAGTCCCGATTCGGAATCGGCGGCGGTCATCTGCTTGGAGGCGAAGGGGGGCCCCAGGAGCAGGAGGACCTTTCCCCGGTCGGTCAGGGAGCCCTTGACCTTGTCGGTGGAGTACATATCGTCCGCCTGGTCGGCGTATTGTTCGCACCGCTCCCGGAACTCGTTGCGCGGCGTCCCGGGGGTGGTGTCCCGCTTGGCCCAGAAGAGGGCGATGAACTCCTCGGCCTCCTTCTCGGTCTTCAACTTGCCGAAGGCCTTCAATTCCTTCTTGGTCAGCAGTTGCTGGACATAGCTCTTGTCCCAGTCCTGGTATTTGCCCAGGTCGGCGGCGACGAAGGCGGCGCACAACAGGATCGCCACGGCGATGAGACGCGTTTTCATAGACCACTCCTTAATCTTAGTAGAAGCATTAATTATACCACCGCGGGGGGGAAAAGGTTTAGACCGGCCAGGCCCGCGTTACGGCCCCGCCGGCGCGACCCGGTGGCCGGGACGGACCTCCTCGAGGGGGGGCTGGCGGTCCCACACCGGGAGGGGGGGGGCCTCGGCCGCCGCCTCCCCCACCCCCCTGCCCGGCTCCAGGGGAAGACGGGCCTCCAACAGCCGGCGGGTGTAGGGGTGGAGGGGGCCGCGCCACACTTCGCCCACGGGCCCCTCCTCCAGGACCACGCCGTGATACATCACCGCCACGCGGTCGCAGAGAAACTCCACCACCCCCATGTCGTGGGCGACCAGAAGATAGGTCAGCCCCCGCCCGCGCCGCAGGCCGGCCAGGAGGTGGAGGACCTGGGCCTGCACCGAAAGGTCCAGGGCCGAAACCGGCTCGTCGAGGACCAGTAAGGCGGGGTCGAGGATGAGGCCGCGGGCGATGGCCACCCGCTGGCGCTGGCCGCCGGAGAGTTGGGCGGGCCACTTCTCCAGGACCTCGGGGAGGAGCCCCACCGCCTCCAGGGTCCGCCGGATGCGCCCCTGTCGCTCGTCCCCGGGAAAGGCGTGGACGGCGAGGGGCTCGGCGAGGGTCTGCTCCACGGTGAAGTTGGGATCGAGCGAGGCGAGGGGCTGTTGGAAGACCATCTGGAACTCCCGGCGGAACCGGCGCCTCCCGGCGGCGGTGAGGGACTCCAGGGGCGTCCCCCGGGCCCGGACCGATCCGCCCTCGGGGCGGATCAGCCCCATCATCACCTTGGCCAGGGTGGTCTTGCCCGACCCCGTCTCCCCCACCAGCCCCACGCTCTCCCCCTCCCGCACGCAAAGGGACACCCCCTTGAGGGCGCGCACCCGGCGCCCCCCGGCCCCGAACTCCTTGACGATGCCCTCGGCCTCAAGCATGGCCCGGATGGAGATGGCAGTGGACGACCCGGTGGGGCCGCTCGGCCGCGGACGGGAACTCCTCCCGGCAGACGGCCATGGCGTGGGGGCACCGGGGATGGAAGGGACACCCCGCCGGGGGGTTGAGAAGCGAGGGCACTTCGCCGGGGATGGGCTGGAAGCCGTGTTCGGCCCGGGAGGCCAGGAGCATCCGGGTGTAGGGATGGAGGGGCTCGGCGAAGAGGGCTGAAGCCGGGGCGCATTCCACCAGCCGCCCGGCGTAGAGCACCCCCACGCGGGTGGCCATGGCGGCCACCACGCCGAAGTCGTGGGTGATGAGGAGGATGGCCATCCCCCGCTCGCGGGCGACCCGGCTCAGGAGTTCCAGCACCCGCTTCTGGACGGTGGGGTCCAGGGCGGTGGTGGGCTCGTCGGCCACCAGCAGGGCCGGGCGGGCCAGGAGGGCCATGGCGATGACGAGGCGCTGCTGCATCCCGCCGGAGAATTCGTGGGGATAGGCGCGCAGGCGGGAGGCGGGGTCGGGGATGGCCACGGCCTCCAGCGCCTCCCGGACGAGGGACGGCCCGCCTCCGCCGCGGGCGCGGTGGACGCTCTCCAACTGCCGCCCCACGGCGAAGACGGGGTTGAGGGCGGAGGAGGGGTCCTGGAAGACATAGGCCATTCCCCGCCGCCCGGCGTCGGTCCCCGCCACCTCCTCGCCGCGGAGGCGGACGCTCCCGGCGGCGAGGGAGAAGCCCTCCGGCAGGGCGTCGAAGAGGGTCAGGGCCGTCAGGCTCTTGCCGCTCCCCGACTCCCCCACCAGGCAGAAGACGTCGTCGGCTTCCACCGAGAAGGAGAGCCCGCGCAGGGCGGGGACGGGTCCGCCCCGGCGGGACCACCGCACCTCCAGGCCCCTCACCTCAAGGACAGGCGCCGTTGGCACGGCAGGCCTCCCGGTGGGATTCGGGTTCGATCTGAAGGGTGGCGTGGTCGATGCCGAAGCGCTCGCGCAGGACGGCGCGGGCGCGGGTCAGCAGGTCCGGCCCCCGCGACGGGTCGTCCACCGTCAGGTGGGCCGTCAGGAGGTCGAAGCCGGAGGTGAGGGTCCAGACATGGAGGTCGTGCACCCCGGTGACGCCGGGCAGGGCCGAGAGGGAATCCTTCACCTCGGCGGTGGAGAGGTGCGAGGGGCTGGCCTCCATCAGGACGCCCAGGGTCTTGATGAAAAGGCGGACGGCCGAGGCCAGGATGAGCCCCGAGATGAGAAGGGAGGCGAGACTGTCGAAGAGGGTGAGGCCGGTGGCGCGGATGAGGAGGGCGGCCGTCACCACCGCCAGGGATCCCAGGCAATCGGAGAGGACGTGGAGATAGGCCGACCGGATGTTGAGCGAGGCCGCCTGCCCCCGGTGGAGGAGCCAGAGGTTGAAGAGGTTCACCGCGAACCCGGCGGCGGCGATCCACAGCATCGGCGTCGCGCGCACCGCCACCGGCTCGGCCAGCCGGCCGAGGGCGCGGACGATCAGGACCGCGCTCAGCCCCATCAGGAGCATGGCGTTGAAGAAGGCGGCCAGCACCTCGGCCCGCTTGAACCCGTAGGTCTGCACCGGGTTGGCCGGGCGCTCGGCCCAGGTCAGGGCCAGCAGGGAGAGCCCCAGCGCCGTGGAGTCCAGAAGCATGTGGAGCGAGTCCGACACCAGGCCCAACGAGCGGGTCCAGAGGCCGCCGGCCAGCTCCGCGGCGAAGAAGGCGAAGGTGGTGGCGAGGGCCAGGCGCAGGGCCGATTTTGGTGCCATGTGCATTCCCGGCCATTGTAGCACAGGGGTGGAGGGGGGAATATTCAAGCAATCAAAGATATTGATATACATGAATATAACATCTTAAAATACATTGAGGAGGTCTTTCATGAAGCGATTTGCATTTCCGATCCTGACCCTGTGGCTGGCGGCGGGGCTCACGGCGGCGGACACCTACACGGCCGACGCCTCCCACTCGCATGTGGGATTTGCGGTCTCCCACATGGTGATCGCCAAGGTCAAGGGGAGTTTCACCGAGTTCTCCGGGACCCTGATCTATGACGCAAAGGACCTCACCCGATCGTCCATCCGGGGGCGCATCGCGGCGGCCTCCATCAACACCGGCAACGCCCAGCGCGACGACCACCTGCGGAGCGCCGACTTCTTCGACGCGGAGAAGTTCCCCGATATCCTCTTCGAGAGCGTCAAGGTCGTGAAGCGCGGGACCGGCCACGCCGTGCTCGGCCGCCTGACCATCCGCGGCGTGACGAAGGAGGTCGAGATCCCGTTCACGATCACCGGGACCGTGAAGGACCCCTGGGGCGGCGAGCGGCTGGGGGTGGAGGCCTCCCCCCTCACCATCGACCGGCGCGACTTCGGCCTCACCTGGAACAAGGCCCTGGAGGCCGGCGGGGTGGTGGTGGGCCACACGGTGACCCTCGAATTGGCGGGTGAGTTCGTCAAGGAAAAGCCGAAGGAGCCGGAAGCAAAGTAGAAGCGCCACCCCACCCCCGAAATCAAAAGCCCCCCGCAAAACCGGGGGGCTTTGGGTTTCGGGCGCCGCGGGGCGCTTCAGGGCCAGACGCAGGCGTAGGGCAGGGGAACGCTGTAGGTGGCCTCGAGGTACGTGGGGTCGCCGGTGCCGTTGGAGGCCTTGGACCCGTAGACGAAGAGGGCCGGCGGGAAGGTGGGATTGGCCGGCGTGGAGGAGGAGATGGTCACCTTGAGGGCGTAGTTGGTCCCCTCGGAGATGCCGAAATAAGTGTCCAGTATTCCGTTGACCTGCATGTGGGCCAGGGGGCCCAGCGCTTCCACCAACTTCTCACCGACCTTGGCGCCGGTACCGTCGTAGAGATCCAGCTTGAGGTTGAGGGTCGTGGACTGGGAGCCGTTGATGAACCCGACATTGCTGCGATACTTGTCCGTGGCGCTCAGCGGGGCCTGGTCGAGGCCGATGATCCAGTGGGCGTCGTACTTGTCCGAGGCGTACTCCGGATCGACGTAGTAGTACCAGGGGGTGCCGGGGACGCTCTGCCCGTAGTTGCCCTTGGAAAGGTCGGTGGTGTCCATGGGCGTGTAGGTGCGGCTCTGGGCCAGGAGGTTGGCCGCGGTGCCGTCAATGAATTCGCCGTACAGGATGATGGCCCCGAAACCCAGGTAGGTGGGGAACTGGTTGGCCAGGATGTTCGGGATGTAGAGGGTCTCCTGCGGCTTGATGGGGTTGAGCCAGTTCAGATAGATGCGGTTGACCGCGTTGCCGGCCTGCCCGGAGGGGAGGTATTCGATCGTGAGGTAGAGGTCGGCGGCGTTGGGGTTGGTCACCCACACGTCGGTGTTCCAATAGGTGTTGTTGGCGCCTTCAACGTTGGCCGCGGCCAGGATGAAAACGATGTCTCCCGCGCGGAACAGCGCGAACCCGGGAAGGGCCAGGGCCAGGATGGCCGCGATGATGATGAATTTTTTCATACTTCCTCCTTGACGGTTTTAAGGGGGTGTTGCATCCGTTATACTCCCACGGCTGGAGGAAATTGTCAAGATGCCCGCCGGCCGCGCGCGCTTCTGGTATGATAATGACGAAACCGCCTTCAGGAGGTTCCCCGATGCGCAAGGCCGTCATGGTATTTTTGGGACTGGGACTGTTATGGGGGTGCGGGGGCGGGGCGAAGGGGCCGGCCCCCACCCGCCCGGTGGTGGTGGGGATCATCGGCGACATGGACACCACCAACGAACTCATCTCCAACTCCGCCTTCACGGCCGACCTGGCGCGGCAGTTGTACCTCCCCCTCTTCCGCGAGGAGCCCGACTTCCAGGAACACCCCCCCTCATTCGTCCCCTCGCTCGCGGAATCCTGGGCGTTTTCCCCCGACGGGCTCACCCTCACCGTCAAGTTGAGACCGGGATTGCGATGGTCCGACGGGAAGCCCCTGACGGCCCGCGACGCCGTGTTCACCCACCGCGCCGCGTTGAGCGAGGAGGTGGCCTGGAACGGGTCCGACGCCAAGCAGGCCATCGCCGGCATCGAGGCCCCCGACGACGCCACCCTGGTGGTCTCCTTCACCCGGCGCTACCCCTACATGCTGATGGACCTCAACGAGGGGGCGGTCCTCCCCGAGCACGCCTTCGGCCGGGTGCCGTTCGACCAGTGGCGCCGGCACGACTTCTCCAAGGAACGGGTCTTCTCCGGCCCCTTTGCCCTGAAGGAGTGGCGCCGGCAGGAGACCATCGTCCTGGAGGCCAACCCGGCCTACGGGGTCCCCGGGAGGCCCGCCCTCAAGACCGTGGTCTTCCGCGTGGTCCCCGACCAGACGGCCCTTCTCACCCAGTTCCTCAGCCATGCCGTGGACGTGATGGAGATGATCCCCCCCCGCGACGTGGAGAAGGTGAAAAAGGACCCGGAGGTGGAGCTGATCGCCTACCCCGACCGCCAGTATGTCTATATCGCCTGGAACCTCAAGCACCCCTTCTTCGCGAAGAAAGAGGTGCGGCGGGCCCTCTCCCACGCCATCAACTGCCAGGAGATCGTGGACGCCGTGTGGTACGGCCACGCCCGCCCGGCCGTGGGCCCCATCCACACCTCCCTCTGGGCCGCCAACCGCTCGCTCCAACCCTTCCCCCACGACCCCGCCAGGGCCCGCGACCTGCTCAAGGCGGCGGGGGCCGTGGACTCCGACGGCGACGGGGTCCTCGAGCTCGGCGGCAAGCCCTTCGAGTTCGAGGTCTACACGAACAAGGGCAACGCCATCCGGGAGGCGACGCTGGTGATGGTGCAGGACCAGTTGGCCAAAGTGGGCGTCCGGGTCATCCCCAAGCCCCTCGAGTGGAATGTCTTCCTCCAGAAACTCGTGGCCAGGGACTTCCCCGCCTGCGTCCAGGGGTGGCGCGTGGCCACCAAGGTGGACCTCGGGGAGATCTGGTCCACCCGGGCCGTCACGGAGGGGCTCAACATCGTCTCGTATTCCAACCCGAAGGTGGACGCCCTCATCGAGCGGGCCCGGAGCGTGGAGGATTACCGCGACGCCAAGGCGGCCCTCGACGAGGCGCAGGCGCTCATCGTGGAGGACCAGCCCTACACCTTCCTTTACGAGAACGACAAGCTCAACGGCCTCAACCGGCGTCTCCGCCACACCCGGATGAACGTCCTGTCGAGCTTCTACAACCTGGAGGAGTGGGCCCTGCGGTGATCCGCTTCCTCCTCCGGCGCGTCCTGGTCTCCCTCCTCCTCCTCTTTCTCATCGTGACGGGGACCTTCTTCATCATCCACCTCGCGCCCGGGGACCCGACCCGACTCTTCCTCGACCCCTCCTCCTCCCTGGAGGACCAGGCCCGCCTCAAGGCCGCCCTCGGGCTCGACCGCCCCCTGGCGGCCCAGTATCTCCGGTGGCTGGGGCAGGTGGCCCGCGGCGACCTGGGGACCTCCTTCGCCTACCACCAGAGCGTCCTCTCGCTCCTGGGCGAGACCCTCCCCAAGACGCTCCTCCTCTCCGGCGCCGCCCTCGCCCTCGACTTCGGCTTCGGCATCCTGATCGGCGTCTTCGTGGCCACCCGCCGGAGCCGGGTCCTGCGGGGGGCCTATCATTTCCTCTCCCTGTTCCTCTATTCCCTCCCCTCCTTCTGGTTCGGCCTCATCCTCATCCTCGTCTTCGCCTACGGCCTCGGGTGGTTCCCCCCCTCGCACATGGCCGACATCGGGATGGAGGGCGACCCGTGGAACGTCCTCAAGCACCTGGTCCTCCCCGCCCTGACGCTCGCCGTCCCCGGCGCGGCGGCCACGAGCCGGTTCATGTTCAAGGCCTACGAGGAGGTCCTGCGCCAGCCCTACATCCTGACCCACCGGGTGTACGGCCTGCCGGGGCGGGAGATCCTGTTCAAGTACGCCCTCAAGAACGCCCTCCTCCCCATCATCACCCTCTTCGGCCTCTCCCTCCCCTTTCTCGTCTCCGGCGCCCTCATCACCGAGGTGATCTTCTCCTGGCCGGGGATGGGGCGGCTCACCTACACCGCCATCGCCGCGCGGGACTACCCCCTCATCATCGGGGCCTCCCTCCTCTCCTCGTTCATGGTCCTGGCGGGCAACCTCCTGGCCGACCTGCTCTATTCGGTCGCCGACCCGAGGATCCGGCATGGGCAATAGGTGGATCTGGGCCCTGCGGGCCGCGCCGTTCCTGATCCTTCTGGTCAACGGGAGGACGGCGCTGGCGGTGGCCCGTTCCGGATGGGGCCAGGCCCTGGTCCTCGTGCTGGGGACGGCGCTCCTGGCGGCCCTCCCCTACGCCCGCCTGGGGCGGCACCTCGGCGGTTGGGAGGGGCGCGTCGGGGGCCTGGTCTTCTGGGCGCTGACGGCGGGGGCGGTCTACGCCCCCCTTCTCGCCCCGCACGACCCCAACGCCCAGCACCAGCCCGCCGTCTGCAGGTACCTCTCCCCGTTCTCCAGCGCCTGGCAGGACCCGGTCACCGAGCGTTTCTCCCTGGAGCCCTCCCCCGGGGCGGAGCGCTTCCTCTTCCCCCTCGGCACCGACGGCTACGGGCGGTGCGTCCTCAGCCGCGTCCTCGCCGGGGGGCGGGTCTCGCTGGCCATCGGCCTCCTCTCGGTCCTCCTGACGCTGGCCCTCGGCGCCTTCGTGGGGGGGCTGGCCGGCTACTACGGGGGATGGGTGGACGCCGTCCTGATGCGGCTGGTGGACACCCTCCTGGCCTTCCCGCGCCTCTTCCTCCTCCTGATGCTGGCCGGCATCTTGGAAAAGCACCTCTCCATTCTGGGGATCGTCCTCATCCTGGGGGCCCTCTCGTGGATGGAGGTGGCCCGCCTCGTCCGCGGCCAGGTCCTGTCCCTCAAGGAGCGCGACTTCGTCACCGCGGCGCGGGCCATCGGGGCCTCCGACGCCCGCATCCTCGCCCGGCACATCCTGCCCCACCTCGCGGGGATCCTCCTCATCGACGCCACCCTGCGCATCGGGGGGATCATCCTCACCGAGGCGGCCCTCAGTTTCCTCGGCCTCGGCGTCCAACCCCCCAACGCCTCGTGGGGCAACATCATCGCCGACGGGAAGGAGGCCCTCACCGACGGGTGGTGGGTCTCCGCCTTCCCGGGCCTGGCGATGCTCCTGACGGTATTTTCGCTCTACCTGCTGGGCGAATCGGGACTGCGGCGCCCCGAACGGTGATCTACCGGCCCGGCTTGCGGGGGGGCTCCTTCATCCGCTGTTCCAGGTTGAGCGACAGGAGGACCGAACCCACCACGCCGTCCGGCCCCTCGTAAAAGACATTGAGCGCCGCCCGGTTCCCGGCGGGGTCCAACTCGATGTCCCCGACAAAAAACCGGCTGGCGGCTCCGACGCGCCGCGTGAACCATTCGCGGTCGGGGTCGTCCGCCTGGTTGAAACGGGTGAGGGGCCGGGCGTTGGCGCCGTTGCGGTCCATGACCCACATTTCGCTCCTGGCGTATTTCTGCCACTCGGGATGGGTCAGCTCCGGGAACGCCGCCCCCAGGCCGCGTCCGCTGGAGAAGACGATGAACCGTCCGTCGGGGCCGAAGGAGGGGTAGTCGTCCCACGCGTCGGCCGTGCGGGTCAGCCGGGTCAGCCGCCCCGTCTGAAGGTCGTATTCGTAGATGTCCATCCCGTTGAGGGGCTGGTTCTTCTCGGGATTGCCGGCGAGGAGGAGGTATCGGTCCCCGGGGGCGAACCCCTTGCCGCGGTAGAAGGCCACCCGGTCCCCCGGGAGGTGGTGCTGGAGGTTCTTCAGCGAGGGCACGCCGTCCGTGACGACGAAATCAGCCACCGCCAATTGCCAGATCCCCCAGGCGTAGCCGCGGTTTCCCGCGGGGCCCGGATCCCCCACCGCCTCGGTCCAGAAGAGGCGGGTGCCGTCTTGCGAAAATTGGGGCCGCAGAACGGCCCGGGGGGCGGCATAGTCGGTGGCGTAGCGGGTGAGGGGCCACGCCTTCCGTCCGTCGGGGGTCATGGCCCACACGTTGCAGTTGACCCCCACGCCGGGGACCGCCTGGGCGTCCGCCATCGGCAGGACGTCGGCGTTCTCGGCCGTGAAGACCATGAAGGACCCGTCGGGCCGCCAGGCGGGGCTTCCGTTGTGTTTGCGCAGGAGGGAGAGCGAGCAGGTGAGACAGCGGTAGCGCATGCTCAAGAGGTCCACGGACCAGATGTCGTAGTACCAGTCCTCGGTGCTGCGGGCCGAATAGGTCAGGACCGTTCCGTCGGGGGACCACGCCTGGTCGGCGGTCCGCACATCCACGACGGAGAACGGTTCCGAACCGTCCTGCGCGCCGGGGCTCTGGGCGAAGGCCGGCAACGCGAGACCGAGGGCGATCAAAAGGGAAATCGCACCGAAGCGACCGATTCCTGCCATGACACACCTCCTCTGCTGAATGGGCGGTGCTCTCCCTTATATTATGGCCCCGCCGGCATCCGATGTCAATGGGGTGCCGTTGGCCGCGCGGACCCCCGCGATCAGCTCTTCCAATTCGGCGCGCGCGGCCGCCCGGTTGGAGCGGGCCCGCAGGGCGCGCACCTCCCGCATCCCGCGGGTGTACCAGTAGAAGAACTTCCGGAAGACCAGACAACCGCGCGGCTCCCCCCATGTCTCCACGGCCAGGGCCAGGTGCTCTTCCATGACGGAGAGCCGCTCCGCAACGGACGGGGGGGACGGCTCCTCCCCCGACAGCAACGCCGCCGCGCCCCGGAAGATCCACGGGTTGCCCATCGCCCCGCGCGCCACCGCCACGCCGTCGCATCCCGTCTCGGCGAACCACCGTCCGACCGTTTCGGGGGTGAAGGCGTCCCCGCTCGCCACTACCGGAACCCCCACCGCCTCCTTGACCGCCCGGACGGTCGCGAAGTCCACCGCCCCGGAGTATCCCTGCGCCCGCGTCCGCCCGTGGATGATGACCGCGCACACCCCCGCCCCTTCCGCCCGGCGGGCCACCTCCACCGCGTTGACCTCGTCGGCGTCCCAACCCGTCCGGATCTTGACGGTCACCGGAACGGGCGCGCGCTTCACCAGCGCGGTCAGCAGCCCCTCCAGTTTTTCCGGCTCGCGCATCAGGGCGGCCCCCTCCCCTTTGCGGGTGATCTGCTTCGCGGGGCAGGCGGCATTGAGGTCCAGCAGGTCGTAGGGGCGGGGCTCCAGTTTTTCCAGCGCCTCCGCGAGGAGGTCGGCGTCGTTGCCGAGCAGTTGGATCCCGAAGGGGCGGTCCTCCGGCGTTCCCCGGAGCCGCTCCAGGGCCTGGCGGTTGTTGTGCGACAGGGAACGGTCGGAGATCATCTCCGAATAGGCGAAGGGGCATCCGAAGCGCCGGTTGAGGAGCCGGAAGGAGAGGTCGGTCACCCCCGCCATCGGGGCGAGGAGGAGGGGCGGATCCAGACGGAGGGGACCCAGGTTCAGCACGGAACTATTGTACACGGACCGGGAAGGCGGAGGGATCAGCGCTCCGATTCCAGGCTACGCCGGAGCGAAAGGGCCCGCGGATGGCGGGGGAACGCCTCCAGGGCTTTCCCCAGCGCCTCCATCCCCTCCCGGCGCGCACCGGCGTTATCCTCGGCCTTCGCGGCGATCCGCCCGGCCTCGACGCCGGCGACGGCGAGGAGGAGTTTGATCGAGGCCGGCCGCCGCTCCAACGCCTCCGCCAGGACCGAACGGGCGCCGTCGAAATCCCCCCCCGCCGCCAGGACCTCCGCCAGGCCGAGGGCGGCCTCCGACTCCAGCGGGTCCAGCGCCCTCCCCCGTTCGGCCAGGGCCTTGGCCTCCCCCCGCGGATCGCCGCCGGCGGCCAGGAGGACGCGGGCGAGGGCGGCATGCGCGAGAGCATGGTTCGGATTGAGGTCCAGCGCTTTCCGGAGGTCGGCTTCGGCCGCCGCGAACGGTTTCCCCCCTCCGGAGGCGCGGCCGCCCGCCGCGAGCGCCAGATCCAGGCGGACCATCCCCCGCCTGCTCACGGCGGTGGCGTAGGTCGGATCGATGGACACCACCTTTGAGCACCGGCGCTCCGCCTTCAGCAAGAGGGGGACCGGATCGCCTCCCTGCGCGATTTCCCACAGGGCTTCCAGATGGGAACAAAGCCCTTCGCTGGTGCGGGCGTAGGTGTCGGTGGCGTTCAATTCCAGGGAGCGGGCCAGCAGCCGCTCGGCTTCCCGGATGTGGCCTTGGGGATCCCCTCCCCGGTCCAGGACCCAATCGGCCCAATCCAGATGGCAATTCGCGGCGTTGAGGTAGGCGCCGCTGGAAGAGGGGTTGGCTGATTTTGCGGCTTCGAAGGCCTCCAGGGCCTTCATGAGAAGCGCAACCGGGTCTCCCCCCGCCTTGGCCGCCCAGCGGGACCTGTCGGCGAGGTCGTACCCCAGGTTGCTCCAGGCGCTGGCGTACCGCGGGTTGATGCGCACCGCTTCCCGGTGGCTCCGCTCCGCCTCCTCCAACGCCGTCAGGGGGTCTTCTCCGCGGTCCATCCGGTGCGTGCCGATGGTGGCCCACGCGTTGCCCAGGTTATTGAGAAGATAAGAGGTCTCCGGATGGATCGCCAGGGCCGCCTGGTAGGCCTCCACGGCGCGCTTCAGATGGGGGACGGGATCCTCTCCCCTGAACCGGAGGCAATCCCCCCACAGGGTGTGGGCGTTGCCCAGGTTGTTCAGGACCACGATGTTGCCGGGCTCCAGCCGGGCCGCCCGCTGGTAATGGCGAAGCGCCTCCTGGAACGCGGGGACCGGGTCGCCTCCGTTGTCCCATATCCACTCCCCCCGGCTGACGAAACTGAGCCCCAGTCGGTTGAGGGTCCCGGCGTTGTCGGGCGCCAGGGCGAGGGCCCTCCGGGCGGCGGCCTCGGCCCGGTCGTAGGCCGGCACGGGATCTTTTCCCGCCCGCCGCAGAGTGGTCCCCCAGTACCATTCCGCAAAAGCGAGGGCGTCGTGGGCCGACGCCCGGCCCGGATCGGCCTCCAGGGCGCGCCCCACGGCCCCGACCGCCGAGAGGTAGGCCTCTTCCACCGGACGCCCCTGGACGGCTTCCATGCGCATCCGGGACGCGTAGAGGTCCGCCAGGGCCTCGTACAGCGCCGGGTCGCTGGGGGCCACGGCCAGGGCGCCCTCGAAGGCCGCCCGGGCCATGGCGTAATCCGCCGAAGCCTCCTCGAAACGCCCCTCCGCCTCCGCGCTCCGAGCCCGGGCGGCGTGGACCTCCCCCTCCAGGCGGCGGGCTTCGTAGAGCCACGGGATGCGCTCCTGCGCGCGGTGGGCGAGTTCCAGCGCGCGGTCCCACTGCCGGGCGAGAAGGGCCAGAAGGGCCTCGGCGTATTCGGGGGCGTCGGTGGAGGCCCCCGTGCCGGCCCTCAGGTACTCCAGGGCCGGCTTCCGGTAGCGCGCCTCCAGTTCGCGGAGTTTGGCCTCCCGCAATTCCCGGTTCAGGATCCCTTCCGCATCCGGAAGACGGTTCTGGTAGGCCCGGCCGAGGGCCCGGCCGAGGGCCGACGCCGCCACCGGCTCGCGGTAGCCGGCATCCCACGCGGCCTGGAGGGAGGCCGCCGCCTCCTCCGGGCGGTCGAGGGCCAGATGGCCGCGGCCGAGCGCGTACAAACCCGGCCCCCGGGCCACCCGTCCCAGCGCCTCCATCCGTTCCCGCAGGGAGGCCATGCGGGCTTCCACCTGCCCTTTCTGGGGAGTGATGTCGTGCAGGGGGAGCATGTGGGCGTAGCGGAGGACGCTCTCCAACTCCTGCGCCTCCGCCCCGAACCGCTGGGCCAGCGCCGCCCGTTCCCGCGCGGCCAGCCGCTCCCCCAGCCACAACGCGGAAAGCGCCAGCAGGGCCAGGAGGGCCGCCCCGCCGATGCCGACGGCCAGCTTGTTCTTCTCCGCCTTCTTGCGGAGGCGGTACAGCAGGCTCGCCGGCTTGGCCTGGACCGGCTCGCCGTCGAGGAACCGCCCGAGGTCCTCGGCCAGGGCCCGGGCGGAGTCGTACCGCCGCTGGGGCTCCTTCTCGAGGCATTTCATCACGATGCTCTCCAGGTCCTCCGGAAGGTTGGCGTCCCGCTTGCGCAGGGGAACAGCCTCCTCGTGGATCACCTTGTCGAGCACGTCGATGACGGTGGCCCCGCTAAAGGGCGGCATGCCCGCCGCCAATTCGTAGAGCGTGGCCCCCAAAGCATAGACGTCGGTCCGGCGGTCCAGCTTCTGGATGTCCCCCGCCGCCTGCTCCGGCGACATGTAGAAGGGCGTCCCGGCGGTGGTGCCGTCCTGGGTAAGTCCGGGTCCGGCCATCTCCTTGGCGAGGCCGAAATCCATCAGGTAGGGCATCCAGACGCCCGCCTCCGACCGCTCCACCATGATGTTGGAGGGGTTGAGGTCCCGGTGGATGATGCCGATCCGGTGGGCCTCGTGGACCGCCTCCGCGGCCGTCCGGACGACCTGCACCTTCTGCTCCAGGGTCATCTCCGAGCGGGCCGCCTTGAGGGTCCTCCCGTCAATGTACTGCATGGCGATGTAGGGGCGGTTGTCCATTTCGCCCACCTCGTACACCTTGCAGATGGCGGGATGCTCGATGCGGGCCTGGGACTGGGCCTCGCGCAGGAACCGCTGGATCATCTCGGGGTCCGAAGCGTGCAAAAATTTCAGGGCCAGGTACCGGTCCAGTTTCACATCGTGCGCCTTGTACACCTTTCCCATCCCTCCCTCCCCAAGGAGTTGGATCACCTTGTAGCGCGACCGGGCCGGGCGGTCGCCGGTGGAACGGTCGGGAGCCGCGGGTCGCGCCGGCGCGGGGGCGGCCTGCGGTCCGCCCTGAACCGCTTCCAGGTCCTCACGGGTGATCTTGCCCCTCTGCAGCAGCCAGGCGATCCGTCTCTGTTCCCCCGCCCCCGCCATGACCAGCGTTCGGGCCTGCGTCAGGTCCTCCTCCATCTCCCTCAAATCCTGAAGGGAGACGGTGCCGTGGCCGAGGAGGAGGACGATCAACCGGTCTTCGATGGAGACGGACATGGATTGCGCCTATCTTACCTCAAACCACGGGGCGGGGAGAAGCAGGCGGATCATCGCGGCGGACGCGCCCGCTGTCGGACGATGCGGCAAAAGCCGGTCCCGGAAACCTTGCCATCAGCGGATCCTGGGGACATCGTCCCGGAGGGGGAAGACCACCTCCCGGAACTCCAACCCCCCGGGCGGCGCCGCCGGATCGGCCAGGATCCGGCGGACCACCTCCTCCTCGGACGCGGCGCACTCGCTCCCCGGGTCCACCAGGAGCCCGCAGGCGCGCGCGCGCCCCCTCTCCTTGGCCAGATAGAGATACCGGTCCGCCGCCTGGATCAGGAGCGGCCAGCGGGAGGAGTGGAGAAGTTCGTCGCGGCGGAAGGGATAGGAGATGAATCCCACGGAGGGGGTGACGGCGATGGCGGGAAGCCCGGGTCCGGCGATCCGCAGGAGGGCGATCTCCTCCACCAGGCGGTTCGCCACCTCAAGGACCCCCGGGCGGTGGAGGGAGCGGCAGAGGACCAGGAATTCGTCCCCGCCCCACCGCACGCACAGGTCCACCTCGCGCAGCGAGCGCTGAAAGGAATCCCCCACCCGCCTCAGGACCAAATCGCCCATGTCGTGGCCGAGCTTGTCGTTGATCGGTTTGAAGTGGTCCAGGTCGAGCATGAAGAGGGCCAGGCCGTAATGGCCGCCCATGCCCCCGGGAGGGATTCTCCGGACCTCCCGGCGCTGGAGGGCCACCTCCAGGGGAAGCTGCTCCTCCATGACCCTTCGGTTGCCCAGGCCCGTGAGGGGGTCGGTCCGGCTCAACTCGGCCAGTTGGGTGTTCTGTTCCAGGATGCGCCGGTTGGCCTCCCGCAGTTCCTCCGTCCTCAGGGAGACCTCCCGCTCCAGGCGCGCCTTCTGTCTCCGCTCCCCCGCCACCCGCATCCACGCCAGGCCGGCCGCCAGGGCCAGAAGCCCCGCCCCGACGAGGGCCCGGAACCAGAAGGTGGCGTACCATTGGGGATGGAGCACCAGGCTCACGGCCAGGGGTTTTTCGGTCCACACCCCGTCGGCGTTGCCGGCCTTGAGGAGGAACCGGAACCGGCCCGGATCGAGGTTGCGGTAGGTGACATGGTCTTCGTCCGTGGGGAGGCTCCACTCGGGTTCGTGCCCTTCCAGCATGAACCGGTACTGGACGCCGCCGGGGGTGACGAAGGAGAGGGCGGAGAATTCGAACCGGAGTTCGGAGGTGCCGGCTTCCAGGTGGAGGGGGGAAACCGGGGAACCGGCGGCCGACAGGGGGAACGGCTGCCCCATCTCCCGTCCGTGGATGAGGAGCCGTTCCAGCACCAGGGGGGGGGCGAGGAGGTTCTCCTTCTCCTTCACCGCGTCCACGCGGGTGACGCCGTTGGCGAACCCGAACCACAACCGCCCGAGCCGGTCCTTGAGGGCGGCGTTCTCCGCCGCCTCGCTGTCGGAAAAGCCGTCGGCGGCGGTGTAGACCTGCAACACGCGGCCCTGGGGCGAGAGGCGCGCCGTTCCGCGGGTCGTCCCCGCCCAGATCTCGCCGCGGTCGTCCTCCAGCAGAAAGAGGATGTTGACGGAGGGGAGGCCGTGCTCCATCCCGAGGGTGAAATCGGGGGCGCCATCCTGGGGATGGACCCACAGGCCGCCGTCGGTGCCCGCCCAGACGCGGTCCGCCGAATCGACCATGAGGCACCAGACCCGGTCGTGCGGCAGACCCCGCGCCGCATCGAAGGACTCGAACGCCCCGCCGTGGAACCGGACCACGCCGCAGGAATGGGTGGCGATCCACAGGGCCCCCGAGCGGTCCCGCGCGAGGCCGCGGATGACGGGGCAGGGCATCCCCTCCGCCTCGGTCCAGGCCGTCCACCGCCCTTGCTTCAGGCGCGCCAGGCCGGCCGCGGTGCCCACCCACAGGGACCCCTCCGGATCGAGCAAAAGGGCGCGGATATAGCCGTTCGGCAGGCCTTCCCCCTCGCGCCAGACGCGGCGGACCGCTCCGCCGCGGACCAGGGCCAGCCCGCGGTGGGTCCCCACCCAGAGGGCGCCGTCGGGGGAGGCGGCCAGGGCGATGGCCCGCGAACTGGGCAGGCCGCGGGAGGCGTCCAGGGGGCGCGCCCAACCTTCATCGCACCACCCCAGGAGCCCCGCCGAGTCGCTCCCCATCCACAGGCAGCCGTTGCGCCCGTCCTCGGCGAAGCTCCACACGGTGGTGGAGGCGAGCCCCGACTCCCGCGTGAAGAGGGTCAGGGGAGTGGCCACCTCCTGGTACAGCCCCTCGGTGAAGGAGCCGATCCACAGCGACCCCTCGCGATCCACCAGGAGGGCCTCGACCGGGGTGTAGGGCTCGATGGACTTGAGGCGATGGAACTCCGACCGGCCGTCGGGGAGGAGGAGCCAGAGGCCGTCCCGGCCGCCGATCCAGAGCCCGCCGGCCGGCCGGCGCACCGCCGCCCGCGGCTCCAAGACCGGGACCAAGTGTCGGGCCCAACCCGCCCTGGGGTCCCAACGCAGAACCGTCCCATCGTCCCCCACCAGCCACAGCCCCTCGCCTTCGGCGGCGAGCGCGGCGATCCGAGGGGCCGGCACCGGAAGATCGGCCGGGAACGGTTCCCGGCGACCTCCGCTCCAGCGGTAGAGGGAGTCCCCGAGCACCCAGGCGCCTCCCATCCCATCTTCTGCCAGCTTGCGGACGGGTTCGGGATCGACCGGGCGAAATCCGTCCTCCCCCCCCAGCCAGAGGCCGCTCTCCATCCCCGCCAGCACCCGCCCCTCCGGCAAAGCCAGAAGGGCGTTCACCGGGGCCCGGCGGTCCGGCTCGGGCCCCCGCACCACTTTGACGGCGCGGCCGTCCCACAGGGCCAGGGCTCCCGAATCGGCCCCGATCCACACCCTGCCGACGCGATCGGCGGCGAGGGCGGAGAGGACGTCGTCCGGCAGGCCGTTGACGGTGGAAAAATTGGTGAACCGGCGGCTGTCGAACCGGCTCACGCCGCCGTGGGTGGCGATCCAGAGATAGCCGTGGGAATCCTGGACCAGGGCGGTGATCTGGGACTGGGCCAGCCCCTCCCGGGTCCCGTACTGCCGGGTGGGGACCCACTGCGCCGGCGCAAAGGCCGCCAGGGCCAGGAGCGCCGCGCCGAACCACGGTCCCGTATCTCGCAACTTCCTTTTCATGCTTTCAGGTAGTATAGCGCACCCCCCCATCCGCATTCCAGCGGGCGCGTTGGACGGCGGTCCGCTATTCGATGCGGATCGAAAGCGCGGCCAATTCTTCCCCCCCCCGCAGAAGAGCCGCCCGGGCCCGGTCGCCGGGGACGAGGGGCCCGATCCCCTCGGGGGTGCCGGTGAAAATGAGATCGCCCTTTCGCAGGGGCGAGAACCCCCCGACGAAATCGAGGATCCGGGGAACCCCCAGGGTCATGCGGGCGACCGGGGCCTGCTGACGCTCGGTCCCGTTGACCTCCAGCCGGACGGCGAGGCCGGTCCACTCCCCCGCCTCGTCCTGGTGGACGAACTCGGAGACGGGACCGGAACGGTCCCACCCTTTGGACAACAGCCACGGGCGGCCCTTGGCCTTCAATTCCTTCTGGACGTCCCGCAGGGTGAGGTCCAGCCCCACGCCGAAGGCCAGCCGGCCCTCCTCCAGGACGGCCAGCACCATCTCCACCTCGTGATGCATCTCCTTCCCAAAGGTCGGAACGGCCACCGACCCCACCTCCCCCGGCGCCACCGGCCACAAGGCGGTGGGGGGTTTGAGGAACAGGCAGGGGTGGTCGTCGGGGTTGGTCCCCATCTCCCGGGCGTGGGCCGTGTAGTTCGTGGTGAGGCAGAAGACGCGGAAACTCTCCAGGGGGGTCTTCACCCCCCGTTGGCGCACGATGACGGCGGGGTTCACCATGGATTCAGGGCCTCCTTCGGACCGCGGATGAGGGGATAGCGCCATCGGGAGGGAACAGCCGTTCGGGCCTCGCGTCCTTCTCCTGAAAGGCGAGGCATTATACCGCATGCCCGGACCCCGGAAACAGGCCGGCGGCGGGAATGTGCGAAGCCTGTTTCGTAATCGACATAATATCCGGCTTCTTCACGCCTGCGGAGGGCGCGTCGCAGGGCTTATAGAATTATTCCGAAGCGCGACACAGAATCCCCGCCACCCTCACATCCCGCTCCGCCCCCTCCCACGGGTCCGCCGGCGGCCAGACCCCCAGGGCTTCGGCCTCCTCCACCATGGCGTCCAGGAGACGCAACGCCTCCCCGTGCGTCAATGGGTGCCGCACAATGAAATCCCGTTCGAAATCCCGCAGAAGGTCCGCGTTCCTGATCATGATCTCCTCGCCCGCAGAATAGCACCACCCTCCCGGCGGGTCAAGGGCTCGTTGGACTGCAGAAGACCAGTTCGAAGTTGGGAGCTCGGAAGCCGCAGGCTTTAGCCTGCGCACTTCCGTTCCAAGCATGTAGGGGCATGAAGGGGCGACCCGGTGGGTCGCCCGCTTTGCTTTTTCGGAATCGGAATCGGTATCGGCATCGCATTCGGGAGCGGCTTCTGGCAAGGCTGAAAACATGGTTCAGGCTCCTGTTCGTGTCTCCCGCAATTCATGCCTTTCGGATTGCCGCCAAGATCGCCCCTTCATCGGCGCTAATGATCTCGCATATAACTTCATCGCCAGGCTCAAATTGCCAGGTGTCTATCGTGCGGTCATACGGCTGACTGATTATTCGATATACGCTGCCCTGAAGATGTTCAGCCTTGACCGGCCGCCACACATCGACGTTTTCACCAAGAAGCGCAACATGGATTTGCATCGAATCGGTCATTGCTACCCTCGTCTTCCGTCTCTCTTCTCCCGTCTCCCGCTTCACTTAATGCGCAAACACCTCCGCATGCTTAGCCAATATCGTCTCCGCCAGCACATCCAGCGCCTTAAAGGTTTCCGCCTTCGGATGCCCCTTGGCGATGACGGCGGGGAACACCTCCGCCTTCAGGAGGTTCACCTTGGCCTTGAACACCTCCTCGACCCGCTGGCCCCAACTGAACGAGGAGATCAGCGCCGCATGGCGCACCTTGGGCCGCAGGGCGTTCGCCAGCGTGAGGGCGTAGTCCATCGCGGGGTGGAGACCGGCCAGGAAAACCGGCGCCGCGGCGACGAGGGTGGCGGCGTCCACCAGGTCCATCGCCAGTTCGCCGATGTCGGTGTGGGGCAGGTTGTGGGGACGCACGGTCAGACCCCCGGCCTCCAGTTTGCCGATCAGATGATCCACCATCACGCGGGTGCTCCCGTGCATCGAAACGAACGGGAGCAGGACCTCGTTCTTCACCTCCTCCGAGGCCCAGTCGCGGTAGGCGTCCAGGATGAAGGCGGGTTCCAGGTACACGGCGCCGTGCGAGGGGGCGATGAACTTGATGTCGTAGGCCCTGAGCATCTCCAGGTGCTTGTTGATGCTGGTGCGGAAGGGCATCATGATCTCGGCGTAGTACCGCTT
This sequence comes from Holophagales bacterium UBA2201, assembly GCA_002327305.1. Taxonomy (GTDB): domain Bacteria; phylum Acidobacteriota; class Thermoanaerobaculia; order UBA2201; family UBA2201; genus UBA2201. The sequence continues at coordinate 6,482 of DCUZ01000031.1, read as the reverse complement.
GGCCGCCCGGTAGAGGTCCGGATCGCGCCGCGCCAACGGCTGGGAGAGGGCGGCGTGGGCGCCGAAGAAGTCGCAGGAGAAGAGGATGCCGTCCTCCCGGAGGAACGCCACCTGGGTCTCGGGCCAGTGGACCCACGGGGTCATCCGGAACTCCAGGGTCTTCCCCCCCAGGTCCAGGGTGTCGCCGTCCTTGACGACCATGAACCGGTCCCCCGCCAGAGGCAGGAGGTCCATGAGCATCTCCTTGCACTTGGCGTTGGTGACCAGGACCGCCTGCGGCCAGCGCTCGAGGACGGCGGGGAGGGTGCCGGAATGGTCCTGCTCGGCGTGGTTGCTGATCACATAGTCCACCCGGCCGGCGCCGGCCTGCTCCAGGTTGGCGAAGAAGGCCCCGGCCTTGGGGGGGTCCACCGTGTCGACCAGGGCCGTTTTGGCGGAGCCCTTCACGAGGTAAGCGTTGTAGCTCGTCCCCTGCGGGAGGGGGATGAGTTCGTCAAACAGGGTGCGGTCGCGATCGGGGACGCCGACGGCGGTGACGCCGGGACGGATTTCCTGAACGGGCATGGTCGCATCTCCTTGAAATGGCGGTTATTTTAATTATAGCAAACGACCCGGGACGATTTGACACCCGGCGGGCGGGCGCACTATACTGGGCCGAGATGCCGTTCACGCCGACCCGTCTCCGCCCTGCGATCCTGGCGCTCATGCTCCTTCCGGGCGCGGCGGCCCCGCTGCCCGCGCAGGAATTCTCCGAGACGGTCACCGTCAATTATGTCCTCATCCCCGTCAACGTGACCGACGCGAAGGGACGCTGGGTTGCGGGCCTGAAGAAGGACAATTTCGAACTGCTCGTGAGCCTGCGGCCGGTGCGCGTCGAGCACTTTTCGCGCGACGCCTCCGACCCCCTCTCCACCCTCGTCATCGTGGACGCGTCGGGCAGCATGGGGACCGGGACCCTCCCGGAACAGACCGTCTTCGCCCTCGATCGCCTGAGGGAGAGGATCAAGCCCGGCGACGAAACGGCCCTCTCCATGTTCCAGAGCCGTTCGTTTAGGCTCCTGCGCCCCCTGGGCGACGGCCCCTTCGACCCGGCGGCCCTGCTCGAAGGGATCAAGCCGTGGGGCAAGACGGCGCTCTACGACGAACTGGCCTACATCCCCGTCTATCTGCGGGAGGCGAAGCACAAGAAGCGGCAGGCCATCCTCATCACCGACACCCATGACAACTTTTCGGAGCAGGAGCCGCAGAAGGTCATCGACTCCCTCCTGCAGGTCCAGGTTCCGGTCCACACCCTGGCCCTGCGGCAGACGCCGATGGAGGTCCTGGACATCGAATTCCTCAAGATCCTCGCCCGCTACTCGGGGGGGGCGGTGGAGGTGGCGGGAACTCCGGAGGAGATCGACGCGGCGTTGGAGCGCATTTTCGACCGCATCCACCATTCCTACCTCCTGGGGTTCTCCCCCGGGAAGGGAATGGTACAATATCATTCGGTCCTCGTGAGCGTGAAGGGAAAGGGCAAAGTGAAGGTCAGCGCCAAGAAGGGATACTGGGGGGGACCGCCGAAGTTCCTGCGATAGGCCGGACCGCGAATCGGCCCCGGACCACACATAAGGAGGAACCCATGAAGAAGCTGCTCGTCGTCATCCTCACCCTCTTCGCCGTCTCCTGCGCCACCAAGAAGTTCGTCAACGAGGAAATGCAGAAGATGAACCAGGACGTTTCCCAGCGCGTGGACAACGTCTCCAAGGACGTCGAGGAAGCGCAGGAGGAGATCCAGACGCTCCACGCCAGGGACGCCGAGATCGAAAAGCAGTTGGCCGCCCTCTCCGACACCTCCCGCGAGGCCATGGACCGCGCCCTGGACGCCCAGAAACTCGCCGAGGGGAAATTCCTCTACGAGATCACCCTCTCCGACGACAAGGTCCACTTCGGGTCCAGCCGCTGGAAGCTCAGCGAGGAGGCCAAGGCGGCCCTCGACGCGTTCGCGCAGATGCTGAAGGCGCAGAACAAGAACGTCTACGTGGAGATCCAGGGCCACACCGATGACCGGGGCGAGGAGGATTTCAATTACACCCTCGGCCTCAAGCGCGCCCAGGCGGTCAAGGAGTACCTCAACAAGGAGCACGGCCTGCCCCTCCACCGGATGGAGGTCATCTCCTACGGCGAGACCAAGCCCGCGATCCTCAACCTCGACGCCGCCACCCGCGCCCAGAACCGCCGGGTCGTCATCGTCGTGATGGAATAGGCCCCTTGCCCAAGAAGGTCCTTCTCGCGGATGACTCGCAGACCTTCCTGAACTTCTACCAGAAGGTCTTCGGCGCCCTCGGGGTCGAGGTGGTGCAGGCCTCCACCGGCCCCGAGGCCGTCGCTCTGGCCTGGAAGGAGCGTCCGGACCTCATCATCCTGGACCTGGAGATGCCGGGGATGAGCGGGGCGGAATGCACCCGGCTCCTCAAGCAGGACCCCTCCTGCGCCCCCATTCCGATCATCCTCATCACCCAGCACATCTCGGCCAGGGACATGGAGGTGATGCTCCGTTCCGGATGCGAGGAGGTCCTGGCCAAACCCGTGAGCGCGCGCCAGCTCCAGCAGGTCCTGAACCGCCACCTGAAATAGCCCCCCCCCGACCCCCGACCCGCGCGCCGCCCTTGCGCCGCGGGCGGGTTTTCTTTTACAATGGGTCCATGCCGGACGATTCCTTTGTCGGAAAACTCGACGATGTCTCCGTGGCGGAGATGCTCCAGAACCTCCATCTGAACCAGGCCTCGGGCGTGCTGGACCTCCAGCGCGACCGGGACCAGCGCCGCATCTTCTTCATGGGCGGCGAGGTCAAAAGCGCCATGAGCAACATCCTGGGCCACAAGATGGGGCAGTTCCTGGTCAACCGGGGGGCCATCACCGGCCAGCAGTTGGATACCGCCCTCCGGGACGTCGCCCACGGCTCCCGCCTGGGCCAAAAACTGGTCAACCTGGGGTTCATCACCGCCGAACAATTGAACGGGGGTTTGCAGGACCTGGTGGGCTCCATCGTCACCGAGGCCATGGGGTGGTTCACGGGTCTCTACCGGCTCACCCTCAAGGCGGCCCCCGTCCCCCAGGACATCACCCTCAACATCTCCACGGCCTCCCTCATCTTCCAGGGGACCCTCTCCTACACCCCTCCCGAAGCGGTCCGGACCCGCCTGCCCCTCCACCTGGCCCTCAGGCCCACCGCCCACCTGCGGCAGTTCTACGCCCAGCTCAAGATCAATCCCCACCAGGCCTTCCTCCTGACCCAGGCCTCGGGCGCCCTGACGGCGGAGCAGATCCTGGCCGCGGCCCCGGGCAACCCCGACGAAAATCTGGTGACCCTCTACGCCTTCGTGGCGGCGGGCCTCCTCTCCGCCGGCCCCGAGGAGCCCCCCCTGCCGGTGAAGGCCTTTTTCGAGCGGTTCCAGGACCGGGCCACGGGGATCGTCGCCAAGCCGGGGGCCGCGCCCAAGAAGAGGCGCAAGATCAAATGGGTCAAGCCCAAGTCCATCCAGGTGGACCTTTCGGAGGAGGACATCCGCAAGATCCGGGACAAGATTCTCCGCGTGTATTCCTCTCTCAAGGGGCTGAGTCATTACGACCTGCTGGAGTGCCCGCTGAGGGCCACCCAGAAGGAGATCCATTACGCCTTTTTGGCCCTCTGCCAGTTCTACGACCCCGAGGTGGCCGGGGTGGATCCCCGGTTCGCCGACATGAAGGGCCAGATGGAGACCATCTACGACCAGATGGAAGAGGCCTATCTGACCCTCGTGGAGGTCAAGCACCGGGCCGAATACGACCGGCAATTGGTGCGGAGGGGGCTGGCGTAGGGGGTCGGGTGGGGTAGGGGCGGCGCCCCCGAGCAAACGGTTGCCGTCGATCAAGACAGGTTCAAGGAGCGTGCCCATGATCTCCAGGGAATTGCGCATCGTCACCGCCGCCGCGTTCGGATTGGGACTGGCCTTTCTCTCGTTCAAGGTGCTTCGGGCGTTCATCCCCAGCATGGCCTGGGCCCTGGTCCTGGCCGTCATCCTGGCCCCCGTCCGGCGCCGGCTGTGCCGGAGGGGATGCTCCCCCTTTTGGGCCTCCTTCATCACGGCCGGAGCCACCCTGCTCCTGGTCCTCATCCCGCTTTCGCTCGTCCTGGCCCAACTGGCCCATGAGATTGTGGACGCCTACCCCCAGTTGATGGAACAGGCCAAGGCGTTCCAAACGGTGCAGGCGGAGGGCGGCTCCGATCTGCAGAGGTGGGTGCAGTGGGGCCGGGACCGCCTGGAGCAGGCGGGGGTGCAGCCGGCCGCCGTGGTTTCCTTTTTCGCCGGAAAATTCAAGGACATCCTCGGCAACATCTTCCAGAACACCTTCAAGTTCCTCTTCCACCTCTTCTTCACCCTGATGTTCCTCTTCGCGTTCCTGCGCTATGGAGCCGTCATCAAGGGGCTCCTCCAGCCCCTTCTCCCCCTCGGGGCCGAGCGGCGCCGCGTCATCGAGGGCAAGATGGAGGATTTCATCGTCTCCCTCTTCATCGGCGTGTTCCTCACGGCCGCCATCCAGGGGGTCCTCGGCGCCATCGGCTATGCCCTCCTGGGCCTCCCCTCGATCCTTTTCCTGGGAACCCTCACGTTCCTGTTCTCCATCATCCCCATGGGAGGGGCGACGCTGGTGTGGGGGCCCCTGGTCTTCCTCCTATTCGCCCAGGGAAGGACCGCCGCCGGCATCGTCCTCATCATTTACGGCACCATCGTCATCTCCGGTCTGGACAACATTCTGCGGCCGGTGCTCTCGGCGGGCCGGGCGAAAGTGAACGTCCTTCTCATCCTGGTGGGGATCATGGGCGGGGTGGCGGGCCTGGGGATGGTCGGGCTCCTCTACGGCCCCATCATCCTTTACTTCGCGGCGTGCGTTCTGGAGGCCCTGCGCCCCCCTTCGGCGCCGCCGAAGGCCCCCTTGACAGAAAAGGGCTGAACGCGGATAATATACGCCTTGCGCCTGTAGCTCAGCTGGATAGAGCGACGGCCTCCGGAGCCGTAGGCCAGGCGTTCGAATCGCCTCAGGCGCATTAATTGATTGCTACGGGTTGAAGGCGTCCCCAATGGACGCCTTTGGCGTTTCGGGCCTTCGGGGTTCGGCAAGACCAGGCGTCTTGCCGCTCCCCTCCAGCCCGCTCCGCCTGGCGCTTCACGCCTCAACCCGTTACAGGCCTGCGGCGCTTCTCTCTGGTAGCAGGCGTTGCCTTCGGCGGCCCTGACTTTGTCAGGGTCCAAATCGCCTCAGGCGCATTTTACAATCCATCATGGCTTTCAGGCACCGAAAGGCGCCTGATTGGCTTCTGGCGTCCTATCCCGGAAAACCAGTTTCCCGTCTCGGCACGCGGCAGGGATCGAATCCCCCCTTCGAATCCCCGACAGCCCTGTATTGACCTGAATTTCCATTCATGCGAAAATAGAGGTGGTTCAACCAACCCGGAGAGGTGCTGGAGTGGCCCCAAGGCAGGGCTTCGGGCTTGGGCGGTTGTCCCGGCTTAAACCGGGACCGGGGGTTGGGTGGCGGGGGGACGAGACGGGGGTTCCCCGTCCCCGCCTGCGGCAGGGCTCGAATCCTCTCCCCATTCGAACCCCCGACAGCCCTGGTTGACCCAATCGTCTAATCGTGATTAAATATAGCCCCTTCCAGCCAAATACGGAGAGGTGCTGGAGTGGCCGAACAGGGCTGCCTGCTAAGCAGTTGTCCCGGCTTAAACCGGGACCGGGGGTTCGAATCCCCCCNNAATCCCCCCCTCTCCGCCATCTTGTTTTGGACTTGCCGGCCCCGACCTTGTCGGGGTTGCGTCGTTTCCGGGCCCCCGTTGCGAAGCGCGGGCGCTTCCCTCCGGCAGGGCTCGAATCCCCCCTCTCCCTTCTTCGCCTTTCCATGCTGTCATGCCGGACTTGATCCGGCATCTCGATAAGGTTGGGAGATGGGCAAAAGGGCGATAGGATGGCCCCCGGACTTTCTCGAAAACTAATATTCCGACCCGACTCCATTTCGTTCGTGTCCCTTTTTTCTCGTGCTCTTCGCTTTGAAAATCAGCGGTGGCTATGGTCTATGGCAACTATATTACTCGGAAATAGGTGACTGTCCCCTATTATCCCATAGACTTATTTACTAGAACGATAAACTATACAAGAGAAGAATATATTTGTACTACGGAATACAGACCAAGAAAGGGACGGAGGGGACGCCGCGCCGGTCCGCCCCGTGGCCTTGCCCCACAGCAAAAGAAAAAAAACAAAAGCAAAAAGGGGTAGGTGTTTGGGGTGGTGGTGGGCGACGGGCACAAAAAAAAGAAGGGCATCGTGTCCCTTCTTTATCGTGCTCTTCGCTTTGAAAATCAGCGGTGCATGTGGTCTTGGGTAACTATATTACCCTGAAATAGGTGACTGTCCCTAGTTTCCAAGGTAGTCCCGATTGTCAAGTGGCACATATTTCTACGA
>DCUZ01000073.1:67177-67521 GCA_002327305.1 Holophagales bacterium UBA2201 | reverse complement strand
GTGTTCCCCGTGAACGGCGACCCCGTCACCGGGTACCAGTCCGTCCCGTCGTACCACTCCACCGCCAGCGAACAGGCGTTCTGGCTGTGCTTGTGCTGCCACTGCAGCCGGATGTCGGTGTACCCCACCGTGGACACCGCGTTCGTCAACGCGATGCCCCCCAGCGTCCCCGTCAACTGCACCACCGCGTTGTCCGCCCCCGACCCCGCGCAGTGCGCCAGCCCGGGATTCGGCGCCACGTTGCCGCTCGGCGTCCACTGGCCGTAGCCCGCGGTGAAGTCGTCGGTGAACAGGGTGGCCGCGCCCCCCGGCTTGGGGGCGTAATTCACGGTGTAGCCCAGGGT
>DCUZ01000073.1:0-67033 GCA_002327305.1 Holophagales bacterium UBA2201 | reverse complement strand
GATGGCGTTGCCGCACACCGCCCCCTGGTCCACCCGGAACTCGAAGGTGTCCGTGGCGGTTCCCCCCGCCGCGATCGTCCCGAAGTCGCCGGGGTTCCCCGTCAGAATGACGGCATTCACCGCCGATCCCGCGTTGACCGCCAAAGAGGCCACGACGTCGCCGGCCGGGTCCGACCCGATATTCTTCAACCGCACCGCAACCCGCCAGTCCTCGCCCGGCTCCACCACATCGTCCCCGTCCCCGCACACCTGGACCAAACTCGCGGTCGGATCGTAGGTCCCGTCAACCTTCACGCTCGGCCCCGTCGCCGCGCAGGGGTGCATCGTGCAACTGGGATTCTGCGGATAGGTCAGGGCGATGTTGTCGATGTAGAGGTCCCACATATTGGCCGCGCTCGTGCAGTGGAACCCGATGTAGTACGTCCCATCCGAGGGCACGGTGAAGGTCGGCGTCCGCGTCTCGCAGGTCGTGTTGGTGTAGCTCGCCGACGCCAGGATCGTGATGTTCTGCCCTGCCGGCGTCGCCGATGTGCCGCACTTCACCTCGAAAATCTCCGGATACGATCCTGAATAGACCTTCTGGTCGAAGCTCAGCCTGTAGGTCACCCCCGCCGTCAGGGGGATCCCCGGCGAGAAAGCCCAGGCGTTCGCCGCGTAGGTGTAGTTGTAGTGGTAGTACAGCGCGTTCGTCGGGCATCCCGTGGTGCTTGTCGCCCAGTCGTTTCCGCTCCCCGTGTGGCTGACCGTCCACCCCGTCGGCAACGCCGGCGGCGTCACCCCCCCGAACGCCTCGCTGAACACCGTAATATCGCCCCCCGCCACCACGTCCCCCACCTCCTGGCTGAATGTGTCGCTCCAGGTCCCCTTCGCCGATGTGAAGGTCAGGGTAAAGTCAACCTCCGTCCCGCAAAGCACGGTCGGGCCCACCGCGATGGCGAAATGCGGGGCGATGGAGACCCCTGTCCCGCCGTTGGCGGCGATGTTCGGGAAAAAAACCGAGCCGTCGGTCACCGCTACGCCCGGCGTCACCGTAGACAGCGTCGCGCTCACCCCCGTCGCCGCTTCCGTCCCCGTGTTGATCGCCGTCACCTGCACCACCGCCGTCTCCCCCGCGTCCAGCACCCCGTCCCCGTCCCCCGCCCCCCCCGTCGAACAGTCGTCCGCCACGGTGTGCCCCTGGTGATGCAATTCGGGCCCGCAGGGAGCCGAGCGGCTGATGTTGATGTCGTCGATATACCACCCCTCGCCGGTGTTGGAGGAGTCGGAATGGAACCAGAACCGGATCTTGACATTGCCGGTGTATGCCGCGAGATCCATCTCCTTCTGGATCCACCCGCCGCTGAAACCGGCATATTGCGTCCCCAGGGTCGTCCAGTTGCTCCCGCCGTCCGTGCTGATCTGGGGCCGGCAGTAATCAAAGCCCGATTCCGTGTCATACCACTCCATCCACATCAGAAGGGCCCCGTGGCCGGCGGAACCGAGATTGATATCTTGGCTCCAGGTTAGATAGTCGTCGCCCTCATCGGAATAATCCAAGGAACAGGAAGTGTTGCCCGCCTTCCACGCATGGGTTCCGGAATTGGCCCGGCAGGTGCTGATGTGCCAGGCGTTCGGCGCCCCAGACCCTACCCAGTACCCTGCTCCGCTCTCGACATCGTCGGGCCCCATGGCATACACCCGGCCGTAGGTTTTGAAGGTGAAATAGGCCTCCCCGTTGTCGGCCGTGGCCGTGTAGCACCCCGCGCTTTGCGAGGTCACCGAGAAATAATAATTCGTGCACCCCGTCAGGCCGGTCAGCATCACGCTGTGGCTCGTCCCGTAGGTCGTCAGGTTGCCCTGGGTCAGATTCGGCGGCACCCCCGTCCCGTAGGTCACCAGCGCATTCGCCGGCACATTGGTCGTCCAGGTCACCGTCGCCGTGCTGTCCGTAATGGCCGTCACTTGCACGCTCGATATGACCAGCGGCGCGCACACCGGCACGCCGAACCCCGTGTCCCCCGTGTAGGGGCCGTCGGCGCTCCACGCCACCGAAAACGGGATGACATGACCGTTCAGCGCCCCCGCCCCCACCGTGAACGCGAAGTGGTTGGCGTTCGACTGTGCCGAGCCCGACACCGCGATGTCCGGCCAGGCGGCCGCCCCGTCCGTGACGGCGGCAAAGTCCGAACTCTCCGTCAGCGTCCCCGCGATCCCCGTCCCCGCGTCCGCCCCGATGTTGGTCAGCGTCACCGCCATCACGATCGTCTCGCCCGGGTTGGCGATCCCGTCCCCGTTCCCCGCCGAATCGTCGATGGCGTGGCCGGCATGCGTCAGCCAGGGCCCCTCGGGAACGATGACATTGGCCGTCCCTTCGTAGGGGATGGAATTGATGGCCGTGGCGGTGACATTCAGCACTCCCACGCCCGCCAGGGCCGGGCTGATGGCGATCGTGACATCCCCGTTGGCGTCGGTGGTGCCGAACTCATGGATGGCGTCCCCGCCGTCGCTCTTGGTCAGGCAGACACGGGCGCCCTCCAGGGGAGAACCGGAGCGGGTGACCGTCACGGTGAAAGAGGTGGACCCCACGGGGAGGGCGGAGGCGTGCGTCGCGGAGAGCGCGAGCGGCACTTCGGTGTAAAGCTCCATGGTTGGGTCGCCGCCCAGGAGGCACATGTCCATGTAGTAGTCAGCCCGGCTCGTGGAGAAGTTGGCGTAGAAATCGAGCATGGTGTTGATCATGAACTCCCCGATCCGGTGCTGGCCGCTCGTGAAGATCTTCTCGAACCACTCTTTCTCGATGTAGTCGTCTTCGCCCCAGTAGGAACTTTCGGACGACCCCCAGTAGCCGATGGCCACCTCCCGCACGCAGGCCTCGCCGAAGGAGGCGGAACGGATGCTGTGGGCGACGCAGCAGTGGCCCACCATGAAGGGGGCCATCTCGCCGCAGGTCGCGGCCGCAAGGTTCGACTGGGTCACGGTGGGACCGGACCAGTCGCTGACGCTGCCGTGGCCCGAGTAGACGATCATGGAGCGGCCGTGGTTGAGGGCATTCACCACATCGTCACCGGAGGCAGAAGCGCTGCCGCCATAGTCCTCGATGCACCGGATGAGGTCGCCGCCCGGGTCGGTCCCGCCGGGATAATATTCCCCCGTGTAGCCGGCGGGTTTGGTGTAGGCGGCCTGGACGGCTTCATGGGTGTGGTAGGTGTTGTAGGTGGAGTCGCAGGAGGAGGAGAAACAGGCCTTTTTGATCCACGGCGTCTGGACGAAATCCGCCTTGGCGTAGGTCATGAACCGGTCGAACACCTCGGCGGCCTGCGCCGTGGAGGCGAGCGAGATGCGGCCGATGTAGGCGTCGTGCAGGTTATCGCCGCCGGAGAGGCAGGCGTAGTCGCTGTCGGAAGCGCAGCTGGAACAGGCCGATCCGTTGGGGGAGGGGATGGTGTCGGTGTCTCCGACCAGGATGACATAGGAGAGGGACGGGTTGGTCCAGGTGTTGTAGGCGCTCTGGATGTAGGCCTTGATGGCCGTGGTCGTGCTCCCGGTCGTGCCCGTGTCCACGTGCTGGACGAAGTAGCCCATCTTCCGGCGCCATTGGACGAGGGGTTCCGCATAGCTGTAATAGGCCGGGGCGGAGATGACCAGGATGCCGTCCCAGTGGCTCGTCCGGGTCTCCCCGCGGGCCGGGGCCTCGTTCAGCATGCCGTAGTTGAGAACCATTTCCGAGAAGTTGGCCTCGTAGGCCGGGGAGAAGGTGCGCGCCAGTTCCGCGCGCGTGGCCGCGTCGTCGCCCCCCTCCATGACCAGGTCGAACCGGAGGTGCGTCGCGACGCGGAGGATCCCTTTCGCTGGGTTGTAGGAAAAGGGTTGGACCTCCACGACGGCCACGCGGTGGCCGCGGTGGAACGAGACGCCCGTCACGCGGGCGACCGGCTCGGGCATGAAGGCATCGGTGGCGTAGTAGGCCTCGTCCTTGTGGTAGGGCCAGTTGTCCCAGCCGTCCGGGGTCTTGAGGATGGATTCCTGGACGGGGACGATGAAATCGGCGATGCCGAATTGGGTCTGGAAATAGTCCAGGGTGTCCGAGGCGCCCATCCGCAGGGAAAGGGAGGCCTGGTAGGGCACTTCCACCAGAAGACGCAGGGCGGGGAGCTTGGCCTGCCCCAATTCCCCCGCGAAGGTCTGGCCGGGGAGGGTGAGTTCCTTGAAGGTCCCCCCCTTCGTGACGAAATCCCGGACGAGGATCCCGGGAATGTCGATCTCGAATTCGATGCGCTGGGTCCCTTGCGTGGTGGTGGACACCAGGGGCGCTTCGGGTTGGGGGGTCCCCTTGTCGAGGGGGTACCAAACCCCTCCATCGGCCATGGCGGTCAAACCCGACAATGCGATGACGAAGACGAAAATCCAGATCCTCATGGTTGCCTCCTTGATCTGCCGACCCATGGAATTACAGGGTCTATGACGAACGATGGATTCGATTGTTCACCCAAGTAATTGCATACAATATATAGGTAGGCCACGCTTGTGTCAAGGGGTTGCGCCCGCCTTGAGCCACCGGCGGGGCCGTGGTACACTTTCAACCCATGAAGATCATGCATCCGCGGCGCATGGCGACGGCCGCGTTTTTGTGCGGCTTCGCCCTGTTCTGCCTTGAACCGGCGGCGGCCCGCCGCCTGGCCGTCCTGCTGGGGACCACCGCCGGGGCCTGGGCCGTGGTCCTTTCCGGCATCCTCGGCGGAATGGGGCTCGGGGCGTGGGCAGCCGGACGCCTCCCGTTGGCGGGGCGCCTCGGCCGATCCGCCATTTCGTGGAACCAGTCGGCCGGGGCCGCATGGATGGCCATGCTCCCCTTCCTCCTCCCCCTTCTCGTGACCGGGCGTCTGCCCTGGGCGGCGGAGGCCGCCATCGCCTGGCTTCTGCTTTCGGGCGCCGGCCTGTTCCTGGGCGCCATCCTCCCCCTCCTCTACCGCTCCACCGCTGCAGAGGGGGACCGCGGCACCCGCACGGGGCGCATCCTGGGCTGGAACACCCTGGGGGGGGTCGCCGGGGTCCTCACCGCCACCTTCCTCCTGATCCCCCGGCTGGGGATCACCGCGTCGTTCTTCACCGGCGCCGTCCTGTTCCTCTCCGCCATCCCCATCGCCGCCGGCCCTCCACTTCGGGAACCGGCGCGCCTTGACCGGCCCGACGCCCCCTCCCCCTTCCTCCTCCCGGCCGCCGCGGCCCTCCTGGGGTTTCTGGGCATGGCCCTGGAGACGAACTGGATGCGTCTGCTGGCCGTTTACCTGCCCAACCGCCACACGGCATTCGGCCTCACCCTAGCCGCCTATCTGGCCGGATACGGCCTGGGATGCCTCTGGGGCGGCCGCCTCTCCAGGCGCGAAGGACGGGCGGCGGCCCGGCTGACCGCGGTTCTGGGGGGGCTTGCCGTTTTGGCCCTGGCCACCATCCCCCTCTCAGTCTGGGGTCCCGATCTCCTCTTCCGGTTCCGCTCCCTTCTGCTGGCGCCCTGGCGGCAGATTTGGATCCCGCCCCTGATGCTCTCCGGCCTTCTCGTTCTCCCTTCCGCCTTTCTCATGGGGACCCTCCTCCCCCTCCTGGTGGCCCTCCACCCCGGCAGAAAGGAACCGCCCGGCGGGGAGATGGGGACGCTCTACGGCCTCAACACCCTTGGCGCCGTCCTCGGCGCCCCCGCGGCGGCGTTCCTCCTGATGCCGGCGGCGGGCCCCCTGCGCTCCATCCTCCTCATCGGCATCGCCTACGGCGTCCTGGCCCTGGCGACGCGCCGTGCGGCCGGCGATGCGGAACGCACGCGGGCGGGCCTCTGGGTCACCGCCGCCGTGGCCCTGACGGCGGGGGCATTGTTTCTCCACGACCATCTCCCCAAACCCCTCCCCATCTCCGTGTTCCGCGACGCCCATCGGAGCGACCGGCTCCTTTTCCACCGGGACGCCGTGGAGGGGACCATCGCCGTCGTGGAGGACGCCCGGACGGGCGTCCGGTGGAGTTACATCAACAACAGCGCGGTGTGCGGCACCACCTACGACGCCCTGAAGGTGGTCCGGATGCTGGCCCACCTCCCCCTCCTGGCCTCACCCGACGCCGGGGAGGTCCTGGTCGTCGGGTTCGGCCTGGGGGTGACGGCCCGTCATGTCCTGGCCTGGCCCGTGGAGCGGGTGGACTGCGTGGAACTGTGCCCGGAGATCGCCGGGGCGGCCCCTCTTTACGAGGCCTACAACCGCGGGGTGCTGGAGGACCCGCGCGTGCGCCTCATCCCGGGGGACGGGCGGCAGTGGCTCCTGCGGAACGACCGGTCCTACGATGTCATCACCTGCGACCCCACCCACCCGGCCCTGGGGTCGGGCAACCTCTACACGCGGGAGTATTTCGAACTCGTCCGGCGCCGCTTGAAACCCGGGGGTAGGGTTGCGCAGTACCTGCCTCTTCGGTGGATCACGGCGGAGGACCTGCAAAGGGCCGCGGCCACCTTCCGCCGCGTCTTCCCCGAATCCTCCCTCTGGCTGGGCCACGCCCACGCCATCCTCCTGGGGGGGACCGAACCCCTGCGCGTCGATCCCGGCGATTGGGACCGGAACCTGGAACGGCTCCCCGTGCGGCAGGACCTGCTCCGGTCAGGGCTGGCCCGGAGCGCGGACTGGCTGGCGCTTTTGCTGATGGAGGCGCGGGACCTGGAGGCCTGGACGGCCGATGTCCCCCCCGTCACCGACGATCGGCCGGTCCTCGAATACCCGGCCGGCGCCTCCCTCCACCCCTTCACATGGTCCGCCAACATGGAGGAGCTCCTGGCCGGGCGCAACCGGAAGGCCCTGGACCGGCTCCTCGCTTTCCCCGCCGGCGCCGACCCGGAGTTCGTGACCCTGCTGGACCGGTTCTTCGAGGCCCGGACGCTGTTCATGCGCGCTTCCATCCTGAAGGGCCGGGGGGAGCTGGAAATGGCGGCCTCCCTGGCGGGGGAGGCGCGGCGGACGAATTGGGACGACGCCGAGATCCGCCTCTTCCACGAGACTTGGAAAAACGAGGCCGGGCGCATGCGGATCAGGGCGTTCTTCGAGGACCCGAGAGAATAGGCCGGGCGGACGCCCCGCGCCGTCGCACGGCCGGCACCGGACATGGTAATCTAAGGGCTCCCCGGCCCCCCCGCCGGTCCGATCCCCGCCAACGGAGGTGCTTCGATGCGATTGCTCACCGTCTTCCTCTCTTCCGTCCTGGGCCTGCTCCTGGCCGGCGCCGCGCCTCTGACCGCCCAGGAGATGGAACCCGAGGAGGGGCATCCCTCCGCGCCGCTGGCCACCTATGCCGTCCTGGACCGGCTGGAGGAGGTGCGCGGGCTAAACGACCCGGAGAAGCTGTTCGACCTGGCCATGAACGACCCCGCCCTGCAGGTGGCCCTCGAAGCCGTCCTTCGCCTGGAGGACCAGGGCCTTCTGGGCCGGCTGGCGCTGGAGGCGCCGCGCAAGGCGGTGCGGGCCGACGCCATCCGACGCCTCACGGACGCCGCCCTCGTTGAAAAGGTACTCCGCGAGGGCGACTGGTACCTGCGCGACCTGGCCCTCGGACGGGTGCGGAACCAGGATCTTCTGGCGGAGGCGGCCCGGACCGACCCCGACGCGCTGGTGCGTGAGAACGCGGCGAAATTGTTGAAGGACCCGGCCGTCCTGCGGGACATCGTCGCGCGCGACCCCGAGCCCCGCGTGCGCGAGGCGGCGGCCTGGAGCATCCGCGACCCTGAGGTGCTGGCCTCCATCGTCCGCGCCTCCGATGACCGCGGCGTCCGGAAGGCCGCCCTGGGCGCCCTGACCGACAAGTACCTCCTCCTGGCCATCGCCGGGGAGACGAGCGACGCCGAATTCCGCGAACAGGCCATGGCAAAGATCGGCGACCCGGCGCTCTACGGAGCGGTGGCCATGGGGAAGGACGCCCCCGCCCTGAGGGTCCTGGCGATCCGGATGATGGACGATCCCGAACTCTTTCGCGCCATCGCCCGGAAGGGCGACGAGGATCCGGCCGTGCGCGCCGCGACTGCCGCGCGCCTGGACGATGCCGCCCTCCTGACCCAACTGACCCGGCCCGACCAGCCCCTACCGGTCCGCCTGGCGGCCATCGGACAGGTTAAGGACCCGGCGCTTTTGGCCAAACTCGCTGAAGGAACGGACGACCCCGGGATCCGGCTCGCGGCGGTGGGACGGCTGGAAGACCCCAGGACCCTGGGCCGCCTCGCTCGGGAGGACGGGAGCGAGGCCGTCCGCGCCCGCGCCGCGGGGCGGCTGAACGATCGCGCTCTGTTGGCCCGGATCCTCCGGGAGGACCCTTCGCCCCTGGTGAGACGGGAGGCCGTCGCCCGGGTGGGCGACCCCGCCGCGCTGAGGTCGGCCCTGGAGGACCCCGACGGTGCCGTCCGGGCCAGGGCCGTCCTGGAACTGCCGGACGAACCGGCGCTGTTCCAGGACCTGGCGCTGAAGGACCCCTCGCCGCTGGTCCGCAAAAACGCCTGCGTCCGCCTGCTGGACCCGGCCATCCTGAGCCGGGTCATCCGGACCGACGCGAGCGCCTCCGTCCGCTCCGCGGCCATGGGGCGGCTGACCGACCCCGAGACCCTGGAGGCCTACCTGTCCGACGGATCGGACTGGAAGCTGAGAAAACAGGCGGCCCTGCAGATGAGCGACCCCGCCGTGCTGGAGCGGGTGGCGCTGACAGACGCCGATGAGGATGTACGGCGTGCCGCGTGCAAGCGGCTGTATGAAATGCGGGTGGTCGGCCATGTGGCCGACCCCGGCCTGCGGGAGCGGATATGGCGCGACCTGGTCCACCCGGTCCGTCCCCTCGTCCGGGCGGATCTCCATCCCCCGGATGGGCCCCTGGGAGGGAGGGTCGCTGAGGTGCTGGAGTTCCAGGACCACACCGCCCTCCAAAAGGCCTTCGCCGAGGGCCCGGCTCCAATCCGCCGGGCCGTAGCGTTCCGCATGCTGGAGCTCGACGGCCAGGTCACGGACCCCCGCCTCGTCCGCCTGATGGAGGCCCTCCTCGATCCGGCCGTTCAGGAACGCCTCGGACCGCTCTCCGTGGACGCAACCCTGCGCTTCGACGAGCGCCGCTATTCCCAGGAGCGGCCGGAGGGCGGCTACCCGCCCCTGCGGGGCCGGACCCGCGTGGAACAGTGGGTGGTCCGGGTTGTCGGTTCGGACGGGAAGCCGGTCCTCGATCGGGAATTCCGCGGCGCAAAGGCCGGCAAAGTCCAGGTCTTCGACGAGCATTACCCCCGGCTTGATGACTATTATCTAAGGTATAATGCCGCTGATTTCGATTTCGAGGCCATCGCCGCCGCGCTCATCGAGCCCGGGGGCCCGGAACTCTGGAAGGCGTTCGCGGGAGGGAGGGACAAGTATCTCCGCTCCGCCGCCGACGCCCTGCTCCAGCCCTAACACAGGAGGGATCATGAACCATCCGGTATTCCGCACATTTGTGATCTGCCTCGCCTTGGCGTGCGCCGCGTGGCTCGGCGCCGACAGCGGCCCCACCTATGTGAGCGAACCGTTCGCCCCGACCATCAGCACCGCCGTCCGCGACCTCCCCCCGATAGACGAATCGTGGACCCCTTACGGCCCTGAGGCGGCGAGGCGGCAGGACTACGGTTTTTCCGGCCCCAGCCAGGACGGCAAGCCCTTTTACAATCCCCTCATCGACCTGCAGGACCGCGCCCCCGCCCCCGACCCGCCCCAGGCGCTGGCCTTCGGCACCCCCATCCTCAACTTCGCGGGGTACCAGTCCTCCTCCTCCCCCCCCGACACCACCGGCGACGTGGGCCCGAACCACTTCGTTCAGGGATCCAACAGCGGCGGCACCTCCATCGCCCGCATCTTCAACAAAAGCGGGACCCAGCAGGCCCACTTCGAGCTCGACTCCCTCGCAAGCGGCTCGCCTTGCAACACCGGTTACTGCGACCCCATCGTCAACTACGACGAGGCCGCCGACCGGTGGATCTTGAGCGAGTTCCCCTCCAGTGGCGGCCATCTGTGCGTCTATGTCTCCACCACACCCGATCCCACGGGAACCTGGTACGCCTACCAGTTCCTGAACGTGGAGACCGGTACTCCCGATTATCCCAAATACGGCGTCTGGCCCCTTGACACCAACGGCGACGGCCAGTACCTGGAGGGCTCCTACCTCATCGGCCTCAACGCGGGAAGCGGCGGAAGGGACCTGGTGGCCCTGGACCGGGCCAAGATGCTCCAGGGCCTTCCCGCCACCTTCATGAAGTTCACCCCCCCCTCCCTGTCGGCCTTCGGCTTTCAGCTCTTCCTTCCGGGCGGACACGAGGGGGACGGGCTTCCTCCCGCCGGCAACCAGCCGGGCTACTTCCTCCGCCCCGTGGACACCGAGATCCATACCGGCAAATCGTGTTCCCCGGAACCGTGCGACATCATGGAGATCTATTCCGTCCTGGTGGACTGGGCCACGCCGGGCAACTCCGTCATGACCAAGCTGCCGGACATCAAGATCGCCGAGTACGACCACACCCTCTGCGGAAGTTCCGGCAATTGGAACTGTATGCCCCAACCCGGGACAAGCCAGAAGATTGACCCCATCCGCGAGCCCCTCCACTTCCCCCTCCAATACCGCAACTGGGGAGACTATCAGACCCTCGTCGGGTGCTTCGCCGAGGACGTCGGCAGTGACCGAGCCGGGGTCCACTGGTTTGAAATGCGCAAGACCGGAAGCGGCGCCTGGGTCTCCCACCAGGAGGGGGTCCTGGCCACCACCTCCGGGTCCAACACCATCAACCGCTCCGTGTGCTCGGCCGCCATGGACTCCTCCGGCAACATCGCCGTCGGATATACCCGCACGGGTTCGCTCGCCCCCTACTACCCTTCCATCTACTACGCCGGACGCCTCGCCACCGACCCCCTGGGGACCATGCCCTACTACGAGTATGTGATCCAGGACGCCTCCACCTCCAAGACCAACAACGAGCGGTGGGGCGACTACGCCGGCATCGGTGTGGATCCCTCCGACGGCTGCACCTTCTGGTTCGTCACCGAATACGGCGGAAGCGGCCAGACCAAGATCGCCGCCTTCAAGTTCGACGCCTGCGGCTGTCTCGCCGTCCCGCCGGCCCCGACGGCATCGGCCTGGGTCCCCGGCGACAACGAGATCAACATTTCGTGGAACGACTCCGCCACCTCCACCATCACACGGTATTGGGTGTACCGTTCCACCACAGCGGGCGGCCCCTACGAGCAGATCGCCGAGGTTGCGGACGACAACAGCCCCACCTACATCTACACGGACGGCACCGTCTCCGGCGGGACCCGCTATTACTATGTCGTCAAGTCCAACGACGGCGCGGCCTGCACCTCCCCCACCTCCAGCGAGGTCAACGCCCTCGCCACAGGCGCGTGCACCCTGTCCCCGACTTTCGCCGGCATTGCGAGCGTAATCAACCCGGCTTCCGCCACCTGCATCCTCAACCTCTCCTGGAGCTCAGGCACCTCCAACTGCTCCGGTTCGGTCACCTACAACATCTACCGCTCCACTACCTCCGGCTTCACCCCCGGGGAGGGCAACCGCATCGCCGCGGGCGTCACCGGAACCACCTACCAGGACCTGGACAATCTCGCGAGCGGCACCACCTATTACTACGTGGTCCGCTCGGTGGACAGCGTCAACGGCTTCGAGGAGGCCAACACTCATGAGGAGAGTGGTGCCCCCTTCGGGCCCGGCGGGGGGCCCCAGACCTACATCGACGAGGCCTTTGGGACCGGCGACCCTCCCGCGGGCTGGACGATCGCGAACGGCGGCACCGGCACGCAACGGTGGACGACGCTCAATCCTGGCGGGAGGACCATCCCCGCCGGGATGACCGCCCCCATCGAGATCATCGACAGCGACAGGGATGGAAGCGGGGTCTCGCAGGATGATAGCCTGATCACGCCGGCCTTTGACTGCACGGGAGCGTCCACGGTGACGCTGGAGTTCGACACCTACTACTATCACTACAGCGGCAGCGTGGCCTACATCGATGTGTCCAACAACAACGGGAGCACCTGGACGACCCATACCTCTTGGACAACGACCGTAGGAACCTCCTCGACGGCCAGCCACAGGACGCTGGACATCACAGCCCTGGCGGGCACGGCCGCCCAGGTCAAGGTCCGGTTCCGATACACGGGGACCTATGGCTGGTACTGGATGGTGGACAACGTGCTCGTCACTGGGTTCGTTCCCGTGCCCTGCTCCACCGGCTCATCCTGTGCCAACAACCCCTCTCTTGTGAGCGTCATCCCGGACGGGCCGCTGACGCTGTGCGCGGGGACGGCCCAACTCCTGAGTGCCAGCCCCACCGGCGGCGTGGGAATGACCTATCAGTGGTACGACGGCCTCAACCCCATCGGCGGAGCCACGGCCTCCACCTACAGCGCCAACGACACCGGGACGCACCTCTACAACTGCCATATCAAGGGGTCGGGCTGTTCCTCCGCCATGTCGGACGCCCTCCCCACGCAGATCACCTGGCAGGCCGAGCCCACCTTCGTCGGACTGGGCTCCGTCACCAACCCCGGCGAGGCCACCTGCACCCTCGACCTGGACTGGGACGCCGGCACGACCCCCTGCCCGGGGGGCGTCACCTACAATGTCTACCGCGACACCTCGCCCGGCTTTACGCCGGCCATCGGCAACCGCATCGCCGCCGGGGTCACCGGCACCACCTACCAGGACACCGACTCTCTCGAAAGCGGGACCCCCTACTACTACAAGACCCGCGCCGTCACCGTCCAGAACGGAATTGAGGAGACCAACACCGTGGAGCGCTCCGGCGCCCCCACGGGAAGCGGCGGGGGGCCCTTCACCGCCCTGGCGCTGGAGAACTTCGAGGGCGCCTGGGGCACCTATGGCGACAATCCGCCCGCCGGGTGGACGATCGAGGACCACGGAAGCATCCCGGGAACCTGGAATACCAACGATTGGTACCGCTATAACAAGGGCGGTTCCTACGGTTACATCGCCCGGGTCAACTACAGCCCGGTCGAAAACCAGGACGAGTGGTTGATCACGCCGGCCTTCAACCTCCCGGCCGGCGCCTCATCGGCCAACCTGGAATACGACCATTATTTCTACGTCTATAGCACCCCCGACGAGTACGGCTACGTGGACTTCATGTCGGACCAGACGCCATCCTGGACCAACCTGATCACCTACACGGCCACCACGGGCACCACCTCGCTTTACAATCACGGCACCCTCAATCTGCTCCCCTACGCCGGGCAGACCAACTGCAAGGTGCGCTTCCGCTATGTGGCGCAGGACGACTGGTACTGGGAACTGGACAACGTCAAGGTCACCGGCATCGTGGACAACCCCTGCGTCACCGGCGCCCCCTACCCGGCGGCGGTGCAGACCGCCCATTGGACGGGCGGGGCGCTGGCCTGGGCGGCCGACCCCAAGGCGACCAACGGCTACAGCGTCTTTCGCGGCGTCCCGGCCGACCTGCCATCCCTCCTGGTGGACGGCGTCCCCGATGCCTGCCTCCGCGCCACCACCCCCGCTCCCGACCAGACCTCGGTGGACCTCTCCGCCGACGATCCCTCAGGGGTGAGCGGCGGCTTCTACTGGTATCTCATCCGCGGCGAGGGCTCCGGCGGATCGGGCCCCTTCGGCGCCGCCTCCACCGGCCCCCGCGTCCTCAACTCCTCAGGCCCCTGTTAGCAGGCGCTGCGCCCCCCCCCGCTCCTCCCGAACGCCCCTGCCCCCGCCGGACCATCGGCGGGGGCAATTGCTTGTCTCAACGGGCGAATGAGACAAGGGCCAACCACCCGGTACTTCCATAAAAACTGCTGGAAAATAATGGGTTGTTCGTCATGGAGACCTCCTCCTGTCAGGGCGACCTTTCTCTGAAAATCAAAGCCAGGTCCAAAGGCGGTGACCTGCTCCGGTCCGGCACCGCCAGCGACACAGCCAGGCGTTCGGCCGCTCCTGCAAGTCGGAGTACTATTACGAAGCCCTCAGCGACTCCATCAAAATGAATCGTTCCTGAAGGCGTTGGCCGAACGATAAGCGCGAAAGTGCTCCACCCGGAGAACGATCACACAAAGCTTGCCCCCGGCGCCTCCAAATCCATGAAATTCCTAAACACCCTTCAACAATCATAATACATCCTTGACATAAGATATCATTTAGTGCTACCCTTTCAATTGATTACGCAAAGTTCATTTGCAATCAGGCAGATATCGCCTGATTGTTAAGGAGTGTAAAATGCCGTTTCGTCCATCGATTATCCTCGCCGTGTTCTTCCTGATGACGGGAGCGTTCCCGGCAACAGCCGACGAGCCCGTCTATGTTTCCGAACCCGTGGTGCCGTCCATCACCCCAGCCCTGCGGGATCTGCCCGACACTCCCGACATGGAAAACCTGATGAGCATCGAAGGGAAGCAGAGGGACACCCACGGCATTTTCGTCCCGGAACTGGATTTCCCGCCTCACGACAACCCTCTCGCCAAACTGCAGTCGGAGGCCCAACCCGCCGACTCCAGGACCCAGAAGGCCTTTGGGACCACCATCGTCAACGTCAAAGGGCTCGACTACGGCGTCCCCCCCCCGGATCCCACCGGGGATGTGGGGCCCAACCATGTGGTTCAGGGAGTCAACGGCAGCAGCGGGTCGGTGGTCCGGGTCCTCGACAAGACCGGCGCAACCCTCCTGGCCAACAAGTCCATGGAAACTCTGGCCACCGCCTCCCCCTGCACCAACGGCTACTGCGACCCCATCATCCTCTACGACCGGGCCGCTGACCGGTGGTTGATCAGCGAATTCGACTCCTCCATCGACAACCTCTGTGTCTATGTTTCCACCTCGCCCGATCCTACCGGCACCTATTACTATTACCCTTTCAACCCCCCAGGAACCGACCAGGACTACCCCCACTACGGCGTCTGGCCCGCGGCCGACAATAGCGCCTATTTCGTGGGGGCCAACAACGGCGGCTATGTCATCGCCCTCGAACGCGACAAGATGCTGGCCGGCCAGACGGCCCGGCTCCTCTCATTCACCGTCACCGGTCTTTCGGGCTGGGGCTTCCAATTGACGATGCCCGCCAACCACGCCGGCGCCACCCTGCCGCCCTCCTCTTCCGGCGGCTTCTTCCTCCGCCCCCGGGACACCGAGATCCACGGCGGCACCTGCACCAACTGCGACCTGATGGAGATCTGGGAGTTCAAGGTCACCTGGGGCTCCACCCCCACCGGCTCGTTCACCCAGCTGACGAGCGCCCAGTTGACCGATTGGGACCAGACGGTGTGCGGCACCACCCAGTTCGGCTGTATGCCTCAGTCGGGGACCACGCGCCTGCTGGACCCCATCCGCGAGCCCATCCATTTCCCCCTGCAATACCGCAACTGGTCCACGCACGAGACCCTCGTGGGGGGATTCGTGGAGGACGTGGACGGCACCAACCAGTCCGCCGTCCACTGGTTCGAACTGCGCCGCACCCCTCCCGGAAGCGGTAACTGGACCAAGTACCAGGAGGGGGTCCTGGCCAACGACGCCTACCACCGGGGCGTCACCAGCGTGGCGATGGACGGAAGCGGCAACATCGCCCTGGGCTATACCCGCACCAGCGGTTCCTCCTACGCGGGGGCCTACTACGCCGGACGCCTCTCCACCGACACCCTCGGCACCCTCTCCTCCGTCGACAACACCATCCAGGCCGGCACCAGCTACCAGAGCACCTATGACCGCTGGGGCGACTATGCCGGCATGGGCGTTGATCCGGCGGACGACTGCACCTTCTGGTTCTTCGGGATGTACGAAGAGGGGGCGAACAACAGCGCCACAAACATCGCCTCCTTCAAATTCGATCAGTGCGGCACCTGCACCGCCCCGGGAGCCCCGAACCTCACCGCCGCCGCCGGGGACTGCAGCGGCGTGAACCTGGCCTGGTCCGCCGGAACCGGCACCACCCTTTCCTACAATGTCTACCGCAAGGAGGGAACCTGCGGCGGGACCTATGCCAAGATCGCCGGCCCCGTCACCGGCACCACGTATGCCGATACTTCCGCCGTGGGCGGGACCCAATACGCCTATGTCATCAAGGGCGCCTGCGACGGCGGCGGTGTCAACGAATCGGCCTACAGCAATTGCCGCACCGCCACCCGCCTCGCCACCCCCGCCGCCCCCACGGGCGTAGCGGCCACCGACAGCCGGTGCACCGACGTGCAGGTGACTTGGAACACCGCCTCCGGCGCCACCGGTTACAATGTCCTGCGCGGCACAGTCTGCGGCACGGCCCAGAACACCTTCACCGGCGTTACCAGCCCGTATACCGACGCCAGCGCCGTGGCCGGGACCTCCTACCAGTACTGGGTCGTGGCGTTGAACGGTTCGTGCGCCGGCCCCGCCAGCGCCTGCGACGCCGGCGTGCGCCTGGCCGTTCCGACGGCCCCCGCCGCCCCCGCCCTCACCCCCTCCTGCACCAGCGTGGCCCTGAGCTGGAGCGCCGTCTCCGGCGCCTCCGACTACGAGGTGTGGCGCAACCCGGGCGCGAACTGCACCGGTGCGACGCAGGTCGTCTCCACCACCGGCGGCGCCACCACCTACACCAACACCGGCCTGACCACCGGCACGCAATACAGTTACTTCATCAAGGCCAAGAACGCCTGCGGAACCAGCGCCAACGGGGCCTGCGCCACCACCACCACGCTCGCCACTCCCGCCGCGCCCGGCGCCCCGGCGCTGACCCCCGGCTGCACCAGCGTGGCCCTGAGCTGGAGCGCCGTCTCCGGCGCTTCCGACTACGAGGTGTGGCGCAACCCGGGCGCGAACTGCACCGGCGCGACGCAGGTCGTCTCCACCACCGGCGGCGCCACCACCTACACCAACACCGGCCTGACCGGGAATGCGCAATACAGCTACTATATCAAGGCCAAGAACGCCTGCGGAACCAGCGCCAACGGGGCCTGTTCCACCACCACAACCGTCTGCCTTCCGAACATCGTCTATCTCTCGCACGGTGTGCCGGCCCAGATCACCGGCGACGGCGACGGGAACGCCGAACCGGGCGAGAAATACAGCGTCGTGGTGACCCTGCGCAACACGGGCGACGCCGGGGCCACCGCCGTCACGGCGCAACTGGCCGGCAACGGGATCACCGTGTGCAACAATCCGGGCCTCTACGGCGCCATGGCCGTCGGCGGAACCGCGGTCTATACCTTCGAATTCGTCATTGACGACGACTTTGAGGCGTCCTTTGGATGCGGAACCGACATCGGCTTCGACATCGTCACCAAGACCTGCACCGAGCTGACCCCGGCCGGGGCGAATGAATCCGACGCGTTCAGCGCCACCGTGGGAGAGAACCTTGGGGGAGGAACGCCCGTTGATTTGGCCATCCAGCCCTCGATTGCCGACACCTATATCCAGCAGGACAGCTCGAGCACCAACTACGGTACAGCCTCCACTCTGTATGTCACGAGTTTGCGCCAACAGGGCACGCAAAGGAACCGGAGGGCGCTGCTTAATTTCGACCTCTCCTCCATTCCGGCCGGATCCACCATTAACACGGCCCAACTGGAACTGTACTGCACGGCGGCGGCCTCGGACACCCGAACGCTGAATGTCCATTATCTGAGTACCGCTTGGACGGAGACAGGCGCCACCTGGACGAACATGAGCGCTAATTATAACGCCACGGTCCAGTCATCAATAGCAGCCGGGATCACGACCGGGTGGAAGATCTGGACCGGCCTCGCAACGCTGGTGCAAAACTGGCACGACGGCGCAGTCGCCAACCACGGACTCATGCTCCAGGACAACACCGAAAACAACCAAGGTGAACGGACCTATCAGTTCGCCTCCAACGACTACACGACCAATCCGGCCTACCAACCCATCCTTCGCATCAATTACACGCCTCCCGGCGGCGGATGGGACTGCTCCGACGTTGCGGCCGGCACCTGCGCCGCGGCCGCCCCTCCGGAAGTTTCCGGCATTCCGGACCATCGGCTGAAGGCGGCCAAGAACACCGACCCCGCCCTCGTGGACCTTCGGTTCGAGGAAGTGGGGGCCTCGCATTATCAGGTCTATGTCTCCAAGACGGCCGCCACGGCGCCGTTCCTGGTCACCAATCCCGCCGAAGGGGACGCGTTGTGTTCGCTGTCCGGATGGACGGGCCCCGACGCGGAAGGGATGCTCACCCTGACCGGCGTGGACCTGGATGCCGGACTGACGGGCGAAGCCCCCGCCCTCTTCTTCCTGGTGACCGGCGACAACGGTTTTGCGGCCGAGGGGCCCCTGGGCTTCGCCACGGGCCCGGTGGTGCGCACGGCCGACAGCTACTGCAACCGGTGACCCTCCGTTTTGCCATGTTCATCCGCCCCCGGCGACCCGCCGGGGGCGTTTGCGTCCCCTCGCCTTCGTTCCCGTTCCGGAACAGGGCGATGAAGGACGCGCCCCGTAAAGGAGACCTCTTGCGATCCTCTTCCTCCCGTTCCGCCTCCCCCGATCCCCTCCGTCCCGCCGCGCCTCCCGCGGGGCTGCGCAGGGCCGCCGCCGTCATCCTATGGGCTCTGGTCCTGTCCTGCACCACCGCCCCTCTGCCCGTCAAAACGGAAACCGCCCCGGACCCCGGCGCCCTGCGGCTGGCCATCGCCGCACCCGACATCCACCTGGCCCTGGCGGCCGTGGACCGGCTGAAGGACCCGGCCGACCTGGAGCGCGTGGCGTGGGAGTCGCGATGGAAGGATGTCCGGGTCGAGGCCATCGACCATCTGGACGACCCGGAAGCCCTTGCCCGTCTCGCGCGAAAGGGGGACTGGTTCCTCCGGCAGAAGGCCCTGGCCCGGGTGACGGACCCCCTCCTTCTGGCGGAAACGGCCCGCTCAGACGAAGAGCCCTTCATCCGTCAGGAAACGGCGGGGCGTCTTTCCAACGAAACCGTTCTTCTCGAGATCATCCAAACCGATCCGGACCCCGAGGTCCGCGAGACCGCGGTCCGCCGTCTGACCCTTCCGCAATCCCTGATCCCCATCGCCCTCGACGATCCCGATCCCGACCTCCGCCTGGCGGCCGCGACGGCGCTGGACGACGCGGAGGGCCTGGCCCGGCTGGCCAGGGAGACAAGAGACCCGGCAGTCCGGAAAAGGGCCGTGATGGGGATCCGCGATCCCGGGACCCTGGCCCGGCTGGCCCTTTTGGAAACGGCGCCGGACGCGCGCATTCTGGCCCTCGGTCGGACGGAGGACGGGGAGGTCCTCCGCCGGACGGCTTTCGATCCCTCCGCGCCTCTCCCCGTGCGCGCCGCCGCGGCGGCCCGGCTTTCCGGCGTGGACGCGCTCCGGCTGCTGGATGACCCCAGCCAACCGGCCGAGGTCCGCCGCGCCGCGGTCGCGGCCGTCCGGGACCCGGACCTCCTTTACCGGCTGGCCGATGGGGACCCCGCTCCCGAAGTGCGGCGGGCCGCCACTTCCCGCGTGGAGGACCAGGCCTTTCTGGCCCGCGTGGCCCGCGAGGATGGGGACGGAGGGACCCGGGCCCGGGCGGCTTCCCGGCTGTCGAATCAGGTCCTGCTGGAGGAGATCGCGCGGCGCGACCCCTCGCCCGAGGCGCGGAAGGAGGCGGTGGTGCGCCTGACCGACCCGAACGCGCTGAACTGGATCCTTCTGGATCCCGACGGGGAGGTGAGGGCCGAAGCGGTCCGGTCCCTCCCGGGGACTCCGGCGATCTTCGCCCGGACGGCCCAAGAGGACCCCTCCGCGCTGGTTCGAAAATATGCGGTCAGCCGCCTGCTCGACCCTCCCCTTCTCGATCGCATTCTTCGGGACGACCCCAGCACCGGGGTCCGCGAAACCGCCCTTCGCCGCCTGAGCGACCCGGCGCTGCTGGCCGCCTATCTTGAGAACGGCCCCGACTGGCGCCTGCGGACCGAGGCCGTCTCCATGGTGCGCGATCCCGTCGTCCTGGCCCGCAGGGCGGCGACGGAACCGGACGAGGATGTGCGCGAGGCGCTCTGGCGCCGCCTGTACGAAATGGACCGCCTGGACGCCATCGAGGACGAGGGTTTGCGAGATCGCGTCCGCCGGTTCAACCAGGAGGCGGTCCCGCTTCCCGATCCCAGGGTGGCCCGCCTGAAGGCCGCGCTCTCCCAACCCGTGATGATGCAGCGGTTCGGTCCCCTGGAGGTCCGGGTCGACCGGGAAATGATGGAGCGGCGCTATGTGCGCGAACGGGAGGGTGGGGGCTATCCGCCCCTGCGGGGCCGGGTGCTCGTGGAACGGTTGACGGTCCAAGTCCTCGCTGGCGATGGCCGGCTCCTCGCGGAGCGCTTCTCCCGGGGGAACAAGCCCGGCAAGGGGCAGGCGTTCGACGACCGCCTCCCCCTCGTCAACGAAGCGTGGATCAAGCACAACAACGCCGCGATCGATACCGTGGGGATCTGCGGGGAAATTCTCAAGCCCCTTGTCCCCGAAGATTTGCGGACGGTGACCGCGTCGGAGAACAAATATCTCCGCGCCGCGGCCCAGGCCCTGCTCAACCCGTAGGGATCTACGCCAGGACCAGCATCGCGAAGAAGTGGCAGACGCTACCGCACAGAACGAAGCCGTGCCACACGGCGTGGTGGTAGCGCACCCCCTTCATGGCGTAGAAGACGACCCCCAGGGTGTAGAAGAGCCCGCCGGCGAAGATCCACGCGATGGCGCTCTTCGGCAGCATGATCCACATGGGCTTGACGGCGATCACCGCCAGCCACCCCATGGCGATGTAAAAGACGACCGATAATATCTTCGCCCGCCCGATCAGGAAGATCTTGTAGCAGATCCCCCCGACGGCCATGGCCCAGATGAGGCCGAAGAGGGTCCAGCCCCACGGGCCGCGCATCGCCACCAGACAGATGGGGGTGTAGGTGCCGGCGATGAGCAGGTAAATGGAGGAGTGGTCGAGGACCTTGAAGACCCGCTTCACCCGGGGCCACGGGAAGGCGTGATAGAGGGTGGAGGCCAGATACAGGAGGATGAGGGTGGCGCCGTAGACGCTGAAGGCAACGATGCGCCAGGCGTCGGCCCGCCCCGCCGCGAGGACGACGAGGATGACCAGGGCGGCCACCGCCAGCGCCGCCCCGACGCCGTGGGTGACGGCGTGAGCGACCTCTTCGCCCGTCGAGTAGGGCTTGCGCTGCGTGTATTCGGCTTGCATGGATGGATCCATTATACACGCGGAAGGATCGGTCCGGTGTCCCTCGTCGGGGTCGCTGATCTATGGTCACCAGTCCGTTGTCCAAAGTGTTCTTCATGCGTTGTAAAATCCGCCGACTGGAGAGTCGGCGCAACATTGCCATACGAAGACCTGATGAACCCGTGAGGGCGGGATTGTCCTACTTTTGGGAATCCGGGGGTGGAATGGCGCCGTGCACCATGCTCTTGACGAGCGAGAGGACGAATCCGCCGGTGAACATCCCCAGGATGTATGAGACCAGCACGAGCAGGGAGACGGGGAGGGTGACGCCGGCCGAGAAGAGGGAGACCGAAACCACCTCCAGGTTCTGGAACATGAAGATGAGGATGACGGCGGTGAACAGGACGATGAGGGTGATGTAGAGATACCGCATGGTTGGACCTCCTCGCGCGGCGCTGGGGCCGGTCCTGTGAATTATACCCCGTCTGTGGGCCGTAGGCCGGGGTCCGTGGTCGCTGACGGTTTATCCCAACCCCAGGCCTCTAACGCTAACCTCAGCCCCCTTCCGTCCCTGGTCCCTAATCGGGCGGCCGGGTCGCCGTCCGGGCCGCGGGAATGTACACCGGGTCCCCCGTGCGGTTGTCGGCCACGGAGGCGTAGGCGAACAGGCACGCCCCTTCGCCGGCCGGACGGACGACGGCCCAGGCGCCCTCCACCCGCTCCCCGAACGCCAGCAGGAAATCGTTGAATTGCAGGTGGCCCGCCGCGGGGAGCGTGAACGAGCGGGTCCCGAGCGGGGCCCCGTCGGAGGCGAACACCTCCACCCCGACCTCCGTCGCCGCGGTCCCCGGCCCCGCAAAGCCGAGGTTGGTCCGGTAATGGGGCGAGCGGACCAGGCCGGCCAGGACGGCGGCCTCCCCATTCCCCAGACAGGCCCCCTCCGCGAAGGCCGGGATGGACTGCCCGTGGGTCCCCCCCTCTTCGCCTTCGGTGTAAGTGACGGTCCATGCCTCCACGGGATCGTCCGCCTCGATGAGGAGGGCCCCGAAGGCCGATTCCTCCGAGAAGAGCGAGCCCAGCACATCGGGGACGCGGACTAATTCCGAGGCCCCTCCGGCCACGGCGGCGACCGCGGGATCGGGGTTGTCCTGGCCGGAACGGAGGAAGAACACCCGGGCGGCGGCTCCGTCGGAAGGGAGGAGGAGGAAGAGGTCGGTCCGCCAGCGGGTGCCGTAGGCCCCGTCGGTCCGGGCCGCCGCCGGGACCAGGGAACGGAACGGGCCCGCGTGGATTTGGCCGCAAAGAATCGTGTCGGCCGGCGCCGAAGCCGGCGGGAGGGGCTCCATCCACGGACGGGGGTCTGCCTCTTCCACCAGAATAAGGGAGCCGACCGCCTGCCCGACCGGAGGAGTCGGCTTCGGAGTCCAATCGCCGGTCGCCTGGAACGGGCAGGGCTCGGCGGGCACCAAGCCGACCGGCCAGGAGATCAGCAGGAGGTCCTTGCGCCCCGCTCCTGCGGATTCGGTGCGCCCCGCCGCCAGCCATCCCCCATCGGGCCGGACCGAGGCGCCGTAGAGGCGCTCGGGCAGGGCGCCGCCGAGGACGGAGCGGGCCAGGAGGGAGCCCCCGTCGTCCCACTCGGCCAGCCAGGCGTCCCCTTTGCCCGCCATGGCCGAGCCCTTCTGCCCCCCCGTCAGGAGTCGGCCGTCGGGGGCGGCCGCGAGGGCGTAGGCGGTGTCCCAATCCTTCGTCCCCAGGGTCCGCCCCCATTGAAACAGGCCGTCGTCATCCACGGCGAAGAGCCAAAGGTCGCCCCCCCCCTCGCCCCAGGAATCGGTCTGCCCCGCCACCGCCCAGCCGCCGTCGGGACGCCGGACGATGGCGTAGGCCGCGTCCTGCCCGTCCCCCCCGTAGGTGCGCTCCCACGCCACGCCTCCGTCCGCGTCCAACCGGACCAGCCAGGCGTCGTAATCGGGACCGCCGAATGACTGGGTGGCCCCCGCGACCACCACTCCGCCGTCCCCGGCCGGAGCGATGGCGTAGAACCAATCCAGCCGGGGACCGCGGAACCGCTTCTGCCACAGGACGGCCCCGGAAGCATCGAAGGAGAGGACCCAGGCGTCGTCGGGGGTCCCGTCGGCCGGGATCAGCTGGCCGCAGGCGCGAAAGGTGCCGTCCGCCATGGGAAGGATGGCGTACAGCCAGGCGCTCTCGGGCCGGTCGAACCGCCGGCTCCACATCGGGCGTGCGTCCCCGTCCACGGCCAGGGCCCAGCCGTACCAGAAGGGGGACTCCGGCCCGGTGGCGGCGCCGCAGAGCACCGCACCGCCCCCCGGCAGGGGCTGGAGGCCGAAGAGCTTGTCCTGTCCGGCCCCGTCCAGGACCGCCATCGGCCCAATCCGCCCCTGGGGGTCCACCTTGAAAATCCATGCGTCGCCGGTCCCCTCACCGGTCGAGCCGGTCTCCCCCCCCACCCACAGCCCCCCGTCGCCGGCGGGCGTGACCGCGTGGGCCAGGTCATCGCCGCTCCAGCCGACGGCCCGGATCCACTCCCGCACGGGGGGCGCGGTCAGGTCCGCGGCTTCCACGGCGGGGGTGAAGACGGGATCGCCGGTGAGACGGTCCGCAATGGAGACCCAGGGGAAGACGGCGCCGCCGGGCGTGGAGACGGAGAGGCGGGCGTAGGCCCGTTCGGCCCCGCCGAGCCCCGCCTGCTCCAGAACGAGGTTGACCTGCCGGTACTCGAAGGCGGCGAGGTCCCACTCCAGCACGCTCCAGGGCTCCCGGCCGTCGCCCGCGCCGTCGAAGAACCCGGCCACGACGCGGACGGGCACGGGGCCCGCGTTGACCAGCCCGAGATTGGTCCTGTACGCCTCCGTCTGGACCAGGGGGAACAGGGTGCGGGGACCGCCGTGGTTGAGCACCGACGCCGGCGAGAGCGCCGGGACCGATTGCCCGTAGGTGCCGCTCTCACCGAGGTCGTTGTAGGTCCGTGTCGTGATGACCAGGGGGCCGTCGGCCTCCACCTTCACCGCGCCCGCGCGGCCGGGAGAGGCGAAGAAGGTCCCCACCAGGTCTTCGAGGGTGACGGAATGGCCGGCGGGCACTTCCAGCGGGTGCGGCGCGGCGCCCGCGTTGTCCTTCCCCGCCTCGAGGAAGAACAGGTCCGCGCAGACGGCCTCCGATCCCGGATTGACGAAGACCGCCTCCGTCCGCCAGTTGGTCCCATAGGCGCCGCCGATATTGGCCGCCGCGGGGATGAACCAGGTCTCGGCCGCCAGCGGAACGGCCGCAAGCAGGAGGGCGAGGGAAAAACGCGCAAGGTCCACACCCCGATTATACCCCTTATGCGGCCCTCGGCCACCCCTGCCGCAGGCGCGGCCCGCACCCGCCGATATGTTATTATGGTATCAGCCCGGGACGGTGGGGAAGGGGGGTGAAGGTCGCGGGGGAATCCGCTCCGATTGGGATGACCATGATGTTCCGCCGCCATATGCTCTCGCTGAGGGGCAAGCTGATCGGCATCATCCTGTCCGTGACGCTGGGGTCGCTGATCGCCGGGTTCGCGTTCATCATGCTCCAGGACGTGAGGGTGTTCAAGCGCGAGATGCGGGAGAGCACCGAACTGCTGGCCCGCGTCATCGGCGACTACAGCTCCTACGACCTCATCTTCAACATCCGGTCCGAATCGCAGAAGCGCCTGAACGGCCTCAAGGACATCTCCCTGATCGAACAGGCCCTCATCACCGACGCCCTGGGCCGGCCGTTCTCCTCCTTCAGCCGCTCGGGCATCCCGCCGCGGGTCCCGGGGCCGGCCTCCGGCGCCTTCCCGGACGACCTCCTCCGCGTGGAGCACCCCATCCACTACAAGGGCGAACGGGTGGGAACCCTCTACCTGACGGCGAGCGCCCAACCGCTCCGCGACAAGGTCCGGCAGTACCACATCACCATGTCCTCGGTCCTGGGGGCCCTCCTCCTGGTCTCCCTCTTCGCCGCCCTGCGCCTCCAGAAGAAGATCACCCGGCCGCTCGTCAACCTCACCGCCGCCGCCCGCCGCATCACCGAGGAGGAGGACTACTCCGTCCGGGCCGCCAAGACCTCCAACGACGAGATCGGCGTCCTGTGCGACGCCTTCAACCGGATGCTGGGGCGGCTGGAGGAGCGCCAGCGGGAACGGGACGCGGCCGAGGGGGCCCTCAAGAAGAGCGAGGCGCGGTTTAGGCACATCATCGAGCAGTCCAACGACGCCATGTACGTCCTCAAGAACGAGCGGTTCGTCTTCATCAACCCCAGGTTCGAGCAGTATTTCGGGTACGGCCAGGCCGAGACCATCGCCCCGGAATTCAACTTCATCCACCTGGTGGCCCCCCGGGACCGCGATTTCATCCGGGAGCGGGCCGCGGGGCGCGAGCGGGGGGAGCCGCTCCCCTCCCGGTACACCTTCTGGGGGCAGTCCAAAACGGGCCGGCAGTACTGCTTCGAGGTCTCCCTCTCCTCGATCGAATGGGACGGCGCCCCCGCCGTCCTGGGCGCCCTGCGGGACGTCACCGAGCGCAAGAACTCCGAGGCCCGGCTCCAGAAACAGCAGGAGGAGCTGGCCCTCTACGCCCGCCAGCTCGAGCGCAGCAACCGGGAACTGGACCAGTTCGCCTATGTCACCTCGCACGACCTGAAGGCGCCCCTGCGCGCCATCGCCAACCTTTCCCTCTGGATCGAGGAGGACCTGCAGGACAAGCTGGGGGACGAGACGCGGCGCCACCTGGACCTCCTGCGGGGGCGGGTGGCCCGGATGGAGGGGCTGATCAACGGCATCCTCGAGTACTCCCGCATCGGGCGCATCCGCCAGGCCCACGAAACCGTGGACGTGCGCGTGCTCCTCGGGGAGGTGCTCGACCTCCTGGACCCTCCGAAGGGGTTCACCATCCGCCTCCCGGAACGCCTCCCCGTCCTCGCGTGCGAGCGGGTCCGCCTGCACCAGGTCTTCTTCAACCTCATCGGCAACGCCGTCAAGCACCACGACAAGGGCGGCGGCACCATCGTCGTGGAAGCACAGGAAGAGGGGGACTTCTACCGGTTCACGGTCTCCGACGACGGACCCGGCATCGCCCCCGAGTACCATGAAAAGGTGTTCGAGATCTTCCAGACCCTGGTGGCGCGGGACAAGATGGAGAGCACCGGCATCGGTCTGACGCTGGTAAAAAAGATCGTGGAGGACCAGGGGGGGAACATCCTCCTGGAATCCTCCGAGGGGCAGGGCACCCGCATCCAGTTTCTATGGCCCCAAACCCCCCAACCCCGCCCGGCGCCCCGCGCCGAGGGCGGGCCGACCCATGAAGGGAGGCCCCCCCCGTGACCAAAACGCAGTCCATGAGCATTCTCCTGGTGGAGGACGACGATGTCGATGTGATGAACGTGAAGCGGGCGTTCCAGAAGAGCAACATCACCAACCCCCTCTTCGTGGCGGGCAACGGCCAGGAGGCCCTGGACCTTCTGCGGGGCCCCCGGCGGGCGGAGATGGTCCACCTGCCCAACCTCATCCTCCTGGACCTGCGGATGCCCAAAATGAGCGGGATCGAGTTCCTGCGGGAACTGCGGGCCGACCCGGAATTGAAGAAACTGATCGTCGTCGTCCTCACCACCTCCGACGACGAGAAGGATGTCCTCTCGGCCTACAACCTCAACGTGGCCGGCTACATCATCAAGCCGGTCACCTTCGACAAGTTCCTCCAGGCCATGGCCACGCTTAACCTCTACTGGACCCTCAGCGAGATCCCGTAGGTGACGGCCGTGGGCGACCGGGCGGCCCCTCCCCTGAGCATCCTGATCATCGACGACGACCTGGTGGACCGGCTCGCCATCCGGAAGGCGATCCTCCAGACCCGGCCCGGCGCGGCGATCGAGGAGGCCGGCGACGGCGAGGAGGGCCTCGCGGTCCTGCGGCGGCAGACCTGCGACTGCGTCCTGCTGGACTACCGCCTCCCCCGCTGGAACGGCCTGAAGGTGCTGACCGAGATGCGGGCGGCGGGGTTCCACCCTCCCGTCATCATGCTGACGGGGCAGGGCGACGAGCAGGTGGCCGTGGAGATCATGAAGGCGGGCGCCTCCGACTACCTCTCCAAGGGGATGCTCTCCCCCGAGGCCCTGGACAAGAGCGTGGAATTCGCCATCCGGGCCAAGGCGGCGGAGGAGAAGGTGGCCTGGCTGGCCACCTTCCCCGAGTTGAGCCCCCACCCCATCATCGAACTCGACGGCGACGGCGCGATCACCTACCAGAACCCGGAGGCGGCCCGCCGGTTCCCCGACCTGGCGCGGCTGGGGACGGCCCATCCCCTGCTGGAGGGGCTCGCCCCCCACTCCGGCGGACGGGCGACGGTGACGGCGCGGGAGGTGCAATGCGGCGAGTCGTGGTTCCACGAGACCCTCTCCCCGTTCCCCGAACGGAGCGTCCTGCGCGTCTACGCCATGGACATCACCGAGCGCAGGGCGGCGGAACAGCAACTGCTCCACGACGCCTTCCACGACGGCCTCACCGGCCTCTTCAACCGCTCCCTCTTCATGGACCGCCTCAGCCACGCCCTGGAGATCAGGAAGCGCCGCGCGACCTACGCCTTCGCGGTCCTTTTTTTGGACGTGGACCGGTTCAAGATCGTCAACGACAGCCTGGGGCACCTCTTCGGCGACGAGCTCCTGGTTGGTTTCTCCCAGCGGCTGGCCGCCTGCCTGCGCCCCGGGGACACGGTCGCCCGCCTGGGAGGGGACGAGTTCGCCATGCTGCTCGACGACATCGCCGGGCTTCAGGACGCCACGCGGGTGGCCAAACGGGTCCTGGAGTCGCTGACCGAGCCCTTCCCCCTGGAGAACCACGAGGTGTACGCCACCGCCAGCATCGGGATCGCCTACAGCGAGCCGCACTACGCCAAGCCCGAGGAGGTCCTGCGCGACGCCGACCTCGCCATGTACCGGGCCAAGGCCCAGGGCCGGGCCCGCTACGAGGTGTTCGGCCGGGAGATGCACGCCCGCGCGATGGACCTGCTCGCCCTGGAGATGGACCTGCGGCGGGCCGTCGAACGGGACGAATTCGTGGTCCACTACCAGCCGATCATCACCCTGGCCGACCGCCGCATCGTGGGGTTCGAGGCGCTGGCCCGGTGGCAGCATCCCGAGCGGGGGCTGATCCTCCCGGAGGATTTCATCCCCCTGGCCGAGGAGACGGGGCTCATCATCGCCATCGACCGCCGCGTGATGTGGGAGGCGTGCCTGCAGGTGGCGGCGTGGCACAAACGCCATCCCCGGCACCGGAAGACCACGCTGAGCGCGAACGTCTCCAGCAAGCAGTTCCTCAAGCCCGAACTGATCGATTTCATCCAGAAGGCCCTGACCGAATCGGGCCTCGAGGCCGGCGACCTCAAGTTGGAGATCACCGAGAGCGTGGCGATGAGCAACCCCGAGAACACGACGGCCATGCTGCTGCGGCTCAAGGCCCTGGACGTGCGCCTCCAGATCGACGACTTCGGGACCGGCTACTCCTCCCTCAGCTATCTCCAGCGGTTCCACATCGACTCCCTCAAGATCGACCGCTCGTTCATCCACCGCCTGGGGGCGGACGAGGAGAGCCTGGAGATCGTGAAGACCATCATCCTCCTCGCCCAGAACCTCCACATGGAGGTGCTGGCCGAGGGGGTGGAGACGGAGGCCCAGCTCGAACTGCTGCGCGGCCTGGGCTGCAATTACGCCCAGGGGTTCTATTTCTGCCACCCCGTCCCGGCGGAGGCCATCGACGAACTGCTGGAGAAGGCATGAGCCGCGGTCGAGCAATCCCCGGGACAAAAGGGGAGAGAACCCGCCGAACGAGCGCTTGGCCGGGTTTTTCGCCAGGAGATCATAACCTTGGACGCCTCGCTGCCGCGGGCGGACGGGATTCTTTACATCATTGACATCTTCCAACCCGGTCGGTAAACTGACCCCATGAGGATCGCCGCGAGGCCCCCCGTTCCCGTGCGGTTTGGTTTTCCCGCCTCTCCAGTGACGCTGTTTCTGGCCTTTCTAACATTCTTTCCGCCGTCATCCTCCCTCGGGGAAAGCCCTTCGGGCTACTACGCCGCCTACCGCGCCTCCGAGGCGCGGTGCCTTCTCGTCAGGAATGTGGCGGAGTTCCAGTCGGGCGACCATGTCTACGGAGGCCCCTATCCCATCCTGGAGGGGTTGGCGGTCCTGAGACGGGAGTGCCCGGTGCCGGTTGAGGAGAGGGGGGAGTGGTTCGCCGTCAACCGGAAAAACGAGTGCCGGCTCGTCCGGGGGAAGGAAGGACTGCAACGGGGCGATACGATTCTGGAAGGGAATCTCTCCCGCTTGATGGCGGAGATCCTTCTCTATGAAAAGTGCGGATCCTTCCCGGCCCCGGAGCGGGGAGCCCCTCCCCCCGCCCCGAAGCCCTCCCCGATCCCGGAGGAACCCCTCCCGCCCCCGCGACCCGCCCCCGGCATGGAGTGGAAGAAGACCGGCGTCGATTGGGTGGAGGTGTTCGTCCCCGAAGGGTCCGAGGTGGAGGCCAAGGTCGTGGTTGAAGACGCCCCTCCCGAGGTTCCCCTCGATGCACTCTCCCCGGTCGTATCGATCACCCCCCGTCGCGAGGGTTCGACCGCCGGGGCGGTCCGGGTCACCCTGCCCAAAGGCACGGCCGTTCCGCCGCAGGACCGCGCGCGGGTCGCCCTGGCCTTTTTCGAGGAGGGGCACAGCGTCAGCGCCGGAACCACGGAGGGACGATGGCGCCTTCACGGGGCGGACTATGACCCGGGGACCGACACCTGGGAAGCCACCCTCCATCATCACTCTTTCGTGGTCTGGGGTCTCGTGACCCTGGCCGCCGGCGTCACCTATCTGGTCTGGGACGAGGCCAGCCGGTGCCTGTTGGACAAGGAAGAAAGCGACCATTTCGTCCTCCACTACAAAAAGAATCTCATCCCCGGGGAGACGGTCGCCGTCACCCTTTCCGAACTGGAAAAGGCCAGGACCTTTCTCACGGACGGCCTCGGCCTCCGTTATCCTCCCGTGCCCTCCAAACTGGACGTCTATTATGTGGGGATCCAATCCCATGAGGTGATCTATGGCTTTTACTGGCAGGGCAAGACCGGGGGAAAGTGGATCGACTTGAACCTGCCGTCCAATATTCCGGAATACGACCGTCGACGCCTGGGGGCCAGTCTCGTTCATGAACTCTTTCATCACGTTCAGCCCCTGTACCAGGGGAACCTGTCGTCATGGACGCTCGCCGGCGGCGGGAATCACTACGGCTGGCTCAACGAAGCCCTCTCCACCGCCGCGGAAATCTCCTTCGTGGACGACCCCGCCTTCATCCCCGGCAACAACGACCCCATCCTGAACCAGGAACTCTACCCCGCGGGGCTTCAGCGCCTCTCGAATCCTTCGGATGGCTACAGCACCGGCCTCTTTTTCAACTTTCTGACCCGCCGCTACGGGAAGGAGATCATGGCCGACATCCTGGGCGAGTGCCAGAGGCAGGTCGAGAATAATGCCGCCCGTTCGGCCTATATGGCGGTGAGACGGGCCGTCGCCCGGCGGGGAAGGCAGATGCCGAAGGAGGGGGGTGACCCCGTCTCGCTCTCCGAGGCGTGGAAGGCCTTTTCCTTCGCCTTTCTCCTCGATGGAGGGAAGGCAATCGATCCGCGGTTGAACCGCAAGATACCCTTTCTCATGGGTAATCCCCAGGATCTGTCCGTATCGACGGCAGGCGTCTCCAATCCCTGGCCGATGGATCTTCCCCCCCTGTCGATGCCCCCCGGGGAGGCCCGGATATTCAAGGTCACTCCGGCCGAGCGCGACCCGGACGGTGCGGCGACGGTGGACTGCACCGTCACCTTCACGCCGGGGGACGGCGCGACGCTGCCCTTCCAGGTGCCCGTCTTTTCGATGGAGAAATTCGGATCGCAGGCCTACATCCCCCAGCCGCATGTCTTTCACGGATCCGTCACCGGATCGTCCGGACCGGTGTCGGCGACGCTGCCCTTCAAGAAGGACACGAGGGCACTCCTCCTCACCGCGGTCCCCGTGGGACTGGGAGATGACCCCACTCTGGCCGACGCCCGCGCAAAAGGGATGATGGAGGTCAAATGTGCGTTAAGGAAAAAAGAGGAGGTTCCGGACTACGGCTCGGCCCCCGTCTCTACCAGCGCCATCGAGACCTACTACCATACGCTTCTTCGTGCTCTCCCCGCTTGGGTGGGTAGTCTCTCCTCCGACAGGTCCCACTTCGAGGAGTTCTGCCCCCAGTGCAAGGATCAGCTCGCAGCGGCTGCAGCGGAATATGCGCCGAAAGAGGAGGCCATGGTCACCCTGGAGGGACGGAGGATAAAAATTGAGGATGAGGCGGATGCACTTTTCAGAACACTCGCCACATACATCGAAAAACGCTTTGAACCGGGCAACACGATCCAGGATTCGGACCGGGCCGGAATATCCCGGATTAGGGATGCTTCCCAGCAGCTGCATGCCCTGAACCTCAACTGCATGTTCTCCGTGGGGGAGTACATGAACGGACTTCGCGGCCTCTTTGACAAGGGCAGCTTTCCCATCCAACCGCATAGGGTCGAATCCGCCAACAAGACCTGCCGTGCCAATCCGGGCAAGTGCACCTTCTCCGACGAAGCGAAGCTCCGGGGGCAGATCGAGTGGATGCGGGAGGAGTTTTCGAGGATCGAACCCTGCAGGAAGGCGCTGAAGGACGTGGAAGCCTACTGGGCCGCCGAGAAGGGCGAACTCCTTCCCCTCGTTGAACGATTGCGGAGCACCTACCCGTGGCTTCGATGAGGGAAAGGGCCGAAGGAGGGACTGCATGACCGCCGGATCCTGCCACATCCGATCCAACGCCAACGCGTTGGCCGGGCTTATTATCGTCGTTCTCTTTGTTCCGGCCGGCTTTCCCGCCGCCGCCCTGGCCCAGGCGCCGTCGGAGGCCTCCGTACGGGTGCGCGCCGCCGACGACGGTTTCGAGACGGCGGAGGGAGTCCTCGCCCTCGGGGAGGCCGACCCGGCCGCCCTCACGATCACCTGCGGTGAAGCGGGATTCATCCCGGTGCCGGGCCGGGCCGCCATCATGGTCCGCGGCGGGGACGCGGCGGGGCGCCCCCTGGCGGGGGCGACGGGAACGCTGGCGATCGTGGACGGCCACCGGGCCCCATTCGTCTCGCTGGCGGACCGCACCTTCCGGCTGGACGCCTCGGGAACCTTCACGACCACACTGACGATCCGCAAGCCGATAGAGGACGACGCCGCCTTCCTGGACGCCGTGCCGCTGGCCGTGGTCCTGGAAGCCTCCCTGGACGAGAGCACCGCCAGTCCTCCGGTTCGATCGCGATCCGATGCCTTTCCCCTGGGCCTGGCCCTCATTCGCGGCGTCACCGTGGGACCGGACATGGAGTCCCGGTACAACGAATCGCCGCCCCGGCTCATGCCCCCCACGGCCCACATCCTCGGGTCGAACCTCGCCTCCGGCGAGCGCCGGACCGTCCCGGAGGGGGAGTTCTTTGTCCTGGCCCGAATCCCCGCTTCGGGGGAGTATCCGAAGATCCGGGACGTTTTCCATCTTTACTGGGCCGAGGGTGCGCGGGGCCGCCTCGACATCCCCCTCAAAGGGGAACTGAAGGCGGGGACGGTCCTGGAGATGGGCAAGGTGGACCTGCTCACCCCCCTCGAACACGAGGCGCGCGTCAAGGGCTATGTCCGGGAGTTCATCGAAGCCATGCCCCTCACTCCGGCGGCCCGCGGCGGCCTTCTGGGGGACCTGGACCGCCTGCGATTCGCCGAGGGGTACACCGGCACGGTCCCCAACTACTCGATGACGGAGTTCGATCCCCCCGAGCGGATCCAGATCCCCGGGACCCGGAGGGACTATTGGGACGCCAACCCCTACCTGGTCGCCTCCCCCCTCCACGACGCCGACCCGGCCTACGCCATCCTCTTCCACGAGATGGGGCATTTCATCCACACCCGCCTGGTGGAGGCGGCCAAACTGAAGCTCTTTTACAACCTGCTCAAGGGAATGGGATCGAAACACACCACATGGAAACCTCCGGAGAACACCTCGGACCTGGCCCAAAGGGTCGCCTCCTTCAACGAGGCTACCGCCGATTTCTTCGCGTTCCTGATGTTCCATTTCCTGAAGACCCGCCATCCGGAGTTCAAGGAATCGGTCTATTACGACCGCGGCTATCTCACCGACTTCGACACCGACGAAAGGGCCCGGACCCTGGCCCATTCGGGGGGGTGCCGGATCGAGGGGATCCAGACGACCTTTCTCAAATCCCTCTACGGGTCCGGGATCGCCTTCGGCGCGCCCCTCGTCTTCGGGGATTATCTCCGGGTGATGCTCGCGAAAAAGGACGACGCCTGGTTCGCGCAGTGGGTCCCCGCCCGAACGATGCGCGAGTGGATCGTCCTGAAGGAGAAGCACGGCAGTCCCGCTTCGGGCGCGGTGTTGGAAACGGCCCGCCGGTTCAACATCGTCCCCTGCACGGACCAGCCCGAGATCTCCATCATGCCCCGCACCGCCGCGGGGGGCGTCTTCACCGTCAACGGTCGCGCCGTCACCGCGGCGGGAACGGCGACGCTCCACGCACTCCTGCCCGGGGAAGAGATCCAGGTCGTGAAAAATTCCTTCCTCGTTATGATGGCGGACACGGAACGGGGGGAACTGGTCCAGCTTTCCGTTCCCGAGGGCACCGCCTTCCGGTTCAATTCCCCCACCGAGGTCCAGGTCCTGCAGGGCCTGATGGGGGTGAGCGGTAGGATCACGGTGGTCACCCCGGCCGGCTCCTTCACCTCCGAGGGGACGCTCTGGACGGTGGAGGTCCGGGAAGGGGGAAGCGTGAAGGTCCAGGTCCTGGAGGGACGCGTCCGGGCCAAGACAGCGCGATCCGAGACCGTCTTCACCGCGGGGAAGGCCGCGACGGTGCTCGCCTCCGGCGTGATGGAGACCCCGTTCGATCCGGCCTCCTCCCCAGCCCGGTCCCTCTTTGACCTTCCCGCACCCGAGCCATTGTTTGATGATCCGGCGCTCTTTGCCGCCCCCGCCGCGGCCGTCCCGGCGTTCGAACCCCCATCCCCCGTACCGGCCGGCCGCCCAACCGCCGCTCCCGTCCCCCCGTCCCAACCACCCCCACCTCCTCAGCAGTTCATCGCCCTGAACCGTCCGGCCCCCGGGGGATGCCTTGTCGTCGTCGGCGTGGAGGGCATTCGGCCGGGCGATGTCGTCTACGGCACCTTCGCGTCGTATGAGGAGGCCCGGGGGGAGCTGGACCGCCAATGCAGGGCCTCGGCGGCTGCGCCCGCCGCCGGGGAGACGCCACCTTCCGCTGCGGTCCCCTCCCCCCCTCCCCCGTCATCGGCCACTGCCCCCACGGCCAGGCCGGAGGAAGTTGCGGAAGGGTGGGTGATGGTGCCGGCCTCTCCGGGAACCGCCTTCACCATCCCCGCCACGGCCATGCCTCTGAAGGACATGTGCAGCCGCAACGGAACGCCCCCCGTCCAGACGGTTTTTCTCCGCGCGGGCCAGATGGTGGCCCTCCGGGCCGAAGGCGCCGTCCAGGCAGGCGGCGCCTTCCCTAAGGTGGGCCCCGCCGGCCAGGGCTCCTATCCGATGAACAAGCCGTGCATGCCGATCCAGGGCCTTCCCCTGATGCGCCTTCTCGGCCAGTTCAACGGGACGGTGTTCGACGCGGGGGTGACCGGCGTCACCTTCACGGCTCCCGCCGACGGCTGGCTCCATTTCGGATTCAACGACGATTTATTCCACGACAACACCGGGACCTTGGACCTCACAATCACGGGGGACTTCCAGCCCGGGGCGGCAGCAGCCGCCTCACCGACGGATATCGAATCCGCCGCCTCCCCCTCCCTGGTATGTCCCATCCTCGCCCTCCCCAAGTACGACAACGACGACTCCACCAAGGGGATCTTTTTCATCAACCTGGACACGGGGAATGCCTTCTTCATCGACCGGGTCAAGCGCGATCCCCTCTCCGTGAGGACCCGCACCATGAACCAGAACATTTTCGCGGCCCTGGACCGAACGCCGGGAACCCCGGCCGGGCCGGGCCAGGTTCTCGCGGGGGAGATCCGGGACGGCAGCGGGAATGTCACGGCCCTCCTCCTCGTGGATTCGACCACCGGGGCCATGGCCTACTACGCCGATCTGAAGAGCCAGTCCTACCGGGGGACCGTGCGGAAGATTGCGGGGAACTTGGCTGCCGCCCTGGCCGCTCCCGACGGCAACTTCGCCCTCCTGATGCAGAGGGCCTCGTCGGGAGAGACCCAGGGGGCCTATCTCTACCACGCCGCCACGGGGAGGGCCCTGTACTTTCCGAAGATGGGGAATCTCCCTTCAACGCCCGCCGCCTCATCCGTGACCTCCCTTCCGCGCATGGAGGGGACGGTCTCCGCCCTGGACCTTCAGGCGGGGAACGAGGCCACGGAGGCCTTTCTCCTGGCCGACAACGCCGCCGGCGTCCTCTACCATGTCGGCGGGGTGGAGCGCCGACCCGATCAGTTGACCGTTACCCGGTACCCGATCAACCTTTTCGATCACTTCCCTCACCAGGCCGCCGTCAAGACCCCCCGGCGCTTCGTCCCCGTCCCTCTCTTCAACGGGAGCGGGGCCACCCAGGATGTCCTCATCCTGGACACGGGCACGGGAGCGATGGCGGTTCTGAAGGGGGCACTCCAGCCGCGCAAGGCGAAGGTGCAGCCCGTCCGGAAGAACCTCTACGACCATCTGCCCGCCGGGGTGGGCCGTCCCCGCGTCTGGACGGCGGTGCCCAAAGTGGCGGGCAACGGCGCGACGGAAGGGGCTTGGATCTTCGATTCTGCCACGGGCGAGGTCCTTTATCTGGACTCCATCGACGACCCTTCCGGACTCGCCGTTCGCCGCGTCGATCAGCGCACCCGGTGAGACCGCGCCCGTCTGCGGGCGTGCGGTTGTGCTACATTAGAACCAGTCGAAGGATGAAAGGAGGTCCCATGAGAACTCAATGGATCCTGGTGATGGTCATCGTTGCTTTCCTGATCGCCGCCGGTGCGGCCGCCGGGGAGCCCACGCTCACGGTGAAGTGCAAGAAGATGGGCGCCGTGGCCTTCACGGTGGAGGCGGAAGGGACCGACCTCGTCGCCGTCGTCGCCTATCCGAAGCCCATCCGGGAATACCTCGGAGGGTTCGGCAAGGACGGCGTCAAGAACTACAGCGCGGGCGTCAAGATCTATCTCGACGCCGACGCCAATCCCAAGACCGGACTCGAGGGGGACCCCCAGTTCGATCCGGGGATGAACGGGGCGGAGTGGTGCTTGCGGGCCGACGAGATCTCCACCTCCCTCGCCCGCGGCGACCAGGGCGGATGGATCGACGGCCCCATGCTGGAGGCGATGGTGGAGAAGGGGGACGACTACGCCGAGCTTCCCGAGGGGGTCTATCCGGCGTGGGAACTGGAGGTGGACGGGGCGTTCAAAAGCGCGGACTGGGTGAAACCGCCGGACTCCCGCCGCATGCGCCTGCGCCTGCCGATGGAGGCGCTGGAATTGAAGCCGGGCCAGAAGGTCCGCGTCACCGGGGTGGTGGACCTCTGCAACGACGCCTTTCCCTACCCGGGGACGGCCGAGGCGACGATCACCTTGAAATAGTTCTGCCGGCCTGAACACAAATCCGGGGAGGCCCAAGGCCTCCCCGGATGCTTGTCTGCCGTCCGGCGGCGAAAAGGGGACGCTCCCACCCCCACCCAGCTTCCGGCTTCCGCAGTTACAGCCGCGCCGCCACCGCCTTCCCGACATCGAGCGTGGTGGAGGACCCGCCCATGTCGTAGGTGCGCACCTGTCCCTCGGCGATGACCCCGGCGATGGCGTTTTCCAGGGCGTCGGCAGCGGCCGACTCCCCCAGCCAGTCCAGCATCAGTTTCACCGTCAACATCATGGCCATGGGGTTGACCTTGTACTTGCCGGCGTACTTGGGGGCCGAGCCGTGGGTGGGCTCGAAGACGGCGTACTGGTCCCCGATGTTGCCGCTGGCGGCGAACCCCAGGCCGCCGACCAATTGGGCGCAGAGGTCGGAGATGATGTCGCCGAA
Organism: Holophagales bacterium UBA2201; assembly: GCA_002327305.1. Lineage (GTDB taxonomy): Bacteria > Acidobacteriota > Thermoanaerobaculia > UBA2201 > UBA2201 > UBA2201. The sequence continues at coordinate 29,754 of DCUZ01000073.1, read as the reverse complement.
CATGTTCTCGCACACCAGAACGTCGTAATCGAAGGGGTTCTTGAGGAGCCACATGCACATGGCGTCGATGTTGGCCTCATAGAAGGGGATCCTGGGATACCCTTTGGCCACCTCGCGGGCCGTGCGGGTCATCAGGCCCCCGGTTTCGCGCAGGACATTGGGCTTCTCCACCAGTGTCACGCTCTTGCGGTTGTGTTTCTTGGCGAACTCGAAGGCGTCGGTGACGATGTTCCGGCATCCCGGGCGGGTCATATAGCGCATGGAGATGGCGGCGTCCTTGAGGGGCATCTCCGCGAACCGCTTCGTCTGCTTGGGCAGGGTCTCGACCATCACATCCCACACCTTCTGCGGAACGGGGTGGTACTCCATGCCGACATAGAGCCCCTCGGTGTTCTCGCGGAACACCACCATGTCGATCCCCTCCTTGTAGTTGAGGGGGTTCCCCTTGAAGGCCTTGCAGGGGCGGAGATTGGTGCGCAGGTTGAACTCCTGCCGCAGGCGGACGATGGGGGAAAAGTAGACCAGTCCCTTCCCTTTCAGCTCGGGAACCAGCTCCAGCTCGGCCTCCTCCTTGGGCTTGGAGGTGATGGCGCCGAATAGGCAGGCATCCGTTTTCTTCAGGGCCTCGATCGACCGGTCGGGCAGGGGGTTGCCCTCCTTGCACCAGAACTCCCAGCCGATGTCCACATGGCTGTACACGGCGTCCAGGCCCATCTTGTCCAGGACGATCCGGGCCGCCTCCATGACGTCGTTGCCGACGCCGTCACCGGGCATCAGGGCGATTTTATACTTGGCCATTCTGACAACCTCCTTTTCGTTGGTTTGGCGCGTGTGAATTCTGCCACAAATGGAGGAAAATTACAACAAAAAACCCCTCCCGAAGGGAGGGGTTTTGGGCTGTCGTGGTCGGGGGTTACAGCTTGCGGACGTTGGTGGCCTGAGGCCCCTTGGGGCCGTTCTCCACGTCGTAGGTGACGGCCTGTCCCTCGGAGAGGGACCTGAAGCCCTGGCCCTGGATCGAGCTGTAGTGCACGAAGACGTCGGTGCCGTCGTCGCCGGTAATGAAACCGTAGCCCTTTGCGTCGTTGAACCACTTCACTTTACCATTTGCCATGTTGCGTGAATCTCCTTTATTTTTTTTCAGGTCCAGATGGCTTCGGGGTAAAAAAATAACCGCGAACGAGGCGCCGTTGCGGTTTGTCTCTACAACCCGGATACCTCTGTTGACCCAGCGATACTATATCACGATTCCCTCCCCTTGTCAATCGGGTTTGGAGCGGTGGGGGATTGACCGGGGCCCCCGCATCTGATATCCTTGCCTTACAACGACTTAAGGCCGGCCGGGCCGGCCGCCGAAGGAGGCCGCGATGCCGGTCTTGCAGATCACTCAGTCCCTCGAAGGAGGACCCAAAACCTGGACCGTCGAGGTGGGGGAGAGGGAGGTCGGCCTGGGCCGGGACAAGGGGTGCGCCATCCCCCTCGACGACAAAGCCGTCTCCCGCAACCACGCCCGCCTCGTCCCCACCCCGCAAGGGATGATGCTGAGGGACCTGGGGAGTTCCAACGGCACCTGGGTCAACGGCCGGCGCGTGACCGAGGTCCTCCTGCAGGACGGCGACGAGATCCGCCTGGGCGGCTGTACCCTGCGCTTCGTCCTCCCCCCCGACCAGGCCAGGACGGTGATGATGGGGGTGGAGGCCCTGAAATCCTACCTCCCGCCCTCCCCCCCGCCGCAGCCGGCCGCCGTGGCCGCTCCCCCGCCTCCCCCGCCTCCGGCATACGCCCCCCCACCCTCTCCACCCCCGCCCAGACCCGCCGCCCCGCCGCTCCAGACGATGGCGGCCCCTCCCCCCCCGCCTTACGCCAGCCACCCGACCCCTCCCCTTCCGCCCCAGATCCGTCCCGCCTATCCGCGCCCGCCCCTCCCCGCGGCCGGCCCGCGGGAATACGCCGGGTTCTGGATCCGGCTCCTGGCCTATGTTCTCGACTCGCTGATCCTGGGGGTCGCAGTGGGCATCGTCATGGTCCCCGGCATGGTGATCCTGGCCAAACTGCGCCAACAGCCCGGCCCCTTCATCGCCGCCACCGTGGCGATCTACGGTCTGGTCTCGCTTCTGGGCCTTTTCTACATCCTCTACTTCTGGGCCGTCAAGGGCGGGACGCCGGGCAAGAAGATCCTCGGCTTGCGCATCGTCCGGGAGGACGGGATGGAGCCAATGGGATGGGGGACGGCCTTCATGCGCTTCCTGGGCTACATCGTGGACGGGTTCACCCTCTACATCGGCTTCATCATGATCGCCTTCACCGACCGCAAGCGCGGCCTTCACGACATGATCGCCGGGACGACGGTGGTGAAGACGCGGTAGCGACCGCTGACCGCCCTCCGCTACTTTTTCAACAGCGCGGTCGTGTTGTCCTTGATCTTAAAAAGGACCATGGTCAATTCCAGGAGCATCCGGATCAGGGCGAGATAGAGGACGGAGAGGACCGGCGCCAGGATGAGCACGAACAACCCGACCACGGCCATCCGCGCCATCTCGTACTTGATGGAGAGGACGATGCTCTTTCCCCCCGAATAGACCATGAAGAGGAACCCCACCGCCACCAGGACCATGGCGATCACATAGACGATGCCGATGATCTTGGGGGTGATGAACTCGTTGAACCGGATGTCGAAGAGGGCCTTGAAAAAGCCGGCCGGCTCCATGGCCGGGGCCGGGCGGGGCGCGTAGGGGCGCGCGGGTGGAGGGGCCGCGGGGGCCGCGGCCGGGGGGGCGGGGGCAAATTCCGGCAACTGGCGGGGATCGGCCCACTGCCCCATCCCCTCCTTCCAGACGAGGAAGACGCACTGCGCCCGTTCCGCGAGGATCCGGGCCACCTGTTCGCGGTCGTAGTCGCCCGGCAGTTGGGCGCCGTCCTGGGTCACGAACCAACGGTCCTGGGTCATGGGGCCTCCTTGTGGATGATCGGATGATGATTATAGCGCACCGGCGGGGCCGCGGGTCAAGTCCGGGGCCCGTTCCGGCCGTTGTCCTTGAGGGAATTGACGAAGCCCTCCAGGACCTTCCGGTCGCGCGCCGCGATGTGGAGGATCTGGATCCCGGTGTCGTACACCGGCGGTTTGCTCCCCGCCACCGGCTTGGAACCGGTCACCCGCCCGAGGAAACTCACCTCCCCGTCCTCGTCCGACAAACGCATCTCCATGTGGAACCGGGCGTCGGCCTCCAGCCGCGCGGGGGTCTCGATGAGCATCCCCCCCACCCCGATTTTTTTCACCTGGAAGAAATCGTGGAGCCCCACCACGGCGGAGGTCTCGGGCCGCCCCAATTCCACGCGGGTCCCGCGCAGTCGGACGTTCAGTTTGCGGACGCCGGGGCTGTCCTGGATGAATTCCACCAGCCTCGCCCCCTCGCCCGTGAGGACGTTCTCGAACTGGAGCCCCACCTCGTACCGGGGGACCGACTCCCCCTTCTCGTTCTTGTCGAAACCCGCGAGGCGCTCGCGCACCACGGCGGCCTTGAGGGTGACGGCGGCGTCCCCCGTCCCGAGGGCCACGACATACTCCTGGCCGATCCGCAGGCGTTTGTTGAGATGGATGAGGGCCCCGCCCACGCTGATGTTGCCCAGGCGGGCCTCGGAGGCATAAAGCATCTTGCAGAGGACCTGTTTCTCCTCCACGGGATAGCGCTTGTGGTTCCGGCGTTCGCCCACGGGCAATCGGCCTCCCGGCGCGTGCGTCATGACCCCAAGGGTACATCATTATTCGTCGCGCCTCATCCCCCATTTGGGGGATTTTGCAAATTATAGCACGCAGGCCCTGCGCAAACCGGAAGACCGAAGGGACCGGAGCATCATGAACAGGGGAATCTCCAGGAGGACGACCAGGAGGACCGCCGCCGAGAGGGTGACCATCCGCAGGGGCCCGGGCAGGGGGGAGCCCGGGCCCAGCAACAGGGCCTCCCGGAGCAGGCCGTTCCAGAACGGGACCACCAACAGGGGGAGGGCGGCCGTGAAGAGGATGACGGCCCAGGTCAGCCCCTCCATCCCCGCCCGGGCCCAGCGCTTGCGCTTGAGGAACTCCACGCTTATCACGGCCGATGGGAGCGCGAGGAGGACCTGCACCCAGGAGAGGACGAGCAGGGCCCCCTCGACCGGCCGGATCAGCCCCTTGAGATCAATCCCCTCTCCGGGACCGTGAGGAACCATTAGGGCGCCGGGCGTCCGCGCCAGCGCGACGAGTTTGAAACCCAGCCAACCCGACAGGAGGAGGGCGAGGGCCCCGGCCAGCATGCTCCACCCGATCACGCCAAGGAGCGAGGGGGCCGCCGGCCGGCTCACCCCGTCACCAGGCAGTTGCGCCCCGCGTCCTTGGCCCGGTAGAGGGCCTTATCCGCCGCCTTGACCACCTCGTGGGGTGCGGCCAGTTCCCCGCCCGATTCGGCCACCCCGACGCTGACCGTGACCTTGATGTTCTGCGAGGAGGCCTTTCGCCCCGAGGTCTTCATGGGCCGTTTGGGCTGTTTCGACGGGCGGGTCCAGTGGCGGAGGACGAAGAGGTCCTTCTCCACGGCCTGGCGCATCGCCTGCAGGTGGGGAATGGCCTCCCGCCGGGTCTTGCCCGGGAAGAGGACGGCGAACTCCTCCCCCCCGTACCGGAACGCCTTCCCGCCCCCGCCCACGGCCTCCACCCGGGAGGCCACCTTGCGCAGGACCTGGTCCCCCACCGCGTGACCGTAGGTATCGTTGATCGCCTTGAAATGGTCGATGTCCACCATGGCCACGGCGAACTGCCCGCCGAGCGACTCCACCTGCTCCGCCATCGCCCGGCGCGAGGGGATCCCCGTCAGTTCGTCCCGGTAGGCGAACCGGTAGGCCTTTTCCAGTACCGCGAGGATGAGGATGACGCCGCCGGCCAGCCACGCCATCCGCGCGGCGTCCAGCCGGGGCATCCACAGCAGGCCCAGCCATACCGCGGGAAAAGCCCAGAACAGCCCCGCATCCATGACATCCCCCCTGCGGCGCCACCGCCAAAGGGCGAGGGCCAGGGCGGGGAGCCAGAGGAGGGCCCCGGCGAGGAGGCGCGCCGTCCACAGCAGGGGGGGCCAGTCCACCACGGCGGCCGCCCATTCGGGACGGGAGGTGAGGAGGAGCGTCACCGCGGCCGGATGAAGGACGAATACGAGGACCGCGAGCCCCTTGTCCGCGCGCAGGAGACCCTGCTGGGGAAGGACCAGGACGAGAAGGGCGGCAAGGGGGAGGTGGACCAGGAGGAAGCGGTAGAGGAGGGCGTCGTCCCCCAACCCCACCGCGCCGATGGCGGCCCAAAGGAGGATGAGCCCCCCCTGGATGACGGCTGCCCGCACCTGCTTGAACAGAAGCGCCAGGAGGACGCCGAGGCCCCACAGGAGGGTGGCGAAGAGGGGCCCCACGGAGGCCATCCAATCGGAAGCGGCCACCGGCCTCCAGAAGAGAGCCGCCGCGGCCAGGACGAAACCGCCGGGGAAGGCGAAACGGAGCAGGGACCTCATCCGGCCCCCGGAATTTCAATCATCGCGGCATTGTACATCAAACCGCCGGAAAGCCAGAAAGCCGGAAGGCCGGAACGCTCCCCCGCCCATCCCGACATGGACGACCGCCCCCGGGCGAGGGGGCGCCCATTCGCGACTCGACCCTTGCCCGTTTGCGCGTCTTAAGGGGACGCCGCCTTCTCGCGCCTCAGCCGGCGCACCCCCCAGCGGACCGTAAGGAACAGGACGATCATCACCGCGCAGAACGCCGCCACCGGGAGCGCGACCGCCAGAACCGAGAGCCCGACCGCCCCCGCCGCCTCCCCGGTCGCCACCACGGGATTGCCCAGCCCACCGGTCGTCGCCGTGGAGGCCAGCCGGGTGACCGTGGTCAGCCCTTGGACGATCCCCGCCGCCCCGCCCCCGGCGATGACCGCGAGCGTCCACTTCAGCCACGGCTCCATCCCATGCATCACCGAGGAGGCGGCCACGATCCCCGCCACCACCGCCGCGGGGCCGGCGACGGAATCGAAGAGATGGTCCAGCCAGGGGATGTAGTAGGCGGCGATCTCCAGCACCGTGGCCACGGCGAAGACGACCAGGGCGGGCCAGGTCCCCAGCCACTCGAACCCGCCCGACAACTGCAGGTGCCCCGACAGCGCGGCGATGCTGATCACCAGCATGGGGACGAAGACACGGAACCCGCACGCCGCCGCCAGGGCGATGCCGAGCATGATCTCCAGGACGATTTCCATGAACACCTCCAGCGCAACGATGACCCCGTGGGGGCACAGCATGCTGTGCCCCTACAAGATAACGCTAAAAAATGAAATCCGTCGACAGGAACCGCGAGTGGCTCTTCTCCAGGATCTCCTTCAGGATCGCCTTGTTCGGCCCCGTCGCCTTGGCCGCCACCAGCGTGCGGATGGTGAAGACCCTGAGCGCGTCGGTCACCGAGAGCGTCCCCTCGGCCGAGTCCTTGCGCCCGGTGAAGGGAAAGGTGTCGGGGCCGCGCTGGCACTGGCTGTTGAGGTTAACGCGGCACACCTGGTTGACGAGGGGGTCGATGAGGCGCGCCAGCGCCTTCGGATCATTGCCGAACAAACTCACCTGCTGGCCGAAGTCGGACTCCACGACATACTCCAACGGCTCGGCGACATCGCCGAAGGGGACCACGGGGACGATGGGCCCGAACTGCTCCTCGTTCCAGAGGCGTGCCCTCCGGTCCACCGGATAGACGACCGCCGGAGTGAAGAGCGACTCGCACGCCCGCGCCCCGCCGGGGTTCACGACGCGGGCGCCGAACCCCCGCGCCTCGTCCACGAAAGCGGCCAGCTTCTCCGTCTTGCCTTCTTCCGGCAGGGGGGTGATCGCCGCCCCCGGCGTCCACGGCATCCCCGGCCTCAGGGCGTCCACCCCGGCGGCGAGCTTCTCGAGGAATTTCTCCGCCACCGAAGAATGGACGAAGAGGATCTTCAGCGCCGTGCACCGCTGGCCGTTGAACGAGAGCGCTCCCAGGACGCACTCGGCCGCCGCCAGGTCCAGGTCGGCGTCGGGGAGGACGATGGCGGGGTTCTTGGCGTCGAGCCCGAGGACCGAACGGAGGTGGTGGGGTTTGGGGTGCTGTTGTTTCAATTGGTTCGCCACCCGGCTCGTCCCGATGAAGGCGAAGGCGTCCAACCGGCCCGAGCTCATCAACGGCGGGATGACGATGCGCCCCTCGCCGTAGACGGTGTTGACCACCCCCTTCGGGAAGGCCGACCGGAACGCCTCCAGGAGCGGGCCGAACAGGAGCACGCCGTGCTTGGGGGGCTTGAAGACCACCGGGTTGCCCATGATGAGGGCGGGGATGAGGGTGGTGAAGGTTTCGTTGAGCGGGTAGTTGAAGGGGCCCATGCAGAGGGTCACCCCCAGGGGGGCGCGGCGGATCTGCCCCAGGATCCCCTGCTCTATGGTGAACCGGGAGGAGGCGCGGTCCAGCTCCTTAAGCGCCTCGATCGTGTCGCGCACGTACTCGACGGTCCGGTCGAATTCCTTCTCGGAATCTTTGAGCGTTTTCCCGATCTCCCACATCAGGAGGTTGATCACTTCGGTCCGGCGCTCCCCCATCCGGAAGACGAACTCCTCCACGCACCGGATGCGCCCCTCCACCGGCATGGTGGGCCACGCGCCCCGCCCGCAGTCCCAGGCGCGGACCGCGGCATCGAGAGCCCCCAGGGCCTCTGTTTCCGAAAGGGACGGCACACTTCCGAGGACGCACGGACTCAAGGCGCCGCCCCCGCGCAGGCGGATGGGGGAGACCACGGACTGGACGGGGCCGTCCCAGGTCCGCAACTCCCCGTCCACCAGCCACCGCCGCTGGTCGAGGGGTAGGGTCAGGCGGTGGGCCGCGGGGATCTCCTCCGCGGCGGGGAACAGGGTGAAAAGGTCGGGATGGTCGGTCATGATGGAACTCCTTTAGAGCCCGATATCGAAGCATTGGCACTCGGACATTGGATTATTCTATCAAAGAGTTAGTCCGAGACCAGGCCGATTGCTTTGACTTCTTTGTTCTAAAGTTCTATGATCAGCATATCTTATGGACGACAAGAAGAATGACCGGATGGAGATTAATAAGGATCAATGGGGCGCATTGCCTGATGTCGGAGACTTCTTGGGATTTGTGCCGATGCTTATTTATGCGATTATCTCTTCAGCTATTATTTTCCCTGGAACGATCTATCTGGGCGGCTACTTGCTGCGCGGCTCTGATGCGGAACCAAGCGTGCTCATTATGGGCTGTTATTTTGTGACCATTCTAATTGGTTTGTTGCTGTTGATGGCCTACGATCTCTTTAAAAAGCGCAGCGCACACAACAAAATAAAGCATGCAATTACTTTCTTGGGAGTGTCATTGATTCTATTGATCGTTTTGGGAATAAGCATCCCCAATTTTTCCTAATAACTCCACTTGTTGTGACCAGCCCCGCCCCCGTCCGCAAGATCATCCACGTGGACATGGACATGTTCTATGCCGCCGTGGAACTGCTGGACCGCCCCGACCTGCGCGAGCGGCCGGTGGTGGTGGGAGGACCGCCCAACAGCCGCTCGGTGGTGACCACCGCCAATTATGTCGCGCGCAAGTTCGGCATCCGCTCCGCCATGCCGTGCGCCGAAGCGTACCGCCGGTGCCCGACCTGCGTCTTTCTGCCGCCCGATTTCAAGAAGTACCACGCGGTCTCGGAGGTGATCCGGGAGATCTTCCACGAGGTCACCGACCTGGTTGAGCCCGTCTCCCTCGACGAGGCCTACCTCGACGTGACCGCCAACAAGACCGGCGAGCCCAGCGCCACGCGCATCGCCAGGGCCGTCAAGAAGAAGATCCTGGAGAGGACGCGCCTGACCGCCTCGGCCGGGGTGGCCTCGACGATGTTCGTGGCCAAGATCGCCTCCGACTTCCGCAAGCCCGACGGCCTGACCGTGGTCCCCCCCGAGCGGGCGCTGGCCTTCATCCGCCCCCTCCCCGTCATCCGGATCCCCGGCATCGGAAAGGTGACCGACCGCCACCTCGCCTCCCTGGACATCCGCACGGTGGCCGAACTGGCGGCGAAAACCCTCGAATTCCTCGAGGAGCAATTCGGCTCCTTCGGCCGGTACCTGCACGACATCGCCCGCGGCATCGACGAGCGGGAGGTGACGCCGGTGTGGGAGCGCAGGTCGTTGGGCGCGGAGGCCACCTTCGAGCGCGATCTGACCGACCGCTCGGCCATCGAGGACTATTTGAAGCAGTGCGCGCGCCGGGTCTTCGCCGAATTGACGGAAGAGGGGAACCGGGCCCGCACCGTCACCCTCAAACTGAAGTATCACGACTTCCGCTCCATCACCCGCCGCCGCACCCTCGACGAGTTCGTCCGCTCGGCCGAGGAGGTTTTTGCCCTCGCCCGCACCCTCCTCGACCGCACGGACGCCGGACGGGTCCCCGTCCGGCTGGCGGGCATCACCCTTTCCACCTTCACCCGCAAGGAGCGGCGGGTGGTCCCCGTCCAACTGGTCCTTCCGTTCAGGGAATCCATGGAAGAGCTATAAGAGGGGGGCTGATCTCCCGGCCGCGTCCCGGGCCCGCTCCGCGCGGAGCCGGAAATCGCCGCCGATCAAAGGAAACCGCAGAACTAATTCCGCCGCGCCTGCGCGATCGCCCGCTTGACGCGGAGGAACCTGGCCATGCCGATGGCGCCGGCCAGGAGGCCGGCCGGGATGAAGACCATCCCGGCCGCCCGGAGGAACCCGGTTTCGATGAAATGGAGGAAGGTGAGCCCGACGATGAGCAGGGCCAGGGCCGTGCGGATGTAGGCCAGGAGCGTCCGCTCGTTGGCCAGCAGGGTGCGGTCGAGGGCCAGTTCGTCGCGCAGGGTGAGGCGGGACCCGGTCGCTTGCTCCTCCGGGGGAACGGCGGTCATTTCAGGCCGAGGCGCCCGCCGGCGGCCAGTGTTTTCGCCGCCTCGGCGGCCCGCTGCTTTTGGGTCTCCTCCCGCTTGGCGTCCATCACCCATCGCGCGATCTTGCGCCGTTCTCCGGGAGGGAGGTTGGCAAAGGCGCCCTCCGCCCGCTTCCGCGCCTTCAAGGCCGAGGCGAGGACGGGGGGGATCTCCGGCTCATCCGGGGATGGCGCCGGGGGCGTCTCCTCGGGGCCGTGGATCCACGGCCCCGCCACGGCGAGCCCCGAGGGCATCATCCGCCCCGCCTTCTGGAGCCGGCGGGCGCGGTTCCGGTTGACCAGCGACCAGTCGCTTCCCGGCCGGCGGGGGGTGAATTTCTGCATATACCGGTCCTCATTGACCCTCTTGACGATGGAATCGATCCATCCCATGCAGATGGCCTCCTCCAGCGCCTCCTCATAGGTGAATTTCTGCTTTCCCGTGTTTTTCTTGAAAAAGAGGATCCACACGCCGGGACTGGAATTATTGTGCGCGCGCAACCAGCGGCGCCAGGCGTCCCGGTCCTCCACCCGCAGGGTTTCCAGCGATTCGCTCACTCCATTATTATACGCCTGTTTGGGCCGATTTTTTAACGAACATGGCGGCGCCCCCCCGGCATGGGGAAATTCCGCGGAATGCCCCGCCGGAGCGAGGCCCCGGCCTTTTCGCCTTCCGGCCCTCAAGGGCCCATCCGTCCCCTCTTCTGTAAACAAGCCGCACTTCTGCGGGATAATACAGGTGTGAGCGACGCGGAATTCGGGGCTTTCTTCGAACAGAGATACACCGAGGCCTGCCGGTTCGCCGCCGGGATGGTGGGGCCGGACGGGGCCGAGGACGCCGCCCAGGACGCCTTCTACAAGTTCTATCTCGTCCGCGGCCGCCTGCGCGAAGGAACGGACCCGGCCCCCTATTTCTACAAGATCCTGGCGCGGACCTGCCTCAAAACCCTCAGGCGGCGCCGCCTGTGGGCCGCCGTTCGCCACCTCCTCCCCGTCCGGAAGGGTCGGGAGGCGGCGGACCCCGAGGGGGCCGCGACCGTGTTCCGCTCGTTTTCCCCAAGGGAACGGGCGGTGTTCCTTCTGACGGAATACCGCAATTTCACCGACCCCGAGGCCGCCCGCACCCTGGGGATGGCGGAGGCGACGCTGAGGGTCCACCGCCACCGCGTCCGCCAAAAAATCCTGAAGTGGGAGGAGGAGAGCCATGCCGCATCCCTTTGAGACCTTCGAACCGAAACGCGATCCCGACGCCGTGCTGGCCGGCATCCGCGGCCGGGCCCGGAAGCGGGCCCGGGTCCGGGCCGGCCTGGCCTCGACCGCGGGCCTGGTCCTGCTCGTCCTGGGCGGGGTGTGGCTCTACTCCCCCGCCCCCCAACCCCCGCCCCCCGTCCCCTTCACACAGACCCCCGTCGTCACCCGCGCCTGGAGCGGGGACCGCGACGCGTCGGTCATCGTCTTCAACCTCAATACTTCCCGCTCCGTCATCTTCATCCAAACCCCTTAGGAGGACCCCATGAAAATCACCTGCTTGATCCTGCTTCTTCCATCCCTGCTGTTGGCCCAGGATGTGGTGCTCGATCTGAAGGTCTACGTCGGCGGTTACGATGCAAAGGAGGCCGGGAGCGTCGTCATCTCCCTTCCCGAGGGGAAACTGACCCCCATGGCGGGCCCCGGCGTGGCCGAGGAGATCATGCGAACGTTCCATCTCAAGACCCTGGATCTGGTCAGCGCGCCGCGGATCGTCACCCCCGTGGGCATGACCGCCAAGGTGCAGAGCGGGATGCCTGACGGGTCTCCGGTCGAGACCGTGCAGACGACTTTCAAGCCCATTTCCATGGACAAGGAGACGGCCCACATCTCACTTCAATTCTCCACCAATGGCAAAGACCCTTCCGGGGCCGAACTGGTCGTCAGGCCGGGCCAACCCTTCACCCTCTCCTCCCGCCTCGACGGCCACCTGATCTTCCTCATCGGCATCCTCAACCCCCTCACCCGGAAAGGCGAGGTCCCGCCCCGCGTAGTGACCAAGGTCGCCCTGAACTACCCGGAGGACTTGAAAAAGGAACGGGCCCAGGGCACCGTGGCGTTGAAGTTGCGAATCGATGAAAAGGGAAAGGTGGTGAAATGCGAAAAGGCCAAGGCCGACGACGACCGGTTCGTCGCCCCCGCGTGCGAGGCGGCGATGCGGTGGGAGTTCGAACCGGGCGCCAAGGACGGCAACCCCGTGGCCATGGATTATCTCGTCACGATGTCGTTCAAACTGCAGTAGCGCATAAGAAACAGTTCCAGGTTTCAAGTTCCCCCACCCACCCCAATTCAGTTTCGGGGGTGGGTGGGATGTAGTGCAGGTCCTCCGACCTGCGGCCTTGGATGATCGGGAAGCCGCCGACTGGAGAGTCGGCGCCACATTCCCAATCCACCTTCACGCCGAGCGGGCGGGTGGGGGAGCGTTCCCGCATTTGGCCTTCCCGCGGTATAGCGCAGGTCCTCCGACCTGGGGCCTTGGATGATCGGGAAACCGCCGACTGGAGAGTCGGCGCCACATTCCCAATCCGCCTTCACGCCGGGCGGGCGGGTGGGGGAGCGTTCCCGCATTTTGCCTTCCCGCGGTGCAGCGCAGGTCCTCCGACCTGCGGTTTTGGATGATCGGGAAACCGCCGACTGGAGAGTCGGCGCCACATTCCCAATCCACCTTCACGCCGAGCGGGCGGGTGGGGGAGCGTTCCCGCATTTTGCCTTCCCGCGGTGTAGCGCAGGTCCTCCGACCTGCGGTTTTGGATGATCGGGAAACCGCCGACTGGAGAGTCGGCGCCACATTCCCAATCCGCCTTCACGCCGGGCGGGCGGGTGGGGGAGCGTTCCCGCGCCTTTACAAGGGCAGCGTCAGGATGAACACCGCCCCGCGGGGGGCATTGTCGGAGACGCGGACGCTTCCGCCGTGGTCGCGGGCGATGCGGTCCACGATGGAGAGCCCCATCCCCGACCCCCTCCCCTTGCTGGAGACATAGGGCTGGAAGACGCGCTCCTTGTTTTCATCGGGGACCCCCGGGCCGGTGTCGGCCACCCGCAGGACGGCGCATCCCCCTTCCACCTCGGCCTCCACCCTCACCTCCCCCTCCATGGCGCACGCCTCGGCCGCGTTGTCGAGCAGATTCACCAGGGCGCGGCGGACCAGCTCCCGGTCGGCTTTCAGGGAAGGGAACCCCTCCGCCACGGCGAAAGTGAACCGCAGGGCGGGGTGGAGGCCCCGGTACACCTCCTCCAACTGGGCGAACAGCTCCCGCAGATCGAAGGGCTGGGGGTTGGGGAGGGGCATCCGGGCGAACTGGGAGAAGGCATCCAGCATGCTCTTGAGATTGGACACCTCCTCCAGGATGGTGTCCAGCGACCCCTGGGCGTCCGGGGGCGCCGGCTCTCCGGCGGCGAGCTTTTTCTTCAGCCGCTCCGCCATCAGCCGGATGGGGGTGAGGGGGTTCTTGATCTCGTGGGCGATGCGCTGGGCGGCCTCCTTCCAGGTGGCCTGCTTCTGGACGCGCACGAGGGCGGTGATGTCCTCCACCACCAGGAGCCACCGCCGGCCGGGGAGGCGCACCACGGAGACGGCCGCCCGCATCCCCTCCTGGAGGGTGATGTCGAGCTCACCGCTCCGCATCTCCCGGCCCGTTTCGACGGCCTCCTTCACGGGGGCGAGCAGGACGGGGCAGGCCCGCGCGAGCCCCGCGTAGAGGTTGGGCTCGCCCTCCGGCAGGCGGAGCGTCCTCCGGGCGGCGGGGTTGGCGGTGACGATCGTGCCGTCGGGCTCGAAACTGGCCAAGCCGTGGGCGAGATGGGCGATGAGGGAGGAAAGGTATTCCCGCTCGGCGGCCAGGAGGGCCCGGTAGCGCTTCAGTTCCTCGGCCATGGCGTTGAAGTCGTTGAAGAGGACCCCCCACTCGTCCATGGCGGGGGCTTCCAGCCGCACATCCAGGTCCCCCTGCCGGATCAGGCGGGTGCCCTTGAGGAGTTCCCGCAGGGGGTGGGTGAATTGACGGGAGAGATAGGCCCCCATCCACACCCCGGCGAACGCCACACTGAGGGTGAGGAGGAGGAGGGTGAGGGTGCGGGTGGTGTCCAGGAGCCCCTTCTGCAGGACCACCTGCGAAAGGGACTGCGCCGAGGCGAGATAGTCGGCCCGGGCCCGCGCCAGGGCGGGGGGGGGAACCTCCCCGGCGACGACCTGGTAGGCGCGCCCCCGGTGGGTCATGGCCGTCCCCGCCCGCAGGACCCAGGCGCCCCGCTGTTCCAGCCACAGGAAGCTGTCGCCGGCCCGCTCCACCTCACCCAGGAAATCGCCCGGCAGGCGGAAGGCGTGGGGGGAGACCTCCGGGACCCGGCTGAGGGCGAGCAGGAGCTGGCGCTCCTCGTACACCTCGGCGATGGGCGCCCGGGAGGCGGTGAAGGCCTCCAGTTCGCGGTACCAGGACCCCACCGGCGCCGCCTCCAGGCGGGCCCTCAGCTCCCCGGCCATCGCGGCGGCCCCCTCCACCCGGGCGCGGTCCCAGTCGGCGATGAGGGCCTCGCCCCCCTCCAGGACCCGGGGAAGGTCGGGGGGGAGGTCGCTGGCCCGCACGACGAGGTCGGAGGCCACGATGAAGAGATAGACGATGGGCACCAGGACCAGGGCCATCATGGAGAGGATGAGCTTGGTGCGGAGCCGGAAGCCCAGGATGCGCCCGCGGCGCTCCAGGACCAGTTTGACGAACTGCCGCAGGATGATGAAGGCCAGAACCAGGAGGAAGGTGATGTTGGCGTACCAGAGGACGAAGACCAGCACCCGGTTGGCCGCCAGCCACACCGGCAGGTCCCGGGCGCGGAGGATGAACGCGTAGAAGGTGGTGGAGACCACCAGCAGGAGGAGGACCAGCCCCACGAGGAAGGTGAGGTTGCGATAGAGGGGGACCTTCGGGGGGCGGCTACTCATGCGTGGTGAAGATGGTGGAGGACACCTCCGGGGCCTTCAGGTCGTCCGGGAGGACAAGCCACTTGGAGCGGGAGAGGAGGTGCGCCTCCACGGTGACGAAGACCTGCCGCCCCCGCGCCTCCTCCGGAATGTCGAACAGAGCGAGACGGTCCAGCCGGACCATGGCCCTGGACGCCTCCGGCCACTGGTGGAAATAGCGGGTGTCGAAGAGCTGGCCGTCTCGGCGGTAGTTGATCCGGTACTCCACCCGCACCGGGTCGTATTTGCAGGTGACGGTGAGGCGGGTCCTGGCCCAGGTGCGGTCGCGGAACCGCCGGGCCGACCGAAGGGCGAAATCGTAGGTGAAGGTGACGGGAAAGCCGCTCCGGATGCGCGCCATCACCTCCGGGACGAAGGCGTCCTCCACCTGGAGGGTCATGGAGACGACCCGGTGCTCCACGGCGAGGGAGAATTCGGCGATGCGGGGTTCCTGGGCGGCGGCCGGAAGGGCCGCCAGGCACAGGAGACCCGCCAGGAGAAGGGGGCGCGCCATACCGTCCCGAATTATACCCCTTTGAAATTGAAAAGGAAATACTGCTATCATATAGAGGATGTCCGAGGATAAGAGCGCCGAACTGAAATTCAAGGAGATCCTGTACAGTTGCCTGGAGGAGATGCGGGCGACCAAGGCCGCCTGCTACCTCATCGGGCCGGAGGGCGATTTCCATCTCAAGGCCTTCTACGGCTTCACCAAGGCCGACCAGCTCCCCGCGATCCACCACAAGAGCGGCGCCCTGGTGGAGACGCTGTACATGGAGCGGAAACCCTTCTGCATCAACAGCATCACCGAGGCGGGGGACCTCAAGCCCCTCCTCGTGATGACCAACACCTCGCGCATGCTGGTCTGCCCCGTCTATCTGGAGAGGATCGCCGGCTTTTTGGACATCCGGGACAAGGCGGGCCGCGTCCCGTTCGAGGACGGCGATCTGCAGATCGCCGACGGGATCTCCATGAAGATCGGCAAGCACCTGGCCTCCCTCAAGCGCAAGGAGATCCTCCCGCCCCCCTCCCTGGACGCGCCCCCCATCGGACGCCCCTCCCAGGAGATCCCCATCATCGAGAACATCTACAGCAAGGTGGCGGCGCTGACCACCGCCCCCGACCCCCGCACCCAGAACCCCTTCACCGAGCCCACGGCGGCCCTGCAGACCGCCTGCTGCCGCCTCGTGGAGCTCTACCTCACCGACCCCGACTTCCTGGTGGCGGTCTACTCCATCTACACCTCCAAGGGGTGCTACCTGGTCACGGGGGGGAAACACGCCCTGCCGCAGGAGATCCTCCAGCGCATCGCCGCGGAGGGGCGCGCCGCCATCACCCAGCGGCTCAAGGCGGAGCCGGGCGGGGGGCTGTTCGTCAAGAAGCACTTCCCCCTGGGCGAGGGGCAGAACGAACTCCACGCCTTCCGCGTCCTCAACCACGCCCTGGTCCTCCAGCCCGAGGTGCAGATCTTCTTCAACTACTTCACCATCAAGCAGTTGGACCGCGACCAGGTGCAGGCCCTGGGCCCCATGCTGACCGTCACCAAGCACCTGGTCCGCCTGGAAGTGGACAACTTCCTCGTCGGGCAGAGCTTCTACGCCATCCTCGAGAAGTTTCTGGAGCCCGGCCTCACCTCCTGCTCCTCCCTCAAGCTCCACTCCCTGATGGTGGCGGACATCGTCCGCAACTTCTGCGCCGCCCTGCGGGTGGACCCGCGGGAAACGGAGCGCATCACCCTGGCGGGGCTCCTCCACGACGTGGGGATGCGGGAGTTGGACTACACCAAGCTCTACCACAAGAAGTCCCTCGCCGACGACGAGTACCGCCTCCTCCAGCAGCACCCCAAGGTGGGCGCCCACCTCATCCAGGACGTCCCCTTCCCCCACGAGGTCTATTCCCTCGTCCTCCACCACCACGAGCGGTGGGACGGCAGCGGCTACCCCGACCAGCTCCTCGGCGAGGCCATCCCCTTCGGGTCGCGCATCATCCACCTCATCGAGGCCTACGACGCCATGACCAGCAAGACCTCCTACCGCCCCCGGGTGGAGACCTCGCAGGCCCTCGACATCCTCAAGAGCAAGGCGGGGGTGCAGTTCGACCCCGAACTGACCCCCCAGTTCATCGCCTTCATCCAGACCCATGAAGGAATCAAAGGTCCTGGTCCAGAACCGCAAAGCCTTTCATGAGTTCTTCATCCTCGAGACCCTGGAGTGCGGCATCGCCCTCCTGGGCCCCGAGGTGAAGTCGCTTCTGGACGGCCGCGGCAACCTCAAGGAGAGTTTCGTCCAGATCCGGGGCGGCGAGATCTTTCTCGTCGGCGCCCACATCTCCCCCTACCCCCACGCCCACCACGACCCCGTGGACCCCGACCGGGACCGCAAATTGCTGATGCACAAGAAGGAGATCGAGCGCTGGCAGGGCAAAGTCCGGGAGAAGGGGCTCACCATCGTGCCCTTGAAGATCTACATGAAGCCGCCGAAGATCAAGATCGAGATCGCCCTGGCCAAGGGGAAGCGCCTCTACGACAAGCGCGAGGCCATCAAGAAGCGGGAACTGTCTCGGGAGCGCTCGGCGGAGTCCTACTGATCCCCGGCCAGGGCCGCCACGGCCCGGTCGGCCACGCCGATCATCCCGTTGAGGGTGCGGTCCTCGGGATACAGATGGAACGAATCGAACGCGAACAGCCCCGGAAGGAGGGCGATCGGGGGGAGGGCCGCGCCCGTCCCCACGGTGCAGACCGGCTGGGCGTACCGGTCGCCAAAGACCCGCGCTTCGATCATCCCTCCGGGGTCGAAGCCGTCCAGGATGCGCGGCAGGGGCTCCAGGCACCGCGCCAGGAACTCCTCCTGCGGCATCCGCGCCAGCGGATCGTCGGGGGCCAGATAGGCGGGCAGGTAGACCAGGCGGAAGGGGCCGGGGGGATGGAGGTGGGAAAGTTCGATGACGCCGGCGAACGGGACGCGGGGGTCGTTCACGTTGATCCAGAAGTAGGGGCTGGCGGGCCGCTTGAGCCGCAGGACGGCGCACCGCACCGCCAGGTACTTGAAGGCGCCCAGCCGCGCGGCCAGGGCCGGCTCCGCCGCCTCCACCGCTTGTCCCAGGACCGGCAGGGGGAGGGTGGAAAGGAGGGCATCGTAGGGACCGAACGCCTCCCCCCCCGACCACAGCGTCCATCGGCCGTCCACGGGGGCGATCCGCTCCACCGGCGCCGAGAGGCGCAGGCGCCCCCCCCGGGCCTCCAGCCGCCCGGCCAGGGCCTCCAGCGCCACGGCCGTCCCGGGGTGGAGCGCCGCGAACGATTCGCGGGCCCAGGGGACGCGGCGGGAGCGGGTGACGCGGTGGATCCGGTGCCAGATCCACGCCGCCGAGACCTCCTCCGCCTCGGGACCGAACTTGGCCCGCAGGAGCGGGGCCCAGATGACGTCGTACCCCTTGCGCCCGAAGGTCTGCTCCAGCCACCGGCGCGCGGGAACGCGGTCCAGGTCAAGCCACTCCTTCCGATTGCGCGCCGCGAAGGTCCCGAGGACGAAACGGAGCCGGTCGGGCAGTCGGACGGGAGAGAACCCGAGGAGGTCCAAGGGGGTGGAGAAGGGGTGGAGGCGGTCGTCGCAAAATTGGCCGGTCCGGACGCGGCGGAAGGCCAGGCGCCCCTTCAGCCCCAGTTCGTCCAGGAGGGCCAGGTAGGCCCCGTCCGTGCGGCAGATGAAATGATAATAGCGGTCGAAGCCGCCGCCGTCCGCCCCGGGCCCCGCCAGCCCGCCCGGGGCCGACGAGGCCTCGAACACCTCGACCCGGGCGCGCCCCGCCAGGCGGTGGGCGGCATAGAGCCCTGAAAATCCCCCCCCCAGGACGGCGACGTTCATCGGCACACTATACCACGGCGCCCCGGGGGGATGGACCGGAAAACCCAGCCCCCGCGGGCCTTGGAAAGGGGGTTCAGGGGCGCCGGGGCGCCAGGGCGCCCCGGACGAAAAGGACCATCAGGAACAGGAGCCCCGCCACCGCCGCCGCCGCCAAGAGCGACCAGGCGTGCCGGGCGCGGTCGAAGAGGAACTCCGCGCCGGCGCCGGCCTTCAGTTCCAGGTTGATGAGGGTGGGGCCGTCCACGGGCCGTCCTTCCAGGGCGTCCAAAGCGCTCTGCCTCAGTAGGAAGGCCGTGTGGAAGAGGGCGTTCTCGGCGGCGAGGATCCCGGCCGCGAGGAGGGCCGCCCATCTCGGGGAGGCGCGCACCACCCAGGCCGCCCCCGCCGCGATCCCGACCAGCGCCAGCGGCTGGAGGCACACCTGCGCCGATCCCACGAACCGGTTCACCTCCGGAACGACCAGGAGCCCCAGGTAGAGCGTCATCGGGACCATCCACCCCCAGAATCCCGCCGCCCCCGGCGGGAGGGCCCGGGCGGCCCCCCGCCGCCGGACCAGGACCGCCGTGATGAGGGCCAGGGAAAAGGCGAGGGTGAGGATCCCCACCAGGGAGTTGGAATAGACGCCCACGGTGATGTGATAGAAGGGGTCGCGCAGTTCCCGAAACAGCGGATCGTACAGCGCCGGGGGAAGAAGGGTGTGGCCGAGGTTCTCGAGGAGGGCCCGGTGCATCCCGGCGGGCCCCCGCCGCGAGGCCCAGTCGGTCGTCGTGTTCGAGAAGCCGGAATCGGGCCCGAACCGGAGGGCCGACCAGCCCGCCCAGGGGAGGACCAGCCCGCAACAGAGAACCACGGCCAGGGCGAACCCGGCCGCCCGCTTCCGGTCCCCGAGCGAGCGCCACAGGAAATGGAGGCCGGCGGGGAGGAAGTACACCAGGGCCGAATAGTGGACCAGGACCGCGGTGCCCAGAAAGGCGAAGGCGAGGAGGGCGTCCCGCCGGAGGCGGCCGAACCCGGAGCGCGCGTAGCAGTGGAGGCCGAGGAGGACGAAGAAGGCGGCCAGGCCCCGGGACCACGGGTAGGTGGTCATGCGCACGAACGAAGGGGCCAGCAGGACCCCCGCCAGGACCGCAAGGGTCCTCCCTCCCGACCAGCGCCGCGCCATCAGGGCCAGGGGAAGCAGGGGCAGGAGGTTGAGGAAGGTGGCGGCGATCTGGTACCGCCAAAACGCCTCCCCGGCCGCCGCGAGGATCGAACCGGCGAGGAGGTTGAAGTACGGGGGACGGGAGGGCAGCGCGTAATCGCCGTGGAACCGGAAATCGAGGGGCCATCCCTCCAGGAAGAACCGGGCGCGCTGGTAATGCTCGTACCAGTCCCCCGCCCACCCCGCCCCGTCGTAGACCGGCAGGAGGGCCTGCACGACCGTCAGCCAGAGCAGGACCGCCCCGCCGCACCCCAGCACCGCGGCGTCGGCCCGGCCGAACGACCTGGGGTCCCTCCACAACGCCGCCGCGCCCGCGGCCATCGGCGCGGCCCAGAGGAGGGCGCTCCACCGGACGGGCAGTCCGGCGGCGAAGGCCAGGAGCATCACGGGCGGCAGGGCGGCCAGCCAGATCCCCGCCCCCACGACCCCCTGCTCCAGCGGATCGTCGCCCAGGCGCCGGCCGACGGCCCGCCCCCCCGCCCAGAGGACGCATCCCAGCACGGTCACCGTCAGGATCACGGCCATGGGGCCAGTGTAGCACAGCCCCCCGCCGGGGGGACACCGCCGGCACGCCGCCCGGCAATCTGCGATAATAGCGCCATGTCCCTCGTCGTCGTCGCCGACGCCCGCCGCGGCATCCGTGAAGCGGTCCGCCAGGCCATGGAGCGCGCCCGCTGGCAGGAGGCCGTTCCGCCCGGCCGGCCCGTCCTGGTCAAGCCCAACCTGGGGTGGGACTTCGCCCTTCCCGGCTCGGTCACCTCGGCGGCGGTGGTGGAGGCGGTCATCGAGGTCCTCCAGGACGGGGGGGCCGCCGTGAAGGTGGTGGAGGCGGACCAGGTCCTGGAATCGGTGGAGAAGGCCTTCGTCCGGAGCGGGATGGCCGGGGTGTGCCGGCGCCGCGGGGTGGAGTGGGTGAACCTGTCCCTGCAGGAGGTGGTGGAGGTGGAGATCCCCGGGGCCTTCGCCCTCCCCCGCCTCTCCATCCCGAAGATCCTCCGGGAGGGGACCCTGGTGACGGTGCCCGTCCTCAAGACCCACGACAAGACCGTGATCACGGGGGCGCTGAAGAACCAGTGGGGCCTCCTGCCGCGGAGCCGCCACCGCCACCACCTGGTGGTCAACGAGGCCATCGCCGACATCAACCGCGCCGCGCCGCCCGCCTTCGGCGTCATGGACGCCACCCTGTGCATGGAGGGGAACGGCCCCAAGACGGGCCGGCCCCGGCGGATGGACCTGGTCCTGGCCTCCGCCGACCCGGTGGCGCTGGACGCGGTGGGGGCCCGGATCATGGGGTTCGACCCCGCCGCCATCAAGCACCTGGAGCGGGCGCAGGCGGCGGGACTGGGGACGCGCGACGCGGCCGCCATCACGGTGGAGGGGACGCTCCCCCGCGCCGCTCCCTTCCGCCCCGCGCGCCACAACTTCGTCTCCCGGATCGAACTGGCCCTGCGCCACGCCCCCTTCGCCCCCCTGGTCTTCGACACGCCGCTGTTTTCCTTCATGCTGTGGGGGGCCAAGGGGTGGTACCACGCCTGGCGTCTTCTGCGGGGCCGGGCCTGGCTCCGCGCCGCGAAAGGAGAATGATGGAGACCCAAGCCGCCGACCTCTACCGCCACCGGTTCGACGCCGGGGAGCGGGGCCGCAAGGCGGCCCTGTGGACCATCCTCGTCCGGCGGTTCCTCCAGCGCTTCGTCCCCCCCGAGGCCGTCCTCCTCGACCTGGGGGCGGGCCTGTGCGAGGGGATCAACGCCTTCCGCGCCCGGACCCGTCTGGCGCTGGAACCCGACCTGGAGCACCTGCGGCACGCCGCGGGGGGCGTCCGGCCCCTCTCGGCCGACGCCGTCCGGCCCCTCCCCCTGCGCGACGCCTCCGTGGACTCGGTCCTGGCCAGCAATGTCTTCGAGCACTTCCCTGACAAGGCGGCGCTGTCGCGGTGCCTGGCGGAACTCCACCGCGTCCTCAGGCCGGGGGGCGCCCTCCTCGTCATCCAGCCCAACATCCGGTACACCGGGGGGGCCTACTGGGACTTCTACGACCACCACCTCCCCCTCACCGAGCGAAGCCTGGAGGAGGCCCTGGCCCTGGCCGGGTTCGCCGTGGAAAAAACCATCCCCCGGTTCCTCCCCTACACCACCAAGACCCGCATCGCCCTCCCCGCGGCGGCCCTGCGCCTGTATCTGAGCGTCCCGCTCCTGTGGCGGTTCTTCGGACAGCAGTCGTTCATCCTGGCGCGGCGGGCGTAGGCCGCTTTCAACCGGCCGCCCCTCCGCAAACTTGACAAGGGAACGGCGATGCGTGTAGGGTTAGACCCAGATTTCGCGAAGGAGGTTCTATGCGCCTCACCCCCATCCTGCTTGGCTTCATGATTTCGCTCGCCGGGTCCCAGGCCACGGCCGCCTGCGGCTCGCCGCAACAGTACCAGATCATCCCCGTGGCGGCCTCCGGGCCCGGCGCCCAGGGCTCCTTCTGGACCACCGCCGTCTGGCTTTCCGACGCCGGCCCCGTTTCGGGCCAGCCCAACACCGTCCAGGCGTTCGCCGTGGACGCCCTCAGCGGCTACACGGAGTACACGCGGGATTACACCGTGCCGCCGGGCGGGACGGTGGAGGCGGCCGACCTCATCGGCGACCTGGGACTCCCCCAGGGGCGGACCTTCTGGGTCTACCTCATGGGGACCTCGCCGTTTTACGTCAACGCCCGCATCTACACCACGGAGCCGGGCGGGAGCGGAACCTACGGCCAGCACATCCCCGTCGCCTACGAAGACCAGGGAATGGGCCAGGGGGAGACGGTCGTCTTTCCCGTCCCGCTGGACTACTCCCGCACCCGCGTCAATGTCGGGTTCACCTACGGCAACGCGATGACGACCCGCCTGCGGGTCCGGGTCATCGCCGGCGACGGGACCGAACTGAGCGCCCAGACCGTTACCCTCGGAAACTCCGAATCGGTCCAGCTCAACGGCGTGAACGCGGGGATGATCGGAACGGCGGCCGGCAAGGTGGTCATCGAGGCCCTCGACGACACCGGGGAGGATCTGTTCCCCTATGTCTCCGTGGCGGACATGACCACCAGCGACCCCATGTTCCTCTTCTACCACACCCCCTGCCTGCCGTAGGGGCGGGCCCTCTCCTCCGTGGAAAGGGGGACGGGAGAAGAGAAACGGGAAGAGGCGAAGGATCAGTCCAACCGGTCGGGATCGTAGAATTTGCGGGGAGGGGGCTCGGGCTCGAATTCCGCCATCGTGGCAACGGCGCAGGCGGCCAGCGCGAAGGACAGGGCAGTCAGGAGGAACAGGGCCATGACGCCCCACCCGAACGACAACGCTTGGACCCATTGCATGAGCCTCAGTCTGGGAAGGGTCACCAGCGCGGGCATGGCCCCCGCCAGAACAACGAGCGCGAGGGTCTTCTTCGTGGCGACGAGCGGCCCCTGGCACACCGGGCACTCCAAGCGCCGCCGCTTTCCCTCCGAAACGAAGAGCGACTTGACGGTCAGGTTGAACGGAATCAGGTTGTTGCACTTCGGACATTGGGCCATGGGTCACCTCCCCGGCGTTGGTGCCGGCATCCTTCCGGCCGGACCATTCCATTGCACGACCCGATTATAGTTGACCGCGCGACCGTTTTCAACCCGATCCAAGGGCTCATCGTCCACCCCCCCTTCCCCCTTCCCCCTTCCGCCTTCCGCCTTCCGCCTTCATGGTGCTATAATTGGGTCAGATGAACCAGATCAAGATCACCGGGCCGACCGGTGAGAAGACGATGACCCTTTCGCGGGACCGGGTGTCGCTGGGGCGGAGCAAGGACAACGACATCGTCCTGGCCGACTTTTCCGTCTCCCGCCACCACGCCTTCATCGAAAAGGCGGGCGAGGAGCTGGTCGTGGAGGACAATCAATCCACCAACGGCATCTTCGTCAACGGCCAGAAGGTCACCCGCGGCCCCTTCCGGGTGGGCGACGAGCTCACCATCGGCAATTTCAAGATCGAACTCACCAGCACCCCCTTCGTCAGCACCTCCGGCACCTTCGTCCGGTCGCTCTCCGACTTCCGGATGGACTTCCTCATGGACCCCGGCGCCAAGGCGCCGGCGGCCGCCGCGCCCCTCAAGCCCGGCGAAGAGGAGGAGAAGCGGGCCAAGATGCTCACCATCCTGGTCCGGATGGCGCGCACGCTCCTCACCACCCTGGACCTCGACGGCGTCCTCAACAAGATCATGGACGTCCTCTTCGACGCCCTCCCGGCCGACCGGGCCTACATCCTCCTCAAGATCGAGGGGCTCCTGGAGCCCAAGCTCGTGCGCTCCCGCACCGGCCCCCTGGCCAAGGAGGAGCTCCCCTTCTCCCGCACCATCTGCGACCAGGTGGTCAACCAGAAGGTCTCCCTCATCACCCACGACGCCCTGGCCGACGCCCGGTTCGAGGAGGGCAAAAGCATCCGCATCCACCAGATCCGGGCCGCCATGTGCGCCCCGCTGTGGAACCAGGACAACGTCATCGGCATGGTCTGGGTGGACAGCCCCACCCGCGTGGGGACCTTCTCCACCGAGGACCTGGACATCCTCACCGCCCTGGCCAACCTCGCCGCCGTGGCCCTCGAGCGCGCCATGCTCACCAAGAGCGTGGAGGACGAGAAGCGCATCCGGACGCAATTGGCCCGCTACCACTCCCCCGCCATCGTGGACGAGATCGTCAAGGGCAAGGAGCACACCACCTCGGTCCTGAGCGCCTCCAGCGTTCCCGACCTCACCCTCCTCTTCGCCGACATCGTCGGCTTCACCACCATGTGCGAGAAGATCCCCCTGGAGAAGACCACCGAGACGCTGAACCAGTTCTTCTCCCTCGCCGCCGAGTGCATCTTCGACCACGAGGGGACCCTCGACAAGTTCATCGGCGACTGCGTCATGGCCTTCTTCGGCGCCCCCCTGCCGCAGAAGGACCACGCCGACCGCGGCCTGGCCGCCGCCATGGACCTCCAGCGCCGCATCGCCGCGTGGAACCGGGAGCGGGAATCCGCCGGGCAGCAGCCCATCCTGCTCCGCGTGGGGGTCCATTCGGGCCCCGCCATCGTGGGCGACTTCGGCTCCATGCGCCGCCTCGAATACACCGCCCTCGGAACGACGGTCAACGTCACCAGCCGCCTGGAGGAGCACGTGGCCGAGCCGGGCAGGATCGTCATCTCCGAACAGACCAAGGACCGGCTGAAGGGGACCTACAACCTCTCCAACATGGGGCAGTACGCCCTCAAAGGGCTCGCGGCGAAGATCAACGTGTACCAAGTCGCTTGGGAAGAATGAAATCGTTCAAAGTTCAAGGTTCAAAGTTCAAAGTTAGGGGAGTCGGGCTTCGGGATTAGTCAAAGCCATGATTATGCGAAATGCCGTATATCATAGTAATAAGCAGCAAAAGCGACAAGATGCCGTCTTGCGGGGGCGGATTCCTGCCGATATTGAACTATGCTATCGGTGCGCCCTGGTTGGGAATGGGAGTGTTCAGTATGTCGCATAATCATTGTTCGACGGACCTGAAGCCGGAGCCCCACGAGGCAATGAAGACATGAAGCGAGTGGTGGAGCGCCAACGGTTGAAGCAAGAGCCGCATCTCGTCTGGAATGCCTTCGTCGACCTGCTTGCGATGGAGGAGTACGACGACCTTTCCTCAGTCCAGCGCAAGGCTCACCTGGTCTTCTGGTACGACTCGGAGGTCCAGAATGGAGGCCACGGTCAGTACCTCGAGAACCGCGGGGTAAACCGGCTTGCTGAGACGGTCGCTGCACTGCGAGACCTTGGCTTGACGTGTCAGGCGCTGCTTCTTTCGCGCGCGGTCGAGGCGCTGGCCGACGCCGAGCCTGGGGCCGACTGGGCGGATGCGCTCGACGATAGCCTCATCGATGAACTGGATGCCGCATTCCATCGATGTACGCCCACTGTCACCGAGGCCCTGGAGCAACACCTCGCGAGACATGCCGACGAATACGTGGAGGAGCAGTGAACGGGCCGTCGAACAACCGGTTGCAGCGGACCGCGCTGCGCGCCGCCGCTGAACCGGCGCGTTAGGCATCGGGAACGGCATGGCCACGAAAAGGCGATGGTGGAAATGGTTGCTCTGGGGCGTCGGTGGTGTGGTCGGAGTGACGGTTGTCGCCACAGCCGGCCTCCTCTTCGTATTGGAGCACGGGATTCCCTTTGTCGAAGGTGATCGGGTTGTTCGGTCAGGAGCTGCCTACGGCTTTAGAATCGGTTCGACCCGAGCGGAGGCATTCGCCGCAATCAAGGAGAGGTACTCTTCTCCTGGGAATACGGTGTACGTCGCATGGAAGCGTGCGTCCGCGGACAACGAAACGCTACAACCCTTCGAGAATCCTGGGTCTCGTCAAATGAGCGGCGACGTATACGGCTACTACCGCGCGGCGGTTCCAGGCCTTTCGGAGCTACCGCAACCTCTCCTTGTGGTGGACCAATGGCATGTCGAAATGCCAGCGAAGTGGGTCAACGATGTCTATCTGACGTTCGCCGGTGGCCGACTCGCCGAGATTCAGCGAAGTCGGTGGGTGTTTGAGCGGCCATGATCCGTGAGTCAACGACAGCCCGTTGCCTAACAACTCGTTCCAGCGGAAGCACTGTGGGAAAATAGGGACAGTCCCTATTTTAATCGAAACTGTAGATTCGAAACCGGGTGGGCGGGACCTGAAACATGAAACCTGAAACTTGAAACCGCGGGCGGACGGAAACGGAGGCAGTAATGAGGAAGATCTTCACGGCCAACAATCCCACCGAAGCGGAACTGGTCCGCGGCATCCTGGAATCGGCCGGCATCGCCGCCGAGGTGAAAGGGACGGACCTGTGGGGGGCGCGGGGGGAGGTGCCGGTGGGCCCCGACACCGACCCCACCGTCTGGGTCGAGGACGATTCCCGGGCGGAGGAGGCCCAGGCCCTGTTGGCCGACTTCAACAGGGACCGCCCCACGGTCCAGGGCGCCGCCTGGACCTGCCCGCAGTGCGGGGAGATCTCCGAGCCGCAATTCACCGAGTGCTGGAAGTGCGGGACGGGTAGGCCCGGATAGCGGGCTTTCCACCTAATCTGCTCATATTTAGTGGTTCAGGCGGCTGAGATGCCGGATCAAGTCCGGCATGACAATGCAAGGCTGTCCTGCTGACGAAAGTCAGCATCTCGGGTCGCTGCCCTGTGCAAGGATGATTGTGGCCGGAGTAATAACTGCACCTATGAACTTTGAACCTTGGACTTTGAACCGGGCGGGCGGGGGAACCTACGACCCGAAACTCGAGACTCGTAACCGATGGCGATACCGATACCGATTTCGACCCCGACGGGAGAGGAGCGGGACTTTGGATATCGGGCTGCGGTTTATTGAACGCGGGAGGGTCGACCGAGGGTACGGGACGAGGGCAACCCTCCCCTACAATGCTATGGGGCGGGCGGGAAACCCGAAACTCAAGACTCGAGACCCGAGACTAATTCAGTGGCAGTGCGTGCTGGAGGCGCTTCCGCGGACCGACTCCCCTTCCCGGGAACAGTCCAGTTCGAGGGTGATGCGGTAGTCTTCGTAGTCGTTGATGCGCCATCCGGTGCTCTCGAGGGAGAAATGGAACGTGGGGCAGTCCTCCCGGCGGAAGACGACGCTCTGGTCGAACGGCGCCTCCGACGCGTAGAGGCGCACGGCCGGCCCTTCGAGGGGGTCCACCACCAGACGCAGAACCACGGTCGCATCGGGGGCCGTAAAGTCCGCCCCGAGGAACGATTGCCGGTCCCCGGCGGCGCATCCGGACGGCGCCAGGGTCAAATCGCCGAACGTCCTGGAGGCGATCGTGAACGAGCCCAGGGCGGCGCGCTTCCCGCCCTCCGGGCCGTCCCCGGCGGGGCGGCCCGAGAAGCACGCCGGCATCGGCGCCACGGCCAGGCACAGCAATACGCGTAGGGTTCCGGCTCTCACGCGGACCGCCTCCTTTCCCTTACAGGGCGCTCCAATTTTTCCTGAAATTGTCCCCCAGGTCGAAGAGGTAGTCGGTGGCGCGAACCACCTTCCCGCTCTGGATCTCCACCACCGTGACGCCGGCGTTGCGCCCTTCCCGCCCCCCGCGGTTGGTGAGGGCGATGTCCCAGCGCACGGCCACCGTGTTGGTGCCTTTCAGGTCGAAGAGGTCCCGCACGCAGATGTCCCGCAGGTCGAAGCGGATCACGGGGAACTGCTCAAAGAACCGCCGGAACCACCCCTCCACGGCGGCCTTTCCCCGAAAGGTCCCACTTTCGGGAATGTCGCCGGGGTAGACGAACTCCCCGTCGTCCCTCCAGGCCGCCATGAACTTGGCCAGGTCGCGGCGGTTCAGGTGCCCGAACGCCTCCGCCAGCGCCCGTTTTGCGATGAGCGAACCGATCATAGGCCCCTCCTTCGGATCGAGGATACCACCGTCGACCGGGGCATTGCAAAGGGGTGGGCTGGGAAGAGGGCACGGGAGGGTCAGGCCTGGGGTACGAGACGCGGGCAACCCTCCCCTACGATAAACATTGAATGGGTGGGTGGGAAAACTGCCGACTGCCGACTGTGGACTGCTAACTGCTCCTCTCCACCACCCGGATCCGCGCCATCGCCCGGGCAAGGCGCCCCTGGGCGGTCTTGAGCTCTTCGCCGTAGGTGGTCTTGAGGAGGGCCTCCGCCTCCTTCTTGTCGGCCAGGGCCTGCGCCACGTCAATTTCTTCCGGGGTCTCGGCCCAGTCGGCCAGCACCAGGACGCGGTCGTCCCGCACCTCGGCGAACCCGCCGGAGACGGCCACGTGGCGGTCGCGCGGGCCCTCGGTGTAGCGCAGTTCCCCCGTCCCCAGTGCGGTGAGGAACGGGGTGTGGCCGGGGAGGACGCCCACCTCGCCGCGGAGGCCGGGGAAGAAGACGGCGTCCGCCTCGACGCGCACGACCGCGCGCCGGGGGGTGACCACCTCCAGCCGCAGGGGGCGGTCCATCGTCCTACATCTCCGCCTTCATCCGCTCGGCCTTCTCGAAGGCCTCGTCGAGGGTGCCCACCATCCACAGCGCCTGCTCGGGCAGGTCGTCGCACTTTCCTTCGCAGATCTGCTCGAAGGCGGCGATGGTCTCCTCGATCTTGACGTACTTCCCCTTGAACCCGGTGAACTGCTCGGCCACATGGAAGGGCTGGGAGAGGAAGCGCTGGATCTTGCGGGCCCTTGCCACGGTGAGCTTGTCCTCGTCGGAGAGTTCCTCCATCCCGAGGATGGCGATGATGTCCTGCAAATCCTTGTAGCGCTGGAGGATCTCCTGCACCCGGCGGGCGACGCGGTAGTGGTGCTCGCCCAAAACGCGGGGGTCGAGCAGTTTGCTGGTGGAGGCCAGGGGGTCCACGGCGGGGTAGATCCCCAATTCGGCGATCTGCCGCGAGAGGACCGTGGTGGCGTCCAGGTGGGCGAAGGCGGTGGCGGGGGCCGGGTCGGTGAGGTCGTCCGCGGGGACGTAGATGGCCTGGACGGAGGTGATGGAGCCCTTCTTGGTGGAGGTGATCCGCTCCTGCAGTTCGCCCATCTCGGAGGCCAGGTTGGGCTGGTAGCCGACGGCCGACGGCATGCGGCCGAGCAGCGCCGACACCTCGCTTCCCGCCTGGGTGAACCGGAAGATGTTGTCGATGAAGAGGAGTACGTCCTGCCCCGCGTCGTCCCGGAAATGCTCCGCCATGGTGAGGCCGGTCAGGGCGACCCGCATGCGGGCCCCGGGCGGTTCGTTCATCTGGCCGA
>DCUZ01000086.1 GCA_002327305.1 Holophagales bacterium UBA2201 | reverse complement strand
CTGCACGTGGGGATTGGCCGTGACAAAGAGGTCGTCGTCAAAAAAGACGAACCCATTCGATCCAAGCCCCCGGTACGCCGCCAGGGTCGCGAGGAGGAGCAGTATGCATGCGCAAAGGATCGGCAGCGAGGGCATTCCTCCCCCGGGACGGATATCCCAACGCGCCCGCGGTTCCTCCGGCGTGTGCTGTGGGCTTCGGGGCCGGGACCTTTTGCGTGGATGCCCGGACTGTACGAGGGGGACTCTCGGTTTCATTGACGACTACATTTTATCAGGCCCGGCGGGGATCTTGTGGTCCGGTCACGCGGTTCACCGAAATCGCGCCGCCCCGCCCCACCCTGTCGCGCGTGATAAAATACCCTCATGGCGCCTGTCTGTCCCGTCCCCTCGCCCGGGGTCATTGCGGCGCTCGTCCGCTGCCCTGCCAATTCTTCCGGCATCCGATGATCCACGGCAAGCGGATCGCCGTGGTGATGCCCGCGTACAACGCGGAGCACACGCTGAAACAAACGGTGGAGGAGATCCCCCGGGATTACGTGGATGATCTCATCCTGGTGGATGACGCCAGCCGCGATGGCACGGCGTCGCTCTCCCGCGCACTCGGGATCCACACCCTGATCCATCGCAGCAACGCCGGATACGGGGCCAACCAGAAAACCTGCTACCGCGAGGCCCTCTCGCGGGGGGCTGATGCGGTCATCATGCTCCACCCGGATTACCAATACACGCCCAAATTGCTGGTGGCCATGGCCTCGCTCGTGGCGAACGGCCAATTCGACGTCGTGCTCGGATCGCGCGTCCTTGCCGAGGGTGCGTTGCGGGGGGGAATGCCCCCGTACAAGTATGTTGCAAACCGGGTCCTGACCCTGTTCCAGAACCTCATGCTGGGCCGAAAGCTTTCGGAATACCATACCGGTTACCGCGCCTTCTCCCGGCGGGTGCTGGAGTCCCTTCCGCTGGAGCGGAACAGCAACGGATTCCTTTTCGACAACCAGATGCTGGCGCAGGCGCTGTACTTCGGATTCTCGGTCGGCGAGATCTCTTGCCCGGCCAGGTATTTTCCCGGGGCCTCAAGCATCGGCCTCGGGCCTGCCCTGGTCTACGGGCTGGGGGTCGTCCGCACTTCCATCCAGTTCCGGCTCAACCGCTGGGGCATCCTGCGTTCCCCCCTGTTCCGTCAGCCATAGGCGGGGGGCCGTCCGGGTCCCGGGGGATATCCGGGACCGGAGCCCGATGGAACCTTTTCCCCGCCCCTGCGTTGAATCGGGTGAACACCCAAAGGAGGTGCCCGACATGAAACGGAATCTGATGCTCACAATCGCGATCACAGCGCTGGCGGCCCTGGCATTGGCGGGGCCCAAGACCAAGTGGGTCAACGTCCATGTCTTCGACCCGTCGGACCAGACCACGGTGGACGTGCGCCTCCCCCTGGACTTCATCGGGGCGGCCATCGACGCCGTGAACACCCCCGAGTTCCGGCAGGGGAAGATCACCCTGGACTTCGGGACGCACGGGGGGGAGATCGAGGCGGAAGCGAAGGGGGAGGCGGAACCGAAGCGGGAGGGGGTCGTGCGGGTGCGCCACGGCCGCTCCGAGGTGGACTGGGTGGCCCTGCTCAAGCAGGTGAAGGCCCTCCCCGATTCGGAGTTCGTCAAGGTGGACAGCCCCGACGCCTTCATCACCGTCAACAAGAAGGGGGGATTCTTCCTCGTCAACGTGGCCGAGCGCGGCGAGGGGAAGAACACGGTGGATGTGAAACTCCCTCTGGGCCTGCTGGACGCCTTCTCCGTGGACGAGAAGAACCAGTTGGACGTCAAGGCCTTCATCACCAAGCTGGGCGACCTCCCCGCGGGGGACCTGGTGACGGTGAAGGGCGAAGCCGACGTCCGGATCTGGGTGGAGTGATCATGAAGAGGCGGGGCTTCGTCACCGGAACGGTCCTCGGCCTGGCCCTGGCGGCGGGGTTCTGCCTCGCCGCCTTCGTCTCGGATTTCGGCTGGGTGGACGTGCAGACGACGGGGGAGGACGCCATCCACATCACCCTCCCCCTCCCGATGGACCTCCTCCCCCTGGCGTGCTGTTTCGTTCCCGAGGAGGCGAAGCAGGACCCGGATTTCCAGGAGTTTTTGAACCAGCGGGAAGGGATCGTCAAGGCCCTCGCAGCGCTGAAGGACGGTCCCGACGGGTGCCTGGTCAAGGTGCAGAGTCCGGAGGAGCATGTGGAGATCTCCAAGATCGGCGGGCGCCTCTCGATCAGCGTGGACGCCCCCGACGCCCGCGTGCGCCTTTCGCTCCCCCTGGGGCCGGTGATCCGGGCCGTGCAGGTCATCTGAAGGCGGAAGGCGGAAGGCGGAAGAT
This sequence comes from Holophagales bacterium UBA2201, assembly GCA_002327305.1. GTDB lineage: Bacteria > Acidobacteriota > Thermoanaerobaculia > UBA2201 > UBA2201 > UBA2201. The sequence continues at coordinate 28,440 of DCUZ01000086.1, read as the reverse complement.
AGAAGGCGGAAGATAGAAGGCGGAAGATAGAAGCCGGAAGCCGGAAGATAGAAGACGGAAGAAAGCGCGCGGCTCCGGCCGCGCGCCGTTGCTTGCATAGAGATTCCGGATCAAGTCCGGAATGACACAAGGGTGAAGTGCCTGGGGGCCGGAACGGAAACGAAGAACAATCGGGCGGGGCTGCCTTCCCGTCTTCCCGGTTTATGCTTTCCCGCGGGCGCAGCGCCGCCTGCCGGTGGTAAAATGGTCCCATGCCGGCCCTTCTGATTATTTGCGGTATCGTCGTGGGCGTCCTGGCCGCCTTCGCGGGCGTGGGCGGGGGGATCGTCATGGTCCCCCTGATGATCTTTCTGGGGAAGAGCCACACCCAGGCGGTGGGCACCTCCTTTTTGGCCATCCTCATCATCTCCGTCGCCTCCCTCTTCTTCCACAACAAACTGAACAACGTGGTGTACGACTGGGGGGTCTACCTCGGCGCCGGCGGGGTCGTGGGGGCCTTCGCCGGGGCCCGGCTCAACGCGATGGTCTCGCAGGCGCAGTTCCAGAAAATCTTCGGCGTCTTCATCGTCGTGATGGGTCTCTATCTCATTTTCAAGAAGTAGGTTCAGCGTTTCCCCTTCAGGATCCAGTCCAGCCGCTCGGTCGAAACGCCGAGCGTAATGTCAATGTCCCGGGTCAGACGGGGTTCGCCGTAGACCAGGACGGCCTGGCCGCCAATGACCCTGCAGGGAATCGCGCGGGCGGCCAGACATCGGGCGGCGCTCGCAAGGATCAGTTCGAACATGCGTTCAGAATCCTGGCGATGCGGATGGCGGTTTCCACGCCCTCCAGGGGATCCCGGCGGATGAAAACGCCCCAGTAAAGGGCTTCCTTCCGCATCCACTCCAGCATCCGGTACGATCCCTCAAGGGAGAGACCGTTGGCGCGGATGAAATCGTTCTCGAACCTTTCCAGGACTTCCGGCGCGGTGATCATGAGATGGTCCCAGTATATCCGTTCTCGACGCTTAACGCAAGAAATGGCCGACGCCCATCCGATCCCGGCCCCTCCATCCGGTCCCGTGCGATGTTGCGGCCGTGGGCCGGTGCCGCCCCTCGTCGGCCCGCGGGGCTACTCCCCCGGGATCTCGAACTCGTCCGCCTCGTCGTTGCCGCAGACGGAACAGAACGCGCTGACGATCTTTCCCCGGTGCAGGTCGAACTGGTAGCAGGGGGTGTCGCACTGCTTGCAGACGACGAATTCGATGTCCCGTTCTTCCATGGCGTCCTCCTGTTCGCGGCTATCGGGTCCGCACCATCACATGGAACCCGCCGGGGGATTCCACGACTTCCGAGACCTGGCCGGGGGAAAGATGGAAGGCCGTCCATTCCAGCTCCGCCGGCAGTTCGTTGAGGGGCACCGGGCCCAGGTCGCCGCCCTTCGACGCGGTGGAGGCGTCATCCGAAAAGGCCTTGGCCACGACGGCGAAGTCGGTCCCATCCAGCAGTTTCTGCCGGGCCTCCCCGGCGCGGCGGCGGGCCTCCTCCTTGCTGCGGGTGATGGAGAACGGGGCGAGGAGGGCCCCCTGGTAGGCCACCATGACGTGCCGGAGGCCCACGGTGTCGGGCCAGGGATCCACGGCCTGGTAGATGTGAAAGCCGACGGGGGACTCGAGCACTTCGGTCCGCCCGCCCGCCTGCAGCGCGTCCACGGCCTGCTGGTGCTCGGGCAGAAGGGCCCGGATCAGGGCCGGTCCCAGATAGCCGCCCCGCTTGGCCTCCATGCCGTTGCTGTACTTCCTCGCCGCCTCGTCGAAGGGGACTCCCGCTTCCAGGTCCGCCAGGGCCTGCTCCGCCGTCTCGCGGGCCTGATCCTTGGTCCGGGTCACGGCCAGGGGGGCATGGCGGGCCCCCTTGTAGGAGACCAGGATGTGGTTGAGGCCCCGGGGGTCTTCCGCGTCGACCCGGAAGAGGGAATAGCCGTTCCCGGCGTCGTACGGCTCGCTGATCCCGCCGGGTTGTAGGGCGAAGACGACCGCTTCTATTTTCAGGGGGAGCTGGCCGAACCGGTAGCGGTCCATCAGACCGCCTCGCCCGCGGGTGACGGGGTCGTCGGAGTGGGCCAGCGCCTCCTCGAAGGTGATCGTTCCCGCCACGAGGTCCGTCCGGAGTTTCTCGGCCAGGGCCAGGGCCTCCTCCTTGGACCGGGTGGCGGCCGTGCAGTTGGGCCGGTCGCTCTTGTAGCCGATCAGGACCCCCGACACCACGGCCTTGCGGGTGGGGTCCTTGACGCGCTCCGGGGGCCTGGGGCCGCATCCGACGGCGGCCAGGGCCAGGGCCACGATCAGGGCTCGCTTCACGGTTGGTCCCCTCCTTCCGGGAGGCGGACCTTCTGGAGGGCCCGCTTCTCCTTGCCGGTGAGCGTCTTTTCCAGGTCCAGGTAGAGGTAGACGCTCCCCTCGTACTGGACCACCCCCTTGATGTAATCCACCACCATGCCGGCGAGGGCGGGCGGCGGGGGAAGGACCTGGGAATCCTCCACCGCGATCAGTTTGAACACGTTCCCCACCTTGAAGCCGATGTTGAGGGCGTCGAGGCGGATGATGAAAACTTTCGGCTTGGGATAGGATTCGGCCGTGCCGGGGTAGAGGCGGGCCTGGAGGTTGACGACCGGGATGACCAGGTTCTCCCAGATGATGATCCCCTCGACGAAATCGGGGGCGTTGGGGATGGCCCTCGGCTTGGCGTACCGCAGGATCTGGACCATGCGGTCGATCTCCAGGACGAAATGATCGGTCCCGATCTGGAAGATGATCAGGTGATGGGTTTTCATCACGCCCGGATCTTGAACTTCTGGATCTCCTCCTCCAGCGCGCGGCTCTGCTGGAGCAACTGGTCGTTCACCTGGCGGAGGTCGTCGATGGAGGTCCGGGTCTCGGTGTTGAGCATCTTCATGTCCCGCATGAACTGCATGATCTGCTCGGCCATCTCGGTCTGGCGGGAGGTGATCTCGAGGATGCCGTGGATCATCTCCATCATCTGCTCGGTGGACTTGGAGATCATCATGGAGCCGCTCCTCTGCTCCTGGGTGGCCTGCTGGACGTAGCGGGTCCCCTCGCGCATGTTCTCGGTGGCGCCCATGATGTGCTGGCTGCCGGCGGCCTGCTCGCTGGTGGCCTTGGAGACCTGCTTGGCCATCTCGCGCACCCGCTCGACGCTCTTGGTGACGTCCTGGCTGGATTTGGCCTGCTCCCGAGTGGCCTTGGCGATCTCCTTGACCATGTTGGAGACGGAGAGGGAGCTGTCGAGGATCTGTTCCAGGATGCGGCCGGCCTGGTTGGCCACGGTCGAGCCGCTCTGGGCCTCCTTGACGCCGTCCTTGGTGCGGTCGATGGCGTCGCGCACCTCCCCCTGGACGCTCCGGATGAGGTTGGAGATCTCCTTGGTGGAGGAGGCGGTCCGCTCGGAGAGGTTGCGGATCTCGGTGGCCACCACCGAGAACCCCTTGCCGTGCTCGCCGGCCTGGGCGGCGAGGATGGCGGCGTTCAAGGCCAGGAGGTTGGTCTGCTCGGCGATGTCGTCGATGACGTTGACGATCTTCCCGATCTCCTCCGATTTGGAGCCGAGGCGCCCGATGACCCCCTCCACTTCCTGGACCGCCTTGGTGATCCGGCTCATTCCGGCGATGGTCTCCTGGACGGACTTCATCCCCTCCTCGGCCGACTTGGAGGCCTCGACGGAGAACTCGTAGCTCTGCTGGGCGTTCCTCTCCACCTCGTTGATGGTGGCGTCCATCTCGATCATGGAGGCGCTGGTCTCCGAGACGAAGCTGGCCAGCTGGTCCATGTTGCGGTCCACCTCGTTGATGGAGGCGACCATCTCGGTGGTGGCGTTGGCCGTCTCCTCCACCGACTGGAAGAGGGAGTCGGTGTGCTTGGAGACCTCCTCCATGGTGGCGACCATCTCCAGGATGGAGGAGGAGGTCTCCTCCGAGGAGGTGGAGAGGGCCTCCACGTTCTCGTTGATCCTCTTGATGCCGGTGTTGAGGTTTTCCACGGCGCCGTAGGCCTGGTCGGTGAAGGCCAGCTGGTTCTCCGACCGCTGCATCACCTGCTGGGAGGACTTGGCGATGACGTGGGTGGCCCCGGTGAGGCGCTGGTGGCCGGTCTTGACCTTGGAGACCATGTTCTCCAGGTTCTCCGTCATCTGGTTGAACGCCCCGGTCAATTTCCCCAGTTCGTCCTCCCGGCGCGTCTTCAGGCGCTGGGTGAGGTCCCCCTTGGCCACCCCGGCGGCGATCTGCTGGAGGTGGGCGATGGGGCGGATGGTGAGATTGGAGGCGATCTGGATGAGGAAGAGGGAGAGGCCCAGGGTGATGAGGCCGATGATCCCCCCCCACAGGAGGAGATTGTTGCGGGCGGCGACATAGGCTCGGGTGGAGAGGGCGATCCGCAGGTACCCGAGGGCGAAATCCACGTCCTGGAAGGTGGCCGCGGCGTCCTTCGGGTCGGCCTTCGCCCGGGTCAGCGAAGCGATCTCGGAGGCCGAGAGCTTGAGGGAGGCGTCCTTGGCGTGGCAGGTGAGGCACGCGGCCGCCTCCATGCGGGTGAAGTCCACATCCTCGTGGGACCGGGCCTTGTTGGGTTCCAGGATCGGGTAGACGAAGAGGAGGACCTCCTCCCCCTGGGGGGTGTGCCCGCGTTTGCCCGAATAGAAGTGAGGCGTGAAGCCGTTCAGGGCGGTGGGCATCATGGCGGCGTCCGAGGAGGCGATGGCGTTGCCGTAGGCGTCGAGGAAGTCGGCGTAGACGATGAGCTGGTTGAGGAGGATGGTGTCCACCATGTCCTGGAGGTTCTGTTTGAGCGAGAACTGGACATAGTAGCTGGAGTTCATGGCGATGGTCTTGGTGAGGCTATCCCCCTGCTCCCGCGTCTGGTTGTAGATGAGGGTGCGGGCCCGCCAGTTGGTGGCCAGGAGCAGCAAGCTCCCCATGATGGCCAGCAGGATGATGACGCCGGCGAAGAACTTGAATTTGAGGCTGCTCCTCCGGTTCAGGTCCGTCAGGAATGATCGCATAGGCTCTCCTGTCCCTTAGTGTACTTCATTTGCCCCCATCCACACAAGGGAAAGCTGTTCGATGCGCAGGTCCCGCCGCTCGGGGGCCACGGTCTCCTCCTCCACGGCGTCGGCCATGCCGGCGTATTTCGCCTCGATGCGGCGGGCTTCGGCGTCCATTTCCGCCCGCAGATCGCGCAGTTGCTCCTCCAGGTAGCCGATCTTCTGCTCCGAGGCGCGGATCTGCGTCTCCGAGGCGAGGACCTGCCGCCGGCGGGTCCCGGCGCGGGAGAGGCCCGTGGCGGCGCGCTTGAGCTTGGTCGCCAGCTTCCTCCCGCCGAAGAGGGCCCCCAGCCCGGCCTCGAGGATGTTGATGGAACTCTGCTGTTCCTTCAGCCGCAACTCCTCCTGCTCCGCCTGCTTCCTCTGCGTCTCCCGCTCCTTCTGCTCCCGGATCCGCTCGATCCGCTGTTCGAGGCGCTTCCGGACCGTCTCCTCCTCCCGCCGTCTCTGGTCCCCGAGGGCCTCGGCGCACCGCCGGACGAAGGCGTCCCTCTCCTCGCCCGGGGCGGACCAGAGTTTGGCTTCCCGGTTGGCCAGGACTTTGACGGCCAGGAGGCGGGGGGCGACGAATTCGAGCGCCTCCCGGGCCTCGCGCAGAAAAGGGTCGGCGGCGAAGTTGGGCGGCAGGGTGTAGGTGGAGGAGGGCGCCGGCCCGGGGTCCAGGGATGGCGGGGCCTCCAGGCGGATCCATTCCGCCCCCCGGGGGGTGGCGGGGAGGAGGAAGAAGGCCGTGGACTCGCGGGGCGCGGCAGTGCCCCGGGGAGTGGTGTCCCGGGGGATGACCCGCGTCTTGGCGAGGACATGGAGCCCTTTTTCTCCGGGGGAGGGGGTGTGGAGGACGGGCGCCTTGGCGACGATCACCGGGGCCGTGTGCTCCGCCGGGGGGGGCGGGGCGCCCGCCGGACGGCCGGGGGACGCCAGTCCCTTCAATTCCTGAAGGGTCATGGGCCCCTTGAGGAAGGCCCGGGCGTGGCGGCTCCGGAGGATGAGGGGCGGTTCCGAGGAGGCGAAGGAGCGGAACCAGAAGGAACGGGCGGCCAGGGAGGAAATGGCCTCCTGGACCCCCCGCTCGGCCCCCAGGACATCGGCGATGCGCCGCTTGTCCTGGTCGGTGTGGAGCCGGCCGACAAACCAGGTGCCCATGTTGGCCAGGGCCTTGTAGTCGGCGTCCACGGTGTTCTGGGTGGCCAGGACGATCCCGAGGCCGAAGGCGCGGGCGGTCTTGAGGAGGGAGAGGATGGGGCCCTTGGTGGGGGGATTGGCCGGCGCGGGGGGGAGAAAGCCGCTGATCTCGTCCCAGTAGAGGAGCCATTTCAGGGCGGAACTGCCGGCCTGGCGGCGGACATAGGCCTTCAATTCGGCCAGGATGAGGGTGAGGGCGAACCCCTTCATCTCCTCGGAAAGATGGTTCAGGACCACAATGGTGTGGCGGGGCCGCCCGCCGGGGGCCCACAGCCAGTCCTCCATGTCCAGCGGGGGGCCGTCGAACCAGGAGGCGAAGCCCGGGGAGGAGAGGAGGGCGTTGAGGGCGAACACCAGCTTGCGGCGCTGGTCCACGGGGAAGGCGGTTTCCAGGGGGAGGACCCCGAGGGTGGTGAAGGGGGGGTTCTCGAGGTTGAGGATGAGGTCGCCCAGGGAGGCGTCCTTCCCCGCCTTGAAGAAGTGCTCCATCAGGAGGGAGAGGAAGATGTGGCGCGGGTCGGTGAAGGGGTCGGCGGCGATGCCCAGCAGTTGGAGAAGGGCGCCGACCACGGAACGGATCCTGTCGCGGACCCCCTCCAGGTCCTCCTCCAGGTCGGCGGCGGCCGGGGCCTTCAAACTGGGGAGGAAATTGACCGGGGACACGGAGGAGCCGGGGGTGACGATGCGCCGGTCCACGGCGCCGAGCAGGGCGGCGAGGCCCGCGGCGTCCACCCCCCCGGCGGCCAGCCCCTCCCGCCAGCGTGCGGCCGCAGCCCCGGCGTCGGGGGTCCAGGGGGCGAAGTCCTCCGGCCTCAGGTCCGGAAAAAGGAGGCAGAGGTTGGGGAGGTCCCCCTTGGGATCCAGGATGAGGGCGGGGATGCCCGCGAGGGCCAGCTCCTCGAGCAATCCCACGGCCAGGCCGGTCTTCCCACTCCCGGTCATCCCCACGATGAACCCGTGGTTGGTCAGATGGTCCGGTTTGATCCGGACGGGGGTCCCGTCGGGGGTCGTTCCGATGTTCAGCATGGTTCGATCCTCATTCCTTCGGTGGTGGGATGGGCCTCCAGCAGGCGGCCCGGCAGGGGGAGGAGGGCGTTTTCCACGGCGGTCCGGCGGTCCGGCGCGGTCACGACGACCACCACGCCGCCGCCGGCGGCCCCGCACCCCTTCGCCCCCCAGGCACCCGCGGCCAGGGCCGCCTCGACGGCCTGGTCGATCCGCGGGTGGGCGAAGGAGGGGTGGAGGCGGACGCGGTGGCGCCATTCCTCCATGACGAGCCGGCCGATCCGTTCCAGGTCGCCGGCCTCGAAGGCGGCCTCGAGGCGGCCCGTCAGTCCGGCGATGAGGCCGAGACACCGGTGGGTCTCGGAGCCCTTGTCCCCGATGGCCCGCTGGACCACCTGCCAGTTGTTGGCCCCGGAATGGTGGGGGACCCCGGTGTGATAGAGGACCATCCCCCCGGCCAGTTCGGGGAACAGGTTCAGGGGGCTTCGGTCCGTCCTTCCCCTGAGATAGCGGATGCAGTTCGCTCCCCCGTAGAAGGGGGGATAGAAATCCTGCACCCCCGTGGGATATCCCATCACCGCCGCCTCGGCGTCGCGGCAGAGGGCGATGAGGGCGTCGGGGGGAGGGTCCTCGCCGCGGAGGCGGGCGGCCCCCCGGGCCACGGCGGCGGCCACGGCCGAGGAGCCGCCGAGGCCGCTCTGGGAGGGGGGCTGGCGCCGGACGGTGATGCGCACCGGGGAAGGGGGGGGGAGGGCCTGGAGGATCTCCCCGAAAAGGGCCCACGGGGAGGAGACCAGGGCGTCAAGGGTGTCGAACGCGCGGTCGTGTCCGGCGGCGGCGACCTCCCACCGGGGGCGGCCGTCCTCCATCTCGATCTCGGCCAGGGCGTCTAAGGCCACGTTGATGGTGGCGGAGCCGGGGAAGAGGTGGGGCAGGGGCCAGATGTCGAGGGTGCCGCCGGCGAGGTCGGCCCGGCAGGGGGCCGTGACCTTAACCCGCATTTCTCACAACCTCTCTGCTGCAATGCCGGATAGGACCCCGTCTGCGGCGTTTTTCTCCGTCGGCCTTCCTCGACATGGTATGAACTATGCCGTCGTTGGCCTCGGTCGCAAAGCCTTGCATCCGAGGTCCTCTGCGGCATTTCGCGACGACAGGTTGTGAGAAAAGCGGGTTGGCCCTCATGCCCCCCCGCCCTTGAATTGTTCCTCGATCGCGTTGCGGAAGGTGGGGCCCGAGTTATAGGTGCAGAAGGGGATCATCCGGCCGTCGGGGGTGGCGTAATGGACCACGCAGGAGCGGCTCCGCTCGGCCAGGAAGTTGTAGTTGTCCATGAAGTGCATCCCCGCGGCGAGGATGAGGCGCCATTCGTAGCGGCGCTTCTTCGACAGGTGGAAGACCCTTCCGCCGGTCATCGCGTCAAAGATCTTGACGAGTTGGAGCGCGGAGAACTTGGGGCCGTCCTTGCGCCGGTGCCGGAAAAGCACGCGGGTCAGCTCCACCGCCCCCCAGAGGCGGGAGCGCCCCCAGGCGCGCTTCGACGCCGCGGCCCGGTCGTGCAATTCCTGAAGGATGCCGTCCCAGTCGAATAATTGCGGCAGGGGGATGAACTCCTTCGTCCGCCCGTTGACCAGGATGTAGGTCCCCAGGCCGCAGAGGGGATGGCAGGAGCACACCAGGGCCTTCTCCGATTGTTCGCTTGGGCGGAAGAGGTCCATGTATTCCGAAATGGGGCGGGTCGCCGAAAGGGGGACGAAGTCCCTCAGGGCGTTGATCCTCCCTCCGGTCTGGGTCTCCATGTCCACGGCCAGGTCGGAGAGGGTGTAGCGCTTCTGCATCCGCTCCGCGTAGGGGACGCGGCCGGTGAAGGCCAGGGGCTGGAACGAGAGGCCCACGATGGCGTCCAGGTGGTCGATGGCGAAGTTCAGGATGGGACCCACCTGGTCGTCGTTGACCCCCTTGATCAGGGTCACCACCAGGGTGACCGAAAGGCCGGCCGCCCGGCAGTGTTCGACGGCGGCCTCCTTCAGCGCCATCAGGTCCTGGCCGCGTGTGGCGCGGTAGATCCGGTCCTCCACCCCGTCGAACTGGAGATAGACCCCCTTGAGGCCGGCCGCCTTGGCTTGGAGAGCGTAATCCGGCGACCGGCCGAGCTTGATGCCGTTGGTGACCGCCTGGACCCAGAGGAAGCCCAATTCCCCCGCCATGGATACGGCCTCGAAGAAATGGGGGGAGAGGGTGGGTTCGCCGCCCGAAAATTGGACCGTGGCCATGTGGCCGCGGTTGGGGCGGGCCAACTCCAGCATGGAGCGGATCTGCTCCGGGCCGGGCCAGAACTGCTCCTCCTTTTTTTCGGCGGCGGCGAAGCAGAAGGGGCAGTGCATGTTGCAGGCATTGGTCAGGTCGATGGTGGTGATGGCGGAGGGGCTGGCGTGGGCGTGGCAGAGGCCGCAGTCCTGCGGGCAGTCGGGATTGGCCGGGCCGGGATCGTGCCACTTCATGTACTCCATGCACCGGTCGAAAAGGGCGGGGTGGCGGAACAATAGGTCCCGCGTCTCCCCGTGTGAAGGGCAGGTCTTGACGGTGAAGACGCCGTGGGGGGTGGTCTCGAAGCGGGCGTCAAGGGGCTGGAAGCATTCGGGACAGAACGAGGTCCACTCTCCGGGGACCTCCTTAAACACTACGGACACGCAAACCTCCTCGATAGCGGCGGGATGATGACCATAGATTATACCTATTTAACAGGGTTAATCCAAGCGGAAGTCCCGCCAGGGTCATGGGGATGCCGAACAGGAGGACGAAGGCGTAAACTTCCGGTGTCTTGCGGACCGGGGAGGGGGTGAAGACCTGACGGAGGTAGGCGAAAATGAGGCCGTACACCTCGGCCAATTGGGAGGGGAGGGAGCATCCCGTTCCGGCGATCCCCTCCGGCTCGAAGGAACCGTCCCGCAGGACGGTGTGGCAGGAGGCCAGCCGCCCCCGCGTATGGGCGTCCGACCCGGCGATCAGCCCGGGGGCGCGTCCCGCCCAGGCCAGCACATGGGAGACGATTTCGGCGTGCCGGGGGCTGATGGAGCCGTTGGCCGCCTCCCAGAGGGGGAAATGCTCCAGGGCCATCTCCCAGTAGCATCCCTCCCGCCTGCGGGAGAGAAAGGCGTTGCCGGGGTGCATCAGGGCGAACGGGAGCCCCTGTGCCCGGCAGTAGGCGGCCAGGTCGAGGGCGTTGCCCCGGAGGCGGGCGATCTCCCGGTGGTGCGTTTCGTCCGTCCGGAACACCCCGACATGGAGCCGCTGGGGCAGGTCGGGAAAGCGGGTGGTCACCTCTTCCGAAAGGAAGAAATCGGGCAAGTCGGGCCGGCGCTCCAGCAGGGCGAGGCCCCCGTCGAGGGTGTCATGGTCGGTGAAGGTGACCGCCTCCATCCCCCTCGCCTTGAGGGTGTCGTAGGCCTCTTCCGGGTCCAGGGTGCAGTCGGAGGCCCCCCACCGGCCGAAGGTGGGGGAGGGGGAGAACCGCGTGTGGACGTGGAGGTCAATCTTCATGAAAGCCCTTAAATTAAAGCATTTCAGGGGAAAAAGCAATCGCATCAGGCGGGAAGGCGGGAAAGCGGGAAAGCGGGAAAGTTCTCCCACCCTACTGCCGGTCCCTATTATTCATGCACCGCGCATCGGACCGAGATGCTGACCTGCGTCAGCATGACAACCTGTGTATGGTCATGCCGGGTGCCTGTCCCGGACCCGACCCGGGATGATCCGATATCTCGACTTCTGCACGACAAATACATCGGCCCCGGTATCGGGACCGGGTTCGCGCTTTGGGCTCCGTTTTCTCCGCCTTATTGGAATATCCTGTGGAACTCGATGTCCTCCGCCGCAAGGACCAGGGCGCACGGTGGCAGGTCTTCGGTGGAGGCCAGCAGGGAGCGATAGTAGCCGGCATAGTCCTCCGGCGTCTCCTGCTCGTCGGGAGGGCGGATCCCCAAAAAGACCATCCCGGAGCCGGCGGAGCGCTCCCGGATGGTGGAGAAGACATCCGCCTGGTCCAACAGATGCACCACCGGCGTGGCGTCGAAACGGCCGTTTTGGATGAAGGCGTTCAATTCGGCTCGGATTTTCGCTTCGTGGGCGGGGTTCGCAACCACCGTATTGAGAAACATTTGGGCGCCCCTCCACTGCTGGCTGGTGGAGAGCAGATAGCCCAGGGTGAGCATGAACCCGGCGTTCTGGCGCTCCCGGCCCCACCAGACATCGATCCGGCGGAAGGCGTGCGCCGGCGGATCCAAAGGCCTTTGCCGGACCACAACCATGTTGTGCTTCCGCCGGTGGACCATCAGGATGAGGTTGGCGAAGTCGGAGAAACTCCCCTCCCGCTCCGTTTCCCCCAGCAGGATGGTATTGGGGACGAGCGGGCCGAAGCCGTAGTTCTGGACCAGCCGGTAGGCGCCGCGCATGGGGGACTGGGCGGCGAGGACCTTCACCAGGGCGGGGACCCGGTGCTTGCGCAGATAGTCGACCACGGTGTCGTGGACGGCGGCGAGCCGCCGCGCCGTGATGCCTTCTTCCGGCAGGACCGTGGCGACCGTGAGAAAGCCCCGGTCGTGGGCCATGGCGTCGGCCAGCTCCACCAGGTACCAGCGCGTCGAGGGGACCCCGCTCAGGACCAGAATGTTGGGGCGCCAGGAGTGTTCGTCGGGGCGCTTAGCCGCCAGGCGGTAGAGGAGGTTCTGGACGGCGAGCATCAGGACGCCGTACCGGATGTCCCCCCAATGGGCCCGCAGACGCCGGCGCCCCGTGAGAAAGTACACCATGCCCGTGACGGCCACGGCGACCAGAGTGGCGCCCGCGTTGATCATCAGCATCACCGCCAGGCATCCGAGGGCCCCCGCGGCTCCGAAACCCCACGCCACCCGGAAGGTGGGCCGCCAGGAGGGACTCCCGATGAGAGTTTCAAAGCCGGAAATGGCGTTGAGGAGGCCGTAGGATGTGAGGAAAAACATGGACAGGACGGGCGCGATGAAATCCAGGCCGCCGCCCAAAAGACCGGCGCCGGCGAGGAGGCAGGCCACCACCGTGGCAACGCGGGGATCGTCGCCGGGGCCGGACCCCTTGCCCAAAAAGCGGGGAACGATGCCGTCACGGGCCAGGGCCTGCAGGGTGCGGGGGGCGCCCAGGAGGGACCCCATGGCGCTGGAGAGGGAGGCGCCCCACAGCCCCAGGAGGATGAGGTCGCCCCAGAAGGCCACCTGGCGCATGATGAGGGGGTCCGTCATCAGGAGTCCCGCGTCCCGCACCTGGAACGACAGAAACACGGGGATGGCGATATAGATGGCGTATCCCGTCGCCACGGCCCCCAGGGTCCCCAGGGGGAGGGACCGGGCGGGGTTCTTGAGGTCTCCCGACATGGCGATCCCCGCCTCGATTCCCGTCACCGCCGGGAAGAAAATGGCAAAGACCAGCCAGAAAGAGGCGCGGGCGGGTGGGGCGGCTCCGGCCGCGGCGGGTTCCACCGGCCCTCCGAAGAAAAAGGAGACCAGGGAAGCAACGACGAGGGCCATGATGACGAACTGGGACCGCAGGGCCAGGTCGGCCGAGCGGTAGGCCAGGAACGCAAGCCCCGCCAGGGTCGCCAGAGCCACGGCTTGGAACGGGAGGGCCGGGACCAGCGCCACAATGGATTCCGCGAATCCCGCGGTGTAGAAGGCGATGCCCAGGGCCTGGGCGAAAAAGAGGGGGATGCCGATGGCCGCCCCCGCCTCCAGGCCCAGCGAGCGGGAGATCATGTAATAGGCCCCTCCCGCGCCCACCCGCATGTTGGTGGCAATGGAGGCGATGGCCAACCCCGTGAGGAAGGTGATGGCGCTGGCCAGGGTTACGATGAGGAGCGTGAGGGGGAGCCCCACGTTGCCCAGAACCCAGCCGAACCGGAGGTACATGACGACCCCCAGGACGGTGAGGATGCTCGGGGTGAAGACCCCCTTGAAGGTGCCGAATTGATAGCCTTTTCCCGTTTCCCCCGCCGGCGTGGAAGGGGACTGCGCGGCTGGGGCCTCGGCGGCGGGATCGCGCGGCTTGCGGGGTAAGAGGTCAGGCATGGTTCCTAAATTGTAACCCGTATCCAGAGGGGAGAAGCGTGAGAATGAAGGCGGAAGGCGGAAGGCGGAAGACGGAAGACAGATTACCGTAGGGGAGGATTCCTTTCATCTCGTTCCCCCGGTTTATCCTCCCGCGAATAAGAGGACCGAAACTCGAGGGGGGAGCGTCCGCCCATCGGGGTGGGGGTGCCCTGGTCCCCTCGCCGGAAGTGCAAAGTTTGACGGCGCGGCAGTACTTCTCGACGGGGTACTCTTGGATGAAGCCGTATGCGCCCAGGATATGGATGGCGCGCTCGGAAACCCAGGCGGCCACCCCGCTCCTCCCGGCCCAGGATATTCTCCGCGGGGAGAACCCGCGTCATGCCGGGGAGCAGCCGGCCCCTGGAGAACCTGGTGACGGAGGCCGACCGCCGGATGCACGAGTTCAAGATGGCGAAACGGCGGGAGCGGTAGGGGGCGCGGGTTCAGCTCCGGACGGGGAGGGTGGAGAGCCGGGTCGGGAGGCCGTGGCGTTCCATCAAGGCCACGAAGCGCGGGTCCGCGCGGACCAGGTCCAGCGATGGATCGGACATGCCCATGAAGAAGTAGTAGTCACGGTTCGCCAGCGCCCGGTCCAGCCAGCCGAGGGCGGCGTCGGGCTCCCCCAGGGCGCCGTGCAGGAGGGCGAGGAACATCCAGTAGGGCGCCTGCTCCCGCTCCACCGCCGCCGCCTGTTCCGCCGCCACCGCCCGCGCCTTTGAGGGGTCGCCCCCGCCGAGGAGGATGCGCCCCTCGAACATCGTCTTCATCGCCACCCAATAGGGGGAGTAATCCTGTTCAAGCCGGAGTTCGGCCATCGCCTCGTCCCATCGGCCTCGGTGCAGGAGGACGGCGGCGAGGCTGATGTGGGCGCCGATGAACTCCGGGTCCATCCGCAGCATCTCGCGGTACTCCGCACCCGCGCGCTCCCAGTCCCGGCGGTCATAGTAGGTGTCCCCCAGGCACGATCGAATGACCAGGGAGAGGGGGTCGAGGTCCCGGGCCAGGCGGGCCTCCCTCAGGGCCTCATCGAGGCGCCCCACGCGGCGGAGGTGGATGGCGAACCACTGGTGGGCCGTGGCATAGCCGGGCTTGATGGCCACGGCCCGTTCGAAGGCGCGGGTGGCGTCGTCCCACTTCCACTCCCAATCGGAATAGACCAGCCCCAGGGTGGCGTGGGCCTCGGCCAGGTCCGGGTCCAGCTCCAGGGCCTTGAGGGCGTGCTTCTTGGCGTTGGCGAAACTCTCCGCGCGGGAGAGAATGCCGATGCTGGGCATGACGCCGTAGGCCTCGGCCAGTCCCAGTTCGGCCAGGGCGAACTGCGGGTCCCGGTCCCGCGCCTGGGTGTACAGCTCCACGGCGCGGCGCAGGTCCTCCGCCGTCCGCCGATTCCAGTGCTGGCGTCCCTGAAGAAAGAGCTGGTAGGCCGTCAGGTCGGCGGTGGACCGCCGGACTTCCGCGGGGCCGCCGCTCCCGAGGCGCCCCTGGAGGTTGCGCACAACGCTCCGGGCGAAGGATTCCTGGACGGCGAACGGGTCGGCGGCCTCGGTGACGAGGGAGTCGGACCAAAGGTGGAATCCGTCCCCGGCCCGGACGAGCTGGGCCGTCACCTTGAAGCGTCCCCCCGCCTCCCTCACGCTCCCTTCCAGGATCAGGTTCACCCCCAGGCGGCGCCCGATGGTCCGGATGTCCGTCCCTTTCCCCTTGAAGGAAAACACGGAGGTGCGGGCACATACTTTCAACCCCTCCAGGCGCGCCAGGGCGTCGATCAATTCCTCGGTGATCCCGTCGCTGAAGTACTCGTTCGCCGGATCGGGGGTCATGTTGACGAAGGGGAGGACGGCGATGGAGTCCAGCCATCCCTCTTCCTGCGGGGCTTCGGCGGGGGGGGGAGCGGAGCGCGATTGCCACCACAGCCCCGCCGCCGGGATCCCCGCCAGGAGGAGGATGGCCAGCGCCCGGAGCGCGCGGCTCAGGGCTGTCCTCCGGGCCGGAGCCGGGCCGCCGGACGGTTTCGGAATGGCGCCCGAGGGACGGTCCAGCCAGGGCAGGACCGCGCTGAACACCTCCATCGGCGCTTCGATGTTCTTCAGGGTGTGCGTTCCCAGGGGCTCGAAGGGAAGGGGGACCACCCTGTGCACCTGGTCCCTCACCTGGAGTGTGACGCAGATGCCTCCCGGCGGGGCCAGGGGTTCGATGCGGGCGGCGACATTCACGGCGGTCCCGTAGAGGTCCCCTTCGCGGGCGAGGACGTCGCCGACATGGATGCCGATGCGCAGGAGGATGCGGCGCTCCTTTTCGGAGGCGCGGTTGCGCTCGTGGAGGGCGGTCTGCAGGGCGATGGCGCACTCCACCGCCTCCACGCTGGAGCCGAACTCCACGAAAAGGCCGTCGCCCATGGAGCGGATCTCGCGGCCGCAGTGCTTGGCGAAAAGGGGGCGCGCCAGCGCGCGTTGTTCCTCCACCAGGTCCAGCGCCAGGCGTTCGTCCCGTTCGGCGAGGGCCGAGTATCCCACCACGTCGGTGAACATGATGGCGGCGAGTTTGCGCGAGGTGTGGCCGGTGAGGGCGATCATGGGCGCCTTCATTGTAACCCGAACGGCGCCGCGCGGATGCAGGGACGCCAGGACGCCGGGAGGGCCTGCGGCGGCGGGAACGCCGGAAGGGATCCCCGCCAGGCGCCGTATGGTTGTCATGCCGGACCCTTGCCCGGACGCGATCCGGGATGATCCGGCATCCCGCTGTTCATCCCCCCCCTCGTCTTGGCGCTTCCAGTCCGTCTTCCCGGGGAACTTCCAATACTGCGATTTCGTATTGCATTGATGACACAAAATCGGAGAATCCCCATCCCCAATGGAGGTCGTATGAATGTCGCGAAAAAGTCATGTCTTCCGGCCCTGGCCCTCCTCTTGTGCATCGCGGTGTCCGGCCTGGCCGACAAGGCCGCCCCAATAGACGCCCTGGTCCGGAAATATGTCGCATTGAACCAGTTCAGCGGGGCGGTCCTGGCGGCGGAGGGCGGCAAGGTCCTCTTCAAGAAGGGCTACGGCATGGCCAACCTGGAGTGGAGCATCCCCAACGCCCCCGACACCAAATTCCGCATCGGCTCGGTCACCAAGCAGTTCACCAGCATGCTCGTCCTCCAACTCGTCCAGGAGGGCAGGCTCAAGCTGGACGACAAGGCGGCCGATATCCTGCCGTATTACCGCAAAGACACCGGGGGCCGGTTCACCGTCCACCACCTCCTCAACCACACCAGCGGCCTGCCCAACTACACCAATGCCGAGTTCTTCCTGGGGCCCGGCCGAAGACCCTGGGGCATGGAGGCCTTCGTCAAGGAGTTCTGCTCGGGCGAGCTGGAATTCGAACCCGGCGCGGAGTACCGCTATTCCAATTCCGGATATTTCGTCCTGGGGGCGGTCATCAAACAGGTCACCGGGAAGTCCTACGAGCAGAACCTCCGGCAGAGGATCCTGGACCCGCTGGGGATGACAGCGACCGGCTACGACCATCAGGAGATCGTCCTGCCCGGGCGCGCCGCGGGGTACGAGCGGCGGGGCGAGGCCGCCGTGCACGCGGATTACGTCGATCTCTCCACTCCGGGCGCGGCGGGCGCCATGTATTCCACGGTGGAGGACATGGCCCTGTGGGACCGGGCGCTCTACGGCGACACGCTCCTCGGCCCCGAGTTGAAAACCAGGATGTTCACCCCCGGCCTCGGCAATTATGCCTACGGATGGGGAGTCCGCATGCTCCCCATCGGACCGGACAAAGCCGAGCGGACCGTCATCCGCCATTCGGGCGGCATTCCCGGTTTCTCCTCCCACATTGTCCGGGTGCCGGAAGAGCGGAACCTCGTGGTCGTCATGAGCAACTTCGACGACCACGGCATCCAGGCCCTCGCGGAGGGCGTCCTGGACATCCTCTACGGCCGCACGCCCCCCGATCCCAAGCGCTCCGCCGCCGAAGTCCTGATGAAAACCTACCGGGCCCAGGGGTTGGACGAAGTGATCAGGCAATACCGGGACATCAAGGCCCGCGAAGCGGACCAATACAACGTCTCCGAGGGGGAGATAAACCTCCTGGGCTACCGGCTTCTGGGGGCCGGAAAAGTGGACGACGCCATCGCCATTTTCAAGTTGAATGTCGAAGCGTACCCCCAGGGGGCCAACACCTACGACAGCCTGGCCGAAGCGTACATGGCGGCGGGAAAGAAAGAGGACGCCATCCGGAATTACGCCAAGTCCCTGGAACTCGACCCGGGGAACCGCAACGCGCTGGACCGGTTGAACGCGTTGATGAAGGCGAAGTAAAGCCGATCCATCATTGGACGCCTTCCGTCCCCATCGTTATCATGATGGGCCCTAATCGGGCATCCCGAATTGATGTATTTGCAACTTGCACAAACCAGCCGGATCTCGAACGCAATTGTCAATAAATTGACAACTTGTCAATGAATTGAAAGAAACCCGTTATTCTCGTAGTGATATTACCTCTCATCCATAATGTGAGTAATAGATGTACATAATTTCATAAGTCATTTAATATCAATATGATATAAGACATGCATGGAACCCTTCAAGCTGAACGAGCGGGCCGAACGGGATCAGGGCGACATTCCTCTTTGGCTGGCACAAGAATTGCAAATAAATTATCATGCGAATTTCACATTTCCGAGATTCCTTCACGCGCAGAGGAGAAGCAATTCTTGATAGGACGGGATTGAGGGTTGGGATCATGCTGGTCTTGGCTTGCGAGGCCCTCACCGCCTTTGCGGCCGGGGGAGCCCGGCTGGTCAAGGACATTAAAATTTCGGGTCCACCGCTCTATTCCTTCGCCTATCCCTTCGCGGTCCTGGGGAACGACATTCTGTTCACCTCTTTCGACGACGGGCACTTGTCGGGGATATGGAAGAGCGATGGGACGCCTTCGGGGACGACCTTCCTGGCCGATCCCTGTCCTGAGTGCGGCTATATCAACTGCTGTTCATATGCAATTGCTTTCGGAGACAAAGCAGTGTTTTCCGCCTATTGCTTGTCTTATGGAAGGGAACTCTGGATTACAGACGGAACCACGGAAGGGACATCGGTCCTGAAAGATATCCGGCCCGGTCCGGACGGCGACAACACCCTGTGGTATGCGTTCCAGGCCGGGTCGCGGCTGTATTTCTGGGCGGATGACGGCACCCATGGACGGGAGCTTTGGAGCACCGACGGCACGCCGGAAGGGACGGCCATGGCAAAGGATATCCATCCGGGGCCTTCCTCCTCCCGGGGTTACGAGGGGGTCGCCTTGCCGGACAGCTCGGCCCTGTTCGACGCCGACGATGGGCTGAACGGCTCCGAGCTTTGGAAGAGCGACGGCACAGAGGTGGGGACCTATCTCGTGAAGGACATCCGGCCGGGGGAAGAGGGTTCCAGGGCGGGATCGTTCGCGCGTCTGGGCGGAGTCGTCTATTTCCTCGCCGACGACGGCGTACATGGCTCGGAGCTCTGGCGCACCGATGGAACGCCGGAGGGAACGGTGCTCGCCGTGGACCATCATTCGGGAACCTCTGGGTCCATCTCCCACCTCCTCGCGTGGAACGGGCGGCTGTATTTCTGGGACGGCTACGAACTGTGGCGGAGCAACGGTACGCCGACGGGCACACAGATCATAAAATATGGATTCGGATATGCAAGGGAAGTCATGGGAGCGGCCAACTGCTTCTACTACACCACCTATAGCAGTGATCTTCAGGTAAGCCAGCTATGGCGCAGCGATGGGACGGCAGCGGGCACCGTCATGCTCAAAGAAACCAACAGCGACAACGATGAATGGGGCTTTTGGAGTCTGACCCTCTCCGGAGGCCTGCTGTACTTCTATATTGACAACTATTTGCCCTATCAAACCCACCTCTGGAGAAGCGACGGGACGGCGGTGGGCACCTTTGAGGTCGCCAGCACCCCGCCGGAGAACTACGGGGCTTGGTACTCCCCCAGTGTTGCTCACAGCGAGTATTTATATTTCGGGGCCGCAGGGTGGGGGGACTTTGGCAGTCTGTGGCGTTCCGATGGAACCATGGCAGGGACCGTTCCCGCCGTTCAGATCAATGGAGCGAATAGCTCTTATCCCCAATTATTCTGGCCACAACACATTGGGCATGCCGCTGCCGGGAGGATTGTTTTCCCGGCGGACGACGGCACTCATGGGCAAGAACTATGGGGAAGCGATGGGACGGACGCCGGCACGACGCTCTTGGGTGACGCTTGTCCAGGGCCGGAAGGATCGGATCCTTGGATTTGGATGGCGGCGACTTCGATGGGGATTTTCATCGGTGCTCGCAATTCTATATCCAACGAGCCATGCGGCGGATTCTGGAGGACGGATGGCACTTCGGAGGGGACGATCCACATAGAGGGAATAAGTGGGGGTGATTTTCGGGAATTGAACGGCACTGTACTCCTGGCAGGCGATGATGGCGTCCTCGGACAAGAGCTTTGGCGGACGGACGGCACAGAGGTTGGGACCCATTTGATCAAAGATATCTATCCGGGCCCGGAGAATTCCTACCCGGTCGGATTCGGCACCATTGGCGGCCGTTTGTTGATGTTTGCCGACGACGGCGTCTTTGGCAGAGAACTTTGGGCCAGCGATGGAACGCCGGCGGGAACGGTTTTGGTGAAGGATATTTACCCCGGTCCGACCGGCTCCTCGCAATATTATCGGCCATGTGCGACGGGTAAGGATGACGTGTATTTTGTTGCGGTTGATGATGTTCACGGAACGGAGCTATGGAAGACCGACGGCACGGCGGCAGGGACTGAGTTAGTCAAGGATATTGTGCCGGGGCCGGAGAGCACTATTTGGGGGGAGAAGATGATCGCGGTCGGGGATGGGGTGCTCTTTTGGGCGGACGACCATATCCACGGGCTGGAATTGTGGGTCAGTGATGGGACGGAAATCGGTACCCATATCGTGAAAGACATTTTTCCCGGCAATGGCTCGCAGTCTTCGTTCGCTTGGAGTACCCTTGTTTGGGGGGACAAGCTGGTCTTCATGGTAAATGACGGAATCCACGGCATGGAGCTGTGGATATCCGACGGAACGGATTCCGGCACCCACATCATCAAGGATATCTGCCCGGGCGCGTGCTCTTCCACGCCCCAACTGCTCGCACCGGCGCCCGAAGGCATCTATTTTGCCGCCTTCGATTTCGAGGCCGGCTACGAGCTGTGGCGGACCGACGGCACGGAGGCTGGGACGATGCGGGTGGCCGACCTGTGGCCGGGTCCGGAGGGGTCCGTTCCGCACGACATGGTCCGCATCGACGACGGCCGTCTGATCTTCGCCGCCGCCACCCCCGGGAAGGGGATCGAGGTGTGGGAGACCGACGGCACCGCCGCCCATACGCTGATGGCGGTGGAGGTGATGCCGGGGCCGGGCTCGGCGTACCCGAAGAACTTCGTCCAGGCGGGGGCCTCGGTCTTGTTCCAGGCCACCGATGGCGTCCACGGGTTCGAGGTGTGGGCGCTGCCGGTGGACGCCGCCGGCGCCGTCCCGGACGGCGGAAATGTCCCCGGGGAGCCCCTGCGCGCCATGAAACTGGGGGAAGGCGCTTTGGCCCTGGCCTGGGGCTCCTCCTGTTATTACCGGGACGGGGACTTCGCCGTGTACAGCGGGCTCCTCGGCTCTTGGACGGAGGCGGCGCCGGAAACCTGCACGACGGTCGGGGAGAGGCGCTGGAAAGGGGAGATCCCGGGCGGGGATGTCTTCTACCTGGTGGTGCCCCAGGGGACGGGCGTGGAAGGCTCCTACGGCCGGGACGGTCAAGGTGTTGAACGGACCCCAAGCGCCAAAGCCTGTGCGCCCCAGGCAGTCCATCCCTGCCCGTAAGACAGAAAGCCGAAGCCGGAAGCTGGAATGCGGTCGCCCAAGGACCAAAACAGCATTCTCAAAGCGTAACCGGCCGGATGAGGAAACTTGGAACTTGAGACTTGAAACCTAAAACTACTTCTTAAACCGGGAACAATTTCTGCAACTGCCGGGCGATGACCATCATCTGGATCTCGCTGGTCCCCTCGCCGATGGTGCACAATTTGACGTCGCGGTAGTAGCGCTCGATGGGGTACTCCTTGATGAAGCCGTACCCCCCCAGGATCTGGACGGCGCGCTCGGCAACCCAGGTGGCCGTCTCGCTGGCGTAGTATTTCGCCATCGAGGATTCCAGCGTCACCTTCTTGCCCTCGTCCTTGAGGGCCGCCGACTTGTAAATGAGGAGGGCCGCCGCTTCAATGCGGGTGGCCATGTCGGCGAAGTAGAACTGGATCCCCTGAAAATCGCCGATGGGCTGGCCGAATTGTTTTCGCTGCTGGGCGTACCTGAAAGCGTGCTCGAAGGCCCCGCGGGCCAGCCCCAGGGAGAGGGAGGCGATGGAGATGCGGCCGCCATCCAGGATCTCCATGGCCTGTTGGAACCCCCGTCCCTCCCGCCCCAGGAGGTTCTCCGCCGGGACGAAGACCTCGTCGAAGGCAAGGGGGCCGGTGTCGGAGGAGCGCATCCCCATCTTGTCCTCCTTTTTGCCCCGCTCCACCCCCTTGCCGTCCAATTCGACGATGAAGGCCGAGATGCCGTGCTTCTTGTCGTCGGGGTCGGTGACGGCCATGACCACGCCGGTGGCCCCGACGGAGGCATGGGTGATGAAGTTCTTGGAGCCGTTGAGGATCCAGCCGCCGTCCACTTTCTTGGCGGTGGTGAGCATGCCCGAGGCGTCGGAGCCGCTCCCCGGTTCGGTGAGCGCCCACGCCCCCAGGACCTCGCCCGAGGCCAGCGGCTTGAGATATTTCTCCTTCTGGGCGTCGGTGCCGAACATGTATATATGGTTGCAACAGAGGGAGTTATGGGCCGCCACCGTCAGCGACACCGAGGGGTCCGCCTGGGCCAGTTCGTCGAGGATGATGGCGTACTCGATGTACCCCATCCCCGCGCCGCCGTATTGTTCCGGGAAAAGGATGCCGAGGAGGCCCAGGTCCCGCAGTTTGGGGACCAGTTCGTGGTGGAACGCCCCCGCCTCGTCCCACGCGCGGCTGTGGGGGCGGATCTCCTGGGCGCCGAACGCCCGGATGGACTGCCTCAGCATCTCCTGCTCTTCGGTGAACCGGAATTCCATAAGACCCTCCGTGCGGGAATTTGTGAATAGTTTATCACGGCCCGGGGGAAATTGAAATTCAATGAATTCCTGTTATAATGGGCGCACTTCATTCCAGGAGGCCCTATGATCGGGATCATCGGTTACGGCGCCTACATCCCGCGCTACCGGATCAAGGTAGAGGAGATCGCCAAGGTCTGGGGCGCCAACGCGGAGAATTACAAGCGCGGCCTGGGCTTGACCGAAAAATCGGTCCCCGCCCCCGACCAGGATGTCATCACCCTCTCGGCGGAGGCGGCCAAGAACGCCCTCAAGCGGGCGGGGATCCCCGCCAACGCCCTCGGATGCCTCTACATCGGATCCGAATCCCATCCCTACGCCGTCAAGCCCTCGGCCACCGTGGTGGCCGACGCCATCGGGGCCGCCGGGCACCTCCATGTGGCCTCGCTCGAGTTCGCCTGCAAGGCCGGGTCGGAGGGGATGTACATCGCCTACTCGCAGGTGAAGGCCGGGGTCATCCAGTACGGCATGGCCATCGGGGCCGACACCTCCCAGGGGGCCCCCGGCGACGCGCTGGAGTACTCGGCCTCGGCCGGGGCCGCCGCCTACATCATGGGGCAGGGCCCGAAGGTGCTGGCCACGGTGGATTGGACCCACTCCTACGCCACCGACACCCCCGACTTCTGGCGCCGCGAGTACCAGCACTACCCGCGCCACGGCTCCCGGTTCACCGGCGAGCCCGCCTACTTCCACCACATCACCTCGTGCGCCGAGGCCCTGCTGAAGAAATCGGGGATGAAGCCGAAGGATTTCCAGTACGCCGTCTTCCACCAGCCCAACGGCAAGTTCCCCATGGCCGTGGGGGCCAAGCTGGGCTTTGCGCGCGAGCAGATGGTCACCGGCTGGCTGGTCCCCACCCTGGGGAACACCTATTCCGGGGCCTCGCCCATCGGCCTGACCGCCATCCTCGACGTGGCCAAGCCCGGGGACCGCATCTTCATGTGCTCCTTCGGCTCCGGCGCGGGGAGCGACGGCTTCGTCTTCACCGTCACCAAGGCCGCCCCCAAGGTCCGGGACCTGGCCCCCAAGACGCGGGACTACCTGGACAAGGACCGGATCTACCTGGACTACGGCACCTACGCCAAGTTCCGGAAGAAGATCCTCAAGAACCTGGAAGACTAAGGAGGGCGCATGCTGTTACTATCCAGTATTCACGCTTCAGAGTGCAAAATTTATCTAAGGAACAGCATCAAGGCGAGCGCGGATAAGCGCCGCCTTGGGGTGAGGGTGGCACCAGGCGGATTCACTCCGCCTGGCGGGAGAGGGGACTCCCTCTCCCGCTTAAGATGGGTTGCGGTGGGAGGTGCGGCATGAGACCGGTCGCGATCATAGGCACGGGCATCACGAAATTCGGCGAATTGTGGGAACAATCCCTGCGGGACCTGTTCACCGAGGCGGCCCTGAAGGCGGTGGAGCACTCCAAGGCCCCGCGCCTCGACGCCCTCTATGTGGGGTGCATGGCCCCCGGCCTCTTCAACGGTCAGGAGCACCTCGGGGCGCTGGCGGCCGACTACCTCGGCATGGGGCCCATCCCCGCCACGCGGGTGGAATCGGCCTGCGCCTCGGGCGGCCTGGCCCTCCTCCAGGCCGTCATTGCGGTGGGCAGCGGCGTCTATGACTATGTCCTGGCGGGCGGGGTGGAGAAGATGAACGACGTCTCCGGCGGGGCGGCCACCCTGGCCCTCGGCACCGCCGCCGACGGCGACTACGAGCTGTTCTTCGGCGCCACCTTCCCCTCCCTCTACGCCCTCATGGCCACGGCGCACATGGCCCGCCACGGCACCACGCGGGAGATGCTGACGGCGGTGGCCGTGAAGAACCACTTCCACGGCAGCAAGAACCCCAACGCCCAGTACCCCTTCGAGATCAAGCCGGCCGCGGTGGCGGATTCCCCCCTGGTGGCCGAGCCGCTCCACCTGCTGGACTGCTCGCCCATCACCGACGGCGCCGCCGCCGTGGTGGTGGCCCCCCTCGACCTGGCGAAGAAACTGGTCAAGAAGCCGGTCGTGGTCAGCGGGTTCGGCCACGCCACCGACACCCTGGCCCTCCACCACCGGGACGACATGACCGAACTCAAGGCGGTGGCCCTGGCGGCCCGCAAGGCCTACGGCATGGCCAAACTGGCCCCCAAGGACATCCATGTGGCCGAGGTGCACGACTGCTTCACCATCGCCGAGATCATGACCTGCGAGGCCCTCGGCTTCGCCAAACCCGGAGAGGGCGGCCGGATCGCCCTCAAGGGGGAGACCCGCCTGGGCGGCCGCATCCCCGTCAACACCAGCGGCGGCCTCAAGGCCAAGGGGCACCCCGTGGGGGCCACCGGCGTGGCCCAGATCGTCGAACTGGTCGCGCAGCTGCGGGGCGAGGCGGGGGCGCGGCAGGTGAAGGGGGCCAAGGTGGGCCTGGCCCAGAACATGGGCGGCACCGGGGCGAGTTCCACCGTGACCATCCTGGAGGTGACGAAATGACCACGAGCGCGCGCATCTGGAGGGAAAAGCCCCACCGCTACCGCCTCGAGGGGGTCCGCTGCAAGAAGTGCGGCCGCACCTGGGTCCCGGCCCGGCAGGTGTGCCCCTGCGGCTCCCGCGGCCTCTCCGCCATGGTCCTGCCCGAGGAGGGGCGCATCCTCACCTGGACGGTGGTCCACACGGGCCACCCCGAGTTCAGCGACAGCACCCCCTACGCCCTCGTCGTGGTGGAGTTCGGCAAGGGGGCCCGCCTGCTGATGCAGTTGGCCGATTTCCGCCGCGAGGACCTCAAGATCGGCCGCAAGGTGAAGGTGGAGTTCCGCAAGGTCCAGGCCGCCGGCGAGTCGGGCGTCCTCTGCTACGGCTACAAGGCGGTGGCGTGTTCCGAATAGAGTCGAAGGTCAATCCCGCCTCCGCCGGGTTCAGGGAGAACCGGGAGCTCTATAAACAGAAGATCGAGGAGTACCTCGCCGTCCTCGCCCAAACGAAGAGGGGGGGCCCCGAGGAGGCGCGGGTCAAGCACACCGCCCGCGGCAAGATGCTGGTGCGGGACCGCATCGAGGCCCTCCTCGACCCCGGGACCCCCTTCCTGGAATTGAACCCCCTCGCCGCCCACGGCATGTACGACGGCCAGGCCCCCCAGGCCGGCCTGGTCACCGGCATCGGCCGCGTGGCCGGCCACGAGGTGATGATCGTGGCCAACGACGCCACGGTCAAGGGCGGCACCTACTTCCCCATCACCATCAAGAAGCACCTCCGCGCGCAGGAGGTGGCCCTGGAGAACCGCCTCCCGTGCGTCTATCTGGTGGACTCCGGGGGCATCTTCCTCCCCCTGCAGGAGGGGACCTTCCCCGACAAGGAGCACTTCGGCCGCATCTTCTACAACCAGGCGGTGATGTCGTCGCTCGGCATCGCCCAGCTCTGCGCCGTCATGGGCTCCTGCACGGCGGGCGGGGCCTACCAGCCCGCCATGTCGGACGAGACGGTGCAGGTGAAGGGGGAGGGGACCATCTTCATCGGCGGCCCGCCTCTGGTGAAGGCCGCCACGGGCGTCGAGGTGACCCCCGAGGAATTGGGCGGGGCCGACGTCCACTGCAAGATCTCCGGGGTCTCCGACCATTACGCGGTGAGCGACGAGCACGCCGTGGCCATCCTCCGCTCCATCCTCGAGGGGCATCCCCATTCCATCAAGCACCCCCTCGACCGGACGGCGCCGGAGGACCCCCACTACGACCCCGAGGAATTGCTCGGCATCGTCCCGCGCGACCTGCGCAAGCCCTTCGACGTGCGCGAGGTGATCGCCCGGCTGGTGGACGGCTCCCGCTTCCAGGAGTTCAAGGCCACCTACGGCACCACCCTCGTCACCGGATACGCGCGGATCCACGGCTACCTCGTCGGCATCGTGGCCAACAACGGCGTCCTCTTCGCCGAGTCCAGCGCCAAGGGGGCCCACTTCGTCTCCCTCTGCGCCGTCAGGAAGATCCCCCTGGTCTTCCTCCAGAATATCACCGGCTTCATCGTGGGGAAGCAGTACGAGCACGGCGGCATCGCCAAGGACGGGGCCAAGATGGTCCACGCCGTGGCGGTCGCGCAGGTCCCCAAGTTCACCGTCATCGTGGGGGCCTCCCACGGGGCCGGCAACTACGCCATGTGCGGCCGCGGCTACGGCCCCCGGTTCCTCTGGATGTGGCCCGGCTCCAAGATCTCCGTCATGGGGGGGGAGCAGGCGGCCGATGTTCTGGCCCAGGTCAAGCAGGAGCAGATGCGGGCCAAGGGGGTCGAAGTGTCCCCGGAGGAGATCGAGAAGATCCGCCGCCCGGTCCTGGAGAAGTACGAGCACGAATCGTCCATCTACTACTCCACCGCCCGCCTCTGGGACGACGGCATCGTCCTGCCGACCGAGACCCGCGCCGTCCTCGGGCTGGCCATCGAGGCGTCGTTGAACGCCCCCTTCCCCGACCACCGGTTCGGGGTCTTCCGGATGTAGCATGGGGTTCGCCCACCTCAAGCTCGACGCAACGGGCCCGGTGAGGGTCCTGACCCTGAACCGGCCCCAATCCAAGAATGCCTTCACCCCCGAGATGCTGGCCGAATTGCGCTCGGCCTGCTCCGCCCTGGCGGCCGACGGAGCGGTCCGCGTCCTCGTCCTGCGCGCGGAGGGGGACCACTTCTGCTCCGGGGCCGACCTGGGGTGGATGAAGGCCTCCGCCGCGCTGTCGAGGGAGGAGAACCTGCGCGAGGCGCGGGAATTGTTCGACACCTTCTTCGCCCTCCACGCCCTGCCCTTTCCCACCCTCGCGGTGGCCCACGGCCCCGCCTACGGCGGCGGGTTGGGCCTCCTCGCCGCCTGCGACCTGGCCCTGGCCGCCGAGGAGGCCGCCTTCGCCTTCACCGAGGTGCGCCTCGGGCTCGCGCCGGCGGTCATCGCCCCCTTCATCCTCAAGCGGTCGCCCGCCGCCTGGGTGCGCGATGTCATGCTCAGCGGCCGCCGGTTCACCGCCCGGGAAGGGGAGGCGCAGGAATTCTTCCAGGGGGTCATCCCCGCCATCGGCCTGGAGGAGGCGGTCGGCGTGACGGTGGGGAGCCTCCTCAAGGGCTCGCCCGCCGCCCAACGCAAGATCAAGGAACTGCTCGACGCGGCCGTCGGCTTCGGGCCCGAGCGGCTCAAGGACTATCTCGCCGACGCCATCGCCGGCCTCCGCGCCTCGGAAGAGGGGCAGGAGGGGTTGGCGGCCTTCTTCGAAAAAAGGGCACCGTCATGGCACCCAAAGTCCTCGTAGCCAACCGCGGCGAGATCGCCGTCCGCGTCATGCGCACCCTCCGGGAGATGGGGTGGGGGAGCGTGGCCGTCCACTCCGACCCCGACCGTGCCGCCCCCCATGTCCGCGCCGCCGATGCCGCCGTTTCACTCGGGGGCGCCAAGGCGCTGGAGAGCTATCTCGACCAGGACAAGATCATCGCCGCGGCCAAACGCAGCGGCGCCGACGGCATCCATCCCGGCTATGGCTTCTTAGCCGAGAACGCCGCGTTCGCGAAGCGGGTCGAGGCCGAGGGGCTGGTCTTCGTCGGCCCCACGCCCGAGAACATCGCCCTGATGGGGGACAAATTGGAGGCCCGCAAGCGGGTCGCCGAGCGGGGCGTCCCCCTCACCCCGGGATCCAAGGAGCCGGTGGGGCCCGGCGAAGCCGCCGGGATCGCCGCGGAGATCGGCTTCCCCGTCCTCATCAAGGCCGCCGCCGGCGGGGGCGGGAAGGGGATGCGCGTGGTGCGCGAGCCCGGCGCCCTGGCCGAGGCCCTCGAGGGGGCGGCCCGCGAGGCCAAAAGCGCCTTCTCGGATGCCCGCGTCTATATCGAGAAATATGTGGAGAACCCCCGGCACATCGAGTTCCAGATCCTGG
>DCUZ01000067.1 GCA_002327305.1 Holophagales bacterium UBA2201 | reverse complement strand
ATCCCGCCCGCCCTCAATGCCGCAGATTGGAAATGTGGGGCCGGCTCTGTGGCCGCAGGCGCTATTCGAAAGCGAAACGGTTTTCGCGGAACAGGGCGAGGGCGGCGTCCACCGCATCCGCGTCGTACCGCGCCCCCCGGAACTCCTCGATCTCCCGCAGGGCGGCTTCCAGCCCGGGGGCCGGCCGGTAGGGGCGGTGGGAGGTCATGGCCTCCACCACGTCGGCCACCGCCAGGACCCGCGCTTCGGGCCGGATGTGCTCCGCCTTCAATCCTTGAGGGTACCCGGACCCGTCGAGGCGCTCGTGGTGCTGGAGGACGATGGCCGCCACGGGCCAGGGGAAGTCGATGACCTTGAGGATGTCGAAGGAGACCTGGGGGTGCATCTGGATGAGACGGTACTCCAAATCGGTCAGCCGGCCGGGTTTGGAAAGGATCTCGGCGGGAATGTAGATCTTCCCGATGTCGTGGATGATGGCGGTCATCCGGATGCCCTCGACCGTCTCTTCGGACATCCCCATCGCCTCCGCGATGGCGGCGGCGAGCCGGCTGACCCGCTGTTCGTGTCCCGCCGTGTGGGGGTCGCGCAGTTCGACGGTCAGCGCCATGGCCCGGATGATCCCCTCCATCGCCTTGCGCTGGCGCTTGTAGTCCGACCGCAGATGGTCGTGCGCCTGCTTGCGCTCCGTGATGTCGAGGATGGTCCCCTCGATACAGGGGCCATGGCCGGTGTCGTCCTCGATCAGATTGGCGTTGATCAATTTCCAGGCCGGCATTCCGTCCGCGCGGACCGTGGCCACCTCCTCCCCCATGAGGCTCCCGGTGGTCTTCAGTTTCGCCATCAGGCGCCCGATGTCGGCCGGATCCCGGACCATGGCGAAGAGGTCCCGTCCGACCAGGGTCTCGCCCGCCGGAAGGCCCGCCAGTTCGTGGAGGGCGGGATTGGCCATGAGGACCATTCCCGACAGGTCGCACCGGAACACCCCGGCCACGTTGCGCTCGAAGAGGTTGCGGTAGCGGCACTCCGAATCCCGCACCGCCGCTTCGGCCTGCTTGAAGGGGGTGACGTCGCGGGAGATGCCCAGGACGCCCCACACCAGGCCGTCCCGATGGATGGGGATGAGACGGGAGTTCTGCCACCGGTTCTGCCTGGGAAACCGCGTGAAGGCCTCCTCCACGGTCAGCATCTCTCCGCTCTCAATCACGCGGGTGAGGTTGCCCTTCATCCGCTCCAGATCATCCGAGGGGAATAGATCGTTGAGTTTTTTCCCGATGAGGTCCTCGGGGCGGCTTTGGAATGCCGCCGCGGCGCAGGGATTGACGAACTCCACGGTGAAATCGGCCCGGACGATGAAGATGAAATCCTCCGCCAGGCAGGCCACCAGGCGGCAGATGGCATCCGTCCGCTCCTCGGGCCCCGCGGCCGACTCCACTGCGGCCAGCCGGATGCGGATCAATTCTCCGGTGTCCGGAGGACCGGAGAAATGGCCGTTCATGCGCGATCCCTCCCCCGGGGGGGATGCACGGCGCGGCGTTCCATGGCCCCACTTTAGCAGAAGGAATGGGCGAATACAAGGGGGGAGGACGCCCCGCCTCCATCCCCTCCGTGAAGGGAGAGGGAAGGGCCGCGCCGCAATCCGTGGATACCCGGCCGGCCGCGGGGGTTACGGCTGGTACGCCACCGGATCGCCGATGCCGGAGCCGAGGGCCCTGGCGGCGCTCCCCTTTCGAACGGCGATCTCGAGGGTCCCGAGCGAACCGGGGAGCATCCCGGGGTCCTGCCCCTGCAGTTCCTCGTAGGCCAGCGTCCAGATCCCCAGGGCCCGGCCGCGCACCTTCACGGACCCCCTGCCGTACTGCATCCAGGCCAGGGGGAGGTCGGTGATGAGGTTGCCGAACCGGTCCACCTCCATCACCTGCCCGCGGACGCTCCCGTCCTCCCCCTTCAGCGGCGGTTGATAGGGAAGCATGATGGCGTCGGCGCAGGGTTCCATTTCCACCGTCTGATCGCCCAGGAACCGCCCCACGGTGGGGGCGAAGAGGTCGCGGGCGTGGAAGGTGGGGCTGGCGGCGGCCTTGAGGTCGGCCGGGTAGAGGACGCGGTGGAGCTCCTCCTGTCCGGTGTGGACATAGGTCAGGAGGCCGTTGTCGGGGGCGAAAAAGTGGTGCCCGTCGCGCTCCATGTGCAGGAGGGCCCGCTGGGTCCCCACCCCGGGGTCCACCACCGTGAGATGGACGGTGCCCTCGGGGTAGGAGCGCCAGGTGGCCCAGAGGAGGAAGGCCGCGCGGCGGATGTCGAAGATCTCCACCTCGTGGGAGATGTCCACGATGCGGCAGGACGGGCAGGCCTTCAGGACCGCCCCCTTGAGGGCCCCCACGAAGAAGTCCCGCGTCCCGAAGTCGGTCAACAGCGTCAGGGTTTCCATGGCCATGGATAATAATATACACTATATTAAGGCAGCAGCCAGTAGACGGTAGCCAGTAGACGGGGAGAAGCGAGAACCAAGCAAATTCGTGCAGCGGACTACTGACCCCTGGCTACCGGCTACGGACTACCGGCTACAGGCTACCGGCTACGATTCTCTAAGGGGGTACCCATGATCATTCTCACCGCCCAGGAAATGCAGCAGGCCGACCGGCAGGCCGTCGAACACTACGGCGTCCCCTCCATCTGCCTGATGGAAAATGCCGCCTCGGCGATCACGGAGGTGGCCCTTCACCGCCACCCCCAGGCCCAACGGATGGCCGTCCTCTGCGGAAAGGGCAACAACGGGGGCGACGGCTTCGCCGCCGCCCGGATGCTCCACAATCGTGGCATCGCCGTGGAGGTCCTCTACTTCGGGTCGCTGAAGGAGGCGCGCGGCGACGCCCGGACCAACCTGGAGATCTGCCGGAAGATGGGGATCCCGCTGTCCACCATCCGCACGCCCCGGCAACTGGAGGCGGCCTCCCCCGTGCTTGCGGAGGCCGACCTCGTGGTGGACGCCCTCTTCGGAACCGGCCTCGCCCGGCCTCTGGAGGGGTTGTGGGCGGCCGTCATCGAATTGGTGAACGCCCTCCCCGTGCCGGTCCTGGCCGTGGACGTCCCCAGCGGCATCGGGGGCGACCGGGGCGCCGTCGAGGGTCCCGCCATGCGGGCGGCCGCCACCGTCACCTTCGGCGCCCTCAAGCCCTTCCATGTGCTTCCCCCGGCGTCGGAGTTCTGCGGCGAGGTGGTGGTGGCCGACATCGGCATCCCCATGGAGGTGTTGGAGGGGCTCTCCACCCTCCGCCTGGCCACGGCCGAGGAACTGCGCCTTTTCCTCCCCGACCGCCCCCGCGACGCCCACAAGGGGGCCTTCGGCCACACGGTCTGCGTCTGCGGCTCGATGGAAAAACCGGGAGCGGCCTCCATGGCCTGCCTGGGGGCGCTGCGCGCGGGAGCGGGGCTGGTGACCGCCGCCTCCGTGCCCGAGGTGCTGGCGCGGGTGGCGGGACACGCCTATGAGGCCATGGGCCTGGCCCTGGACGCCACCCCCGCCCGGACCATCGCCCGCGGCGCCCTTCCCCGCCTCCTGGCTTTCCTGCAGGACAAGGACGCCCTCGTGGCGGGCCCCGGCCTCTCCACCCTCCCCGACACCGACGCCTTCATCCGCGACCTCGTCCTTTCGACCGCCCTGCCCCTGGTCCTGGACGCCGACGGCCTCAACGCCTTCGTGGGCCAGACGCACCAGCTCGCCAAGCGGGAGGCCCCCACCGTCCTGACGCCCCATCCGGGGGAGCTGGCCCGCCTGCTGGAAACCTCCGTGGAGGAGGTGCAGGCGGACCGGATCCGGGCCGCCCGGAGGGCGGCCGAACTGACCGGCGCGACGGTGGTCCTCAAAGGGCGCCTGACCCTCACAGCCCTGCCGGGAAGCACCACCTGGATCAACCCCACCGGCAACGCCGGCATGGCCACCGGGGGGATGGGCGACCTCCTCTCCGGGATGATCGGCTCGTTCCTCGGCCAGGGGCTCCCCCCCGAACAGGCCGCCCCCCTGGCCGTCTTTCTGCACGGCCTGGCCGGCGACCTCGCCGCCAAGGCCACGGGCCTCCCCGCCCTTCTCCCCCGGGACCTGGTGGATTTCCTCCCGGACGCCTTCAAGGCCCTGGATGACCAAGAAGAAGATTGATTGCAAGGGCACAGCATGCTGTGCCCCTACGGCAAACGGTTCGCACCGCGGGCGGCGCATCCGCCATGTCTCCACCAGCCCCGCCCGGACGATGGCGCTGGCAAGACGGTTCGCCCGCTTGCTCCCGCCGGGGGCGGTGGTCTTTCTGGAGGGCCCCCTGGGCGCCGGGAAAACCGTCTTTGTCCGGGGGATGGCGCAGGCCTTCGGGGTGGACCGCAGGACCGTCCACAGCCCCTCGTTCCTCCTGATGCACGACTACGGCGGCCTGGTGCACATCGACTGCTACCGGCTCCGGCGCGCGGAGCCGGAAACCCTGATGGAGACCGGCCTGTGGGAGGCCCTGGAGGGGGAGCGGATCAAGGCGGTGGAATGGCCCCCCGCGGCCGTCAAGCGGCGGTTCAGGAAGGCGTGGAAGGTCCGCATCCGGTTCGCCGACGCCGGAGGCCGCACCATCGAACTGCCGGACACGGAAGAGGGGGGACACCGACCACGCCCCCTCCGGGGGGGGAAAAGATCAAGGCGGGCTCCGTAGGGCCCGCCTTGGGGGATCCGGCTCACGCGGGGTGACGGCGCCCCGGCATGCCTGGCTGATCAACGGGCGCCCCAGGGTGGGCATATTCCTGGAATGATTCCCCAAGCCGTTTCCCCAATAATAGTATAGGCCCAAATCCTGGAGTTGCAAGGGGCATAGAGAACTGGTCTGTCGAGTCCATTGAGTCATTGAGTCTATTGAGTCATTGAGTCTATAGAGTCGTTGAGTCTATAGAGTCGTTGAATCTGTAGAGTCAAGGCCTGCATCCAAATAGACACTTCAAAAGACTGTTGTGTCCCTACAGACTCAATAGACCCGATAGACCTTATAGACGCTTTTGTTTTAGCCTACTCCGGCATGATCGCCTTGGCGATGGTGGCCAACTGCATGAAGGTGGTCCCCTCGTAGATCTGGCCGATCTTGGCGTCCCGGAAGTACTTCTCCACCGGATACTCCTTGGTGAAACCGTTGCCGCCGTAGAGGTTCACCACCTCGGCCGTCACACGGTCGGCCATGAGGCTGGCGACCAGTTTGGCCACGGCCGCCTCGCGGAGGAAGGGGAACCCGCCGTCCTTGAGCCGGGCGGCGTTGTACACCGCCAACTTCGCCGTCTCCACCTCGGCGTGAAGCCCGGCGAGGGCGAACTGCACCCCCTGGAAGGCGTTGAGCGGCTTGCCGAACTGCTTCCTCTCGGCGGTGTAGCCCAGGGCGTGCCCGAGGGCCCCCTCGGCGATCCCCACCATCTGGGCGCCGATGCCGATGCGCCCCTCGTTGAGCGTCTCGATGGCCACCTTGTACCCTTTCCCAACCGCCCCCAGAAGGTTTGCCTTCGGGACGGCGCAGTTCTCGAAGATCAGTTCGCAGGTGGAGGAGGCCCGGATCCCCAGTTTGTCCTCCTTCTTGCCGATGGAAAACCCCGGCGTCCCCCGCTCCACCAGCAGGGCCGTGATCCCCTTGTAGCCGAGGTCGGGATTGACGGTGCAGAAAACGATGAAGAGCCCCGCCTCGCCGGCGTTGGTGATCCACAGTTTCTGTCCGTTCAGGAGAAAACCGTCCCCCTTTTCCTCGACCCTGCACTTCAAAGCGAAGGCGTCGGAACCGGCGCCCGACTCGGAGAGGGCGTAGGCCCCCACGGTGTCGGCCGCCATTTTCGCCAGGAACCGCTTTTTCTGCTCATCGGTCCCCCACCGGCGGATGGCGTTGGCCACCAGGGTGTTCTGCACGTCCACCACCACCGAGACCGCCGCGTCCGCCTGGGCGAGGGCCTCGATGGCCAGGATGCTCATGAAGAAGGTGCCCCCCGCCCCGCCGTATTCCTCGGGGATGTCGATCCCCATGAGCCCCATTTCGAACAGCTTCTTGAGCAGTCCCTCGTCGAGATGGGCTTCCTGGTCCATCTTGGAGACCAGCGGCTTGACCTCCGCCTGGGCGAACTCCTTGACGGAATCGAAGAACATCCGCTCCTCCTCCGTCAGCACCGTCAATGGGCGTCCCGCGTCTATGGCCTGGCTCATGTGCGTCCCTCCTGGATGGATTTGGTCGTTGCGTCCTTATCCTACCAGATTGCGGGCCGAAATTCCGTCCCGGTTGAGGGGTTGCCCCCGGCAGGGCCCGGCAAGATGCGCTATAATTCCAGGGACGCCGGGGGGGCGGGATGCGCATCCGCTTCCCGGGCCCGGAAAGGTTCCGCGGATGAACGATTGCTCTCAGGAGGCAATATGAGCGATAAACCCTGGAAAACCGACTTCACCACCGTCTCTTCGATGGAGGTCCCCCCGCTTGCGGACCCCGTCACCGTGCCCGGGTTCGAGTTCGCCACCTCGCTTGGCACTCCGGGGACTTATCCCTACACGCGGGGACCCTACCCGTCCATGTACCGGGGCCGCCTTTGGACGATGCGGCAGTTCGCCGGGTTCGGGACCGCGCACGACACCAACGCCCGGTTCAAGTACCTCCTGGCCCACGGGCAGACGGGCCTCTCCACGGCCTTCGACCTCCCCACCCTCTACGGCTATGATTCCGACTCCGACTGGTCCGCCGGCGAGGTGGGCAAGTGCGGGGTGGCCATCGACACCCTGGCCGACATGGAGATCCTGTTCGACGGCATCACCCTCCAGGATGTCTCCACCTCCATGACCATCAACGCCACCGCCTCCATCGTCCTGGCCATGTACCTGGCCGTGGCCGAAAAGCAGGGGGCCGACCTCCGCAGGATCAACGGCACCCTCCAGAACGACATCCTCAAGGAGTACATCGCGCAGAAGGAGTTCCTCTATCCGCCCCGCCCCTCCATGCGCCTCGTCACCGACACCTTCGCCTTCTGCACCGAGCACGTCCCCAAGTGGAACAGCATCTCCATCTCCGGCTACCACATCCGCGAGGCCGGCTCCACCGCCCTGCAGGAGCTGGCGTTCACCCTGCGCGACGGGATGGAATATGTCGAGTACGGCGCGCGGGCCGGGTTGAACGTGGACGACTTCGCCCCCCGCCTTTCCTTCTTCTTCAACGCCCACAACGACTTTTTCGAGGAGATCGGCAAGTACCGCGCGGCGCGGCGCATCTGGGCCAAAGTCATGCGCGAACGGTACGGCGCGAAGAAGGACGAGTCGTGCCGCCTGCGATTCCACACCCAGACCGCCGGGTGCTCGCTCACCAGCCAGCAGCCCTACAACAACATCGTCCGCACCGCCCTCCAGGCCCTCGCCGGGGTGCTGGGGGGGACGCAGTCGCTCCACACCAACAGCATGGACGAAACCTACGCCCTCCCCACCGAGGAGGCGGTCACCATCGCCCTGCGCACCCAGCAGGTCATCGCCCACGAAAGCGGCGTGGTCAACACCATCGACCCCCTGGGCGGCTCCTACTTCGTGGAGTGGATGACCGACACGATGGAGAAGGGGGCCTTCGAGTATTTCGAAAAGATCGACGGCTACGGCGGGATGGTGGAGGCCATCGAGGCGGGCTTCCCCCAGCGCGAGATCATGGACGCCGCCTACACCTACCAGCGGGCCCTGGACCGCAAGGATAAGGTCGTGGTGGGGGTGAACGAGTTCGTCATGGAGGAGAAGGGGGCCATTCCCCTCCTCAAGATCGACGATTCGGTGGCCCGGACGCAGAAGGCCTTCCTGGCCAAGGTCAAACGGGAGCGCTCGACGGACGCCGTGGCTCGAACGCTGGAGGCCCTGAAGAAGGGGGCCGCCGGCGGCGACAACACCATGCCCCTGCTGATGGACTGCGTGAAGGCCTACGCCACGGTGGGCGAGATCGCCGCGGCCCTGGGGGAGGTGTTCGGCCCCTACCGCGAGCCGGCGGTCTTCTGAACCGGACGCGGCCGGTCGGCCATAGAATGTCCGCGCGAAGATCATCGAACGGGGGGCGGGTGGACAAACCGAGCCGGAGGTGACGCCATGGGGGGGAAAAAAGCCGCGACCCCAGCCGATTGGAAGAGGGAGAACCGGGCCCTTCGCCGGCGGATCACGGCCCTGAAGGCGGAGACCGAGCGATACCGGCGCCAGTTGCAGGGGCTGAAACGGGCCGTGGAAACCATGCAGCTCGGGGTCACCCTCAAGGATGTCCGGGGGCGCATCCTGTATTCCAATCCCGCCGAGGCCCGCATGCACGGCTATGAGCCCGAAGAGCTTCAAGGGCGCCCGGGGCGGGTCCTGGGTTCGCCGGAAAACTACCGGCGGATGACCGAAGCGGAGATCAAGCGGATGACCTCCTGGCGGCGGGAGCGGATCAACCTCCGCAAGGACGGGGCCCGGTTCCCGGTGCAACTCATGTCGGATGTGGTCATGGACGGGCGGGGAAGGCCCGTCGAGATCATCACCACCTGCGAGGACATCTCCGAGCGGTGCCGGATGGAGAAAGCCCTGCGCCGGGGCGAAGCCGACCTCCGGGCCCTCCTCGACGCCCTCCCCGACCCCCTCTTCCACATCGCCGCCGACGGCACGTTCCTCTCCTGCACGGCGGCCCGCGTCGGGGATCTCGCCCTTCCGCCCGAGGCCCTTCTCGGGAAGAAGGTCCGGGCGCTGTTCCCCGCGCCGGTGGCGCGGAAATACATGGATCACATCCGCCGGGCCCTGGACTCCGGCGTGACGGTCGAATTCGAGTACCGGATCCGCGTCCCCCTGCCCGACGGACCCGAGCAGGACCATGCCTGCCGGATGTCCCCGTGCGGCTCGGGGGAGGTGGCGGCCCTGGTCCGGGACGTCACCGACCGCAAGCGGGCGGAGGAGGACCGCAAGAAAAGTTGGGAGCATCTGCACAAAACCCTCGAGGCCACCGTGGGGGCGCTGGCGGCGACCGTGGAAAAGCGGGACCCCTACACCGCCGGGCACATGCGCCGCAGCACCCAGCTCGCCTGCGCCATCGCCGCCCTGATGGGCCTGAGCGAATCCGAGGTGGAGGGCCTGCGCGTCGCCGGCCTCCTTCACGACATCGGCAAGATCTCCGTCCCGGCCGAGATCCTCGCCAAGCCGGGGCGCCTCTCCGAGGGGGAGATGATCCTCATCCGCGCCCACGCCCAGGCGGGCTACGACATCCTGGCCCACATCGATTTCCCCTGGCCGGTCGCCCGCATCATCCTGGAGCACCACGAGCGCATGGACGGCACGGGCTACCCCAACGGGCTCACGCGGGACGCCATCCTGCCCCAGGCCCGCATCCTGGCCGTTGCCGACGTGGTGGAGGCCATGATCTCCCACCGCCCCTACCGCCCCACCCGGGGCCGGGACATCGCCCTGAGCGAGATCACCCGGGAGAAGGGAAAGCTCTACGACCCGGAAGCGGCGGACGCCTGTCTCTTCCTGTTCAAAAGGAGATCGTTCGCGTTCAAGTATTAGAACCGATGCCTGCTGAACAATCGACACGCGGGTTCGCGGCCCCACCGGCCGGGCGGGGGCCGCTGCCGTCCCCCGTCTTCCGGCTTCCGGCTTCCAGCTTCCAAGCGGGCGAGAGGGGCCTCCTATTCGTCCCCGCTCAGCCAGCGGCGCTTCCATCCGAACAGGACCGTCGCCACCGCCCAGTAGAGGATGATCGAGGCGATCCCGTACACCGCGGCGACGCCCAACCGCTCCCACACCTCGGCGCCGCCCGCGGAGGCCGCCAGGCGGTCCTCGAAGACTCCGCCGGAGGGGAGCAGGTAATAGATGCCGTAGGAGAGCCCCTGGAGCATCGCCAGCCAGGGCTGGCCGATCTCCGACTTCTCCAGCATGGACAGGATATTCGGCATGGAGGAGGCCTGGAGGAAGAGCAGGCCGATGATGGCCAGCAGGGGCCGGATCAGCATGCCGAGGGCCATGGCGCAGGCGGCGAAAACCCCCGTGCCGAGCAGAAAGCCCAGGTACAAAGCGTCCTCTCGGCAACTCCAGCCCGCTCCCAGCATCAACTGTGACGCGTGGCTCAGAATCCATGGCAAGGGGAGGGCCAGGGCGGCCAGCGCCGTGCAGCCGAGCAGTTGCCCCCCCAGGATCTCTCCGACCTTCAGCGGCCGCACGAGGAGCATGGTGAGGGTGCGCTCCTTGCGCTCCGTCGCCGTCTCCATGGCGCCGAAGTAGAGGGCCATCAGAAAGGCAAACTGCCAGGCCATGCCTGATAACGGGCCCGCGGCCACTTGGGCCATGGTGGATGCGTCCGTGTTGAGCCTGAATTGGACGAACAGGATGACCAGCGCAATGATGCCCTGAAGCAGGAGAACCCCCGTCAGCGTCCGCGCCCAGTGCCGGCGGAAGGTCATGGAGGCGAGGAGAAGGACCTTACGCGTCATGGCGGTCCACCAGTTCGATGAAGAAGTCCTCGAGGAGGCGGAGGCGGGTGACCTCCAGGAGGGCGCCCCCGGCGTTCCGCAACGCTTCGATGCACCGGAAGAGCTCCTCCTGCGTCGCCGTGGTGACGGAGTGGATCGGCTCCCCTTCCGCCAACGGCTTGGGCGCAAACCCCTCCAGGGTCCCCCCCGGGGGCAGGCGGAAGATCACCGCGTGCCGGTCCCCCGCGCCGGGGATGTCCAGCGGGCGCCCTTCCCATTTCAACCGCCCGCCGATCAGGATCCCGACCCGGGTGGCCACCATCTCCACCTCGGAGAGGACGTGGGAATTGAAGAAGACCGTCTTCCCCGCCGCCGCCAGGTCGCGGATCAGGTCGCGCAGGATCCGCACCCCCACCGGGTCCAGGCCCCGCGTGGGCTCGTCCAGGAAGATCAGGTCGGGATCGTGGAGAAGGGCCTGCGCCACCGACAGCCGTTGGCGCATCCCCTTCGAATAACGGGCGATCTTCCGGTCGGCCGCATCGCCTAATTCCAATTGCTCCAATAATTGCACGGCCCGTGCTCCGGCGGCCTCCCGCGTCATCCCGTGCAGGCGGCCATAATCGGTGAGCAGCCGCCGCCCGGTGAACGCCTGGTGGAGGCTGCACTCCTCCGGGACGAACCCGATGCGCCGCATCAGTCCGGGATGCATGGCCTCACCCAGGAGGCGCACGGAGCCGGCGCTGGGCCGCAGGAGGTTCAGGGCGCAGTACAGGAAGGTGCTCTTGCCCGCCCCGTTGGGCCCCAGGAAGCCGTACACCTCACCGGGCTTGAGATCGAGGTCCACGCCGTCCACCGCCTTGATGCTCCGCTTGCCCCGCCATCCCTCCCGGAAGGTCTTGGCCAGGCCGCGCACCTCCAACGAGGCCACGGCGCTCACGGGGCCACCTCCCCCTCCGCTTGCGGGATGAATGAGCCCAACGCTTTTTCGGGATCGCTGATGGCGCCGCTGATCACTTTGTCAATCGTTCCCCCGGCGTCGATGAGAAAGGTTTTGGGGATGCTACGGACCTTATACAGGTCCCCCACCTTGCCGCCCGCATCCAGTAGAACGGGGAACGAATGGGGGGTTTTCACAAGAAAGGCCTCCAACTTGTCCTGGGTCTCCTTGGAAACGGTGAGGAACGCCCACGCGTCGGAACGGTGCCTGTCATAGAACTCCTGCAGGCCGGGCATCTCCCGCCGGCAGGGCCCGCACCAGGTGGCCCAGAAATTGAGGACCACCGGCCGCCCCTTCAACTCGGAGAGGACGACCTTCCTGCCATCCATGGCCGTCAGCGTGAAATCGGGAGCCGGGGTCCCCGCCTTCAGCCCATCGGCCTCCCTCCTCCCGGCCTCCTCGCCCGGCGTTTCGGTCAACAATTGGGTCTTGACCGCGATGACGACCCCGAGGCAGATCAGAATGATGGCCCAGAAAAGCCACCGTTTGGGATTGTTCATGGGCATAATATTATCACCGATGAAAAAAATTTCAGAGTTGAAAGTTCGGAGTTCGGAAATAATAAGAAAAACGTAAATAGTAAAGGGTAAATAGTAAAGAGTCCACCCATCCTCATTTTTCGGTATCGGAATCGGCATTGCCTCCCGTCTCCCGTCTCCCATCTCTCGTCTCCCGTCTCCCGTCTCCCGTCTCCCGTCTCCCGGCTTCCATCTACCGGGCGGGCGGCGGAAGCAGGATCCTGAACCCGATGTCCTCCTTCAATTCGTCATCTATTTTCATCGCGCCCGAGACGTAGAGTTTCTGCGCCCCGTCGTCGCGGCCGTCGGGGCCGACACTCCAGACCACGAAGAGGTTCTCCCCCTCTTTCTTGTAGCGCAGGGGCTTCTCGTCGAACGGGTCCACCCGCCAGGGGGCCTGGACGAAATCGAGGTCCTCCGGCAGGGCCTTGTGCTCCTGGCGGTACTTCAGGACCTCGTCCATCATCAGGACCAGGCGCGCCTGGGCGAGAAGGGCGAGGGCGCGGCCATAGGCAGCATGAAGATTGGGCATCAATGCTGATTCCTTCCAAGCAATCTTCCGGTAGGCCCTCCATCCATATTTCTGGGCTTCCCGGTCATACCCTTCCACAATGCATTGGATGGTAGTCGTCATGGTGGAAAGGTAGTTCTCGGTCTCAAAAACATAAAGCGCGCGGAAGATCAAAGGCCTGAAGGCACCTATCCTGGGTAGAGGCAAGTCTATGGAGCCCACCGCCTTTGCTTCAGATCTTTTCAACACTGAATAGGTAGCCATCAGTTCAGTCTTCCATGAAGATGAGAACCAGTCCAGATCCTGCTGGGCGGTTCTTTCGATGCGCGCCCGGGTCGCGATAGGCAGGGACCCGCTGCCCATGGCCATCACGCCGGCATCTCCAACAAGGGAAAGCTTATCCATGGCGATGCCGATCAGGGCGCCGATGATCGTCTGCCCCTTGATGAGCATCTTGCCCGCCCCATAGTGGAGAACCTCCAGATCGGCCCTGGCCTCCTCGAATCGCCCGTTGGCCGCGGCAACCTGCGACTGGGCCACCACTCCACGGGCCCATCTCATCATGCTCAACAGGTTCGGGACCGGGGCTTCCCACAGCCGATCCTTGTATTCGGACGGCTCGAACCACTGGACATGGGGGCACTGCTCCATCGCCGACCGGACGGCCGCGTCCGCCGCCTGGTACTGGGGCCATCGCGGATCCGCCGCCGCGGGGAGGGATAGGGTCTCGCTCTTGAGGTCCAGCCCGCCCTGAAGGGCTTCGGTCAATTGGTCACTGCAAAGGGGCAGGACCGCTTCTCTGTAAAAGGGCTCCCAATCCACTTCGCTTTTCCTGTCGTCCTTCCCCGCGGAGATGATCGCCATCGCGTCATACCATGCCTGGCACTGGGGCTTGGAATAGGGCATCGGGAAAACGCTCTCGAGGTCCATCTTCCACCCCATCGCGGCCCATTTCTGCTCGTAATCCTTGATGATGGCCTTCTGCCGGTGGGCGTGGAAGGCGATGACTCCCAGCGTAAGGATCAGAATGGCGGCGGTCACGGCGATGCCGCGGAGGATGCCCTTCCGGCAGATCAGCACGCCCGCCACCATGCCGATTAGGGCCGCGATACCGCCGTACAGGGCTATTGCCGGCTTGAACAAGCCAAAGACCGGCACAAGGCAGAAGAAGGCCAGCACCGCCGATAAAAAGGCCAAAAGCAGGGCGACATAGAAAACCCCAAGCCAGCGAGCCCATGCCCCGTAGTCCCTCCGGTAGAGGAGCCAGACGCCCAATGCCGCCAGGACGACGCTGACCCCCAGGAAGACCGGCGAGGCCGGATCGGGTATCCAGGCCGACTGCACGATGAAAAATTGGATGATCCAAAAGGTGATCGCAAGTGCCAGCCAGCACCAGAACAACAGCAACGCTTTCTTCATGACGGCCTCCTGAACATCGTTATGCCTGAGTCCGATTATACCCCCGTAAAGAAGTTCAGAGTTCAGGGTTAAGCGTTCAGAGGCCCGCCCGCCCATGATTTCGGGATCGGGATCGGTATCGGTATCGGAATCGCTATCGCCATCGAAACCGAATCCCGATCCCGAATCCCGCGGTCGATTCCGATACCGATCCCGATGGGTGTATTGGTCAGTCTGGTCTGTCTAGTCCGTTTGGTCTATCCGAACCACACGCACCCCCAAAAGCCGTCCTCAGCAAGCTGAGGACGCTACAACCCCCGCCCCCAAAATGGGCGGGGGCTATTTCTCGCCTTTCTCGCTTTTCTCGCCTGTCTCGCCGGGCGCGCGAGGGCACCGGCTACCGGTCGGGCGGGCGGGCCGGCCTAAGCCGCGCGGCCTCCCGGACCAGGTTGAAGAACTCCACCGTTTCGGGATCCGACCGCATCGCCGGCGGCAGGTCCCTCTCGTGTTTCAGGATCGCTGCGAACGAGCCGTCCTTAGCCCAGTAGGAGCCGCGCAGGAGTTCGGCGAATTCGGCCACGAGGGCGTCGCGCTGGAAATGGGGCAGGGCTTTCTCAAACGATCCGACCACGGCTTTGGGGATCATGGCGAAGGCCAGCTCGGCGGCCTTTTCCCCCAGGGGCTGTTTGTACCGCAGGCGCACGGTCCCCAGGTCGCCCTTCTTCCCCGTCAGTTTCACTTCGTAAAGGGCGGTGACGGTGTGGCCGCTGTTGACCTCCCCCGCGTCCACGGCGTCGTTGCGGAAATCGCGGTCGGCGATGTCGCGATTCTCGTACCCCAACAGGCGGTAGCGCGCCACGGTCCGGGGATCGAACTCCACCTGGATCTTCACGTCCTTGGCCACCACCTCCAGCATCCCGGAGAGGTCCTGAAGGAAGAAGCGCTCGGCCTCCGCGTCGTCGTCGATGTAGAAGTACATCCCGTTGCCGGCGTTGGCGAGGCGCTCGAGGAGGGCGTCGTTGTAGTTGCCCATCCCCACGCCGACGGCGGTGAGGAAGATGCCGCGGGCCGCGTCGCCCCGGACGGTCCCCAGGATGGCGTCGGCGGCGGTGAGCCCCTCGTTGGCCACGCCGTCGGAGATGAGGATGACCCGGTTGACGGCCCGCGGGTCGAAGATCTCCGAGGCCATCTGGTAGCCGATGGAAAGCCCCCGGGCGACATTGGTGGAGCCGCCGGGGTGGAGCGCGCGGACGGCGTCCAGGATGCGGCCGCGCTCGGCGCCGCTCGAGGGTTCGAGGTGGCGGCGCCCCTCGGTGCGGAAGACGGCGATGGAGACGGTGTCGCGCCCGTCGAGCCGCCCGACGAGCATCTCCAGCCCCCGCTTGACCAGCTCCAGCCGGCCCTCCCGGGCCATGGAACCGGAGCAGTCGATGACGAAGGTGAGGCGCAGGGGCTTGCGCTCCTCTTCCATGGCCGAGCGGGCGACGAGGCCGACCCGGAGCAGATGGTACCCGAGTCCGAAGGGCGAGGGGGCGCCGTCGAACCGGAGGGCGAAGTCCTTCCTGTATTCGGGGGGGTAGCCCTGGTCGAAGGCGTTGACGAACTCCTCCACCCGCGCCGCGTCCCTGGGCGGCAGGACGCCGCGCCGCAGGTAGTTGCGCACCACGCCGTAGGAGGCGGTGTCCACATCCACGGCGAAGGTGGAGAAGGGGTCTTCCTCGGTGACGATGAAGGGGTTCACGCCGGCATGGTCGAAGAACATGTCGGGATAGACCGCGCCGTTGGGGGGGACGCTCCCGCCCAAGCCGGACGGGCCGGACCCCTCGGGTTTGGCCGGGACCGGCACGGGCGGCGGGGCCATGGGGGCCAGGGCCTCCTCGGCGGGCTGCTGGCGCTTCTGTCTTTCCCCAAGGCCGGTGCCGGCCTCTTTCTTGCTTTCTCCGAGGCCGCGGCCTCCTGCCTGAAGGGTCCCGGTGGCGGTGGAA
The DNA here is from genome assembly GCA_002327305.1 of Holophagales bacterium UBA2201. Lineage (GTDB taxonomy): Bacteria > Acidobacteriota > Thermoanaerobaculia > UBA2201 > UBA2201 > UBA2201. The sequence goes on along the minus strand of DCUZ01000067.1, from coordinate 5,738 downwards.
GTCGCGTCCACGACCGGCGCCTGGCCGGTCACCGTGATCTTCTCCTCGAAGGCCTGACTCTCTGCGGACGCGCGAGCGCCGGAATCCTTCAAGGGCTGGGTCCGCGAGGCGTCCAACTGGGCCTCGTTGCGACGCGCGTCCGCCTTGGCCGGGGCGGGGGCGGGCTGGTCTGCGGCAATTCCCATCGTGGGGGCTTGGGCGAACTGCTCCCGCCCCACTTGCTTTTCCGAGGCATCCCGGACGTCGGCCCTCCTGCGGGCCATCTCGGCGTCGGCGGTGGGGACGGCAAGGCCGCCCAGGGCTTTATCATCTTCCTGAAACGGCTCCTGTTTGCCTTCCGCCTTCCGCCTTCCGCCTTCCGCCTCGGCGCCCGCAGGCGCCGCTGGCGCCAGCGGGGCCAGGGCCTCGTCCCGCAGGCCGCCGTTCCGTTCCTCGACCCTCTGCGCGATCCTGGACCGGGTGTCGGCGAACTCCATGTGGAACATCCCGTAGAGGAAGAGCCCCACGACGACGGCCGCCGCGGCGGGGGCCCAGAGCCAGAACGGCGGGCGCCGCCGCTCCTCCTCCTGCGCCCGGGCCTTGCGGACGGTATCGCGGACGAACTCCTCCGAGACGGCCGGAAGGGACAGGCCCTCCTTCACGGCTCCTGCCGCCGCCTCCAGGGCCTCCACCTCGGCGCGGCAGGCCGCGCATCCCTCCAGGTGCTCCCGCATTTCGCGGAGGGTCTCCTCGGGGAGTTCCCGGAAAATATAATCGGTCCAGCGTTCGGAGTACTTTTCACAGGTCATGATCTGCCTCCCGGGCGGATGATGGAGGCCAGCTTCTTGAGGGCATGATGCAGGATGTAGCCCACGTTGCCGGCGGTCAGCCCCAGCGCACCAGCGATCTCCTCGTAGGAGAGCCCCTCCAGGACCTTCAGGCACACCACGGCGCGGTCCCGCTCGGGCAGGGTCCCGAGGGCCTCCCGCACCTCCAGGCGCTCCAGCGGGGGCAGGGCCGCGCCGGGGAAGACCGGCAACGCCCCCTCCGTCCGCTTTCGCTCCCGGATGGCGCGCCTTTGCATGTCGAGGCACCGGTTACGCGTCACCTTGAAGAGCCACGCGCGGGGGTTCTCCCGGATGGTCCGGCGGGCCTGGTGGAGCTTCAGAAGGGCGTCCTGGACGGCCTCCTGGCACTCTTCGGGGGTGTCCAAGAAGGACCGGGCGTAGGCCACCAGGCGGGAATACCAGGCGCGGACCACCTCCGCAAAGGCCCCCTCCTCCCCTCCCAGAAAGGCGTCCAGGGCATCGAGCGGTTCGGGGTTTTCCATGGCTACCTCGGCAACGATCTCAGGCATGGCTGCTGGCCTCCTCAAGGAGGAGGACGCCGGCCGGGCCCGGATTATTAGGGCGGCGGACCTATTTCACGAAGGGGAAGGTGAGGGGATACTTGTACGGCACCCCGTCGCTGGCCTTGACCGCCGCCACGATCATGAAGATGAGGTCAAATAGACCGATCAAGGCCAGCAGGGGGATCCCGATGCAGACAAAGACCAGCGGAAAGCAGACCAGCGCGGCGATGGCGACGGTGATCTGGAAGTTGAGGGCCGACTTGGCCTCTCCCGCGGCGAAGGGAAGCTGTTCCTTCTTGATGAGATAGACCACCAGCGGGCCGATGATCCAACCGAAAAGGGGGATGATGTAGCCCGAGAGGGCGGAGAGGTGGGCGATGATCCCCCAGGTCTTTTCGTCCTGGGAAACGGGGCCCGGGGGGGGCGGCATGGGGGTGGGCATTTCGGACATGGTGGACCTCCTGGGATGATGTGCGCCTCCATTGTACCAAATCACCCTCGCTGCGTGATACAATGGTATGCATGAAACGGATGTTATTCCTGCTGGGCATCCTCCTCCTGACGGCGGTTCTTCTTCCCGCCCGGGGGGGACCGGTGGTGGGGGCGGTGGACACCGACGTCAATCCCGATGATGCCGTGGTCTATCTCGAGGGGAAAGCCCTCGGCCGGGCCGACGATTTCGACGGCTGGCCCGACTACCTCTATCTCCCCCCCGGGACCCACACCCTGGAGTTCCGGCTGGAGGGGTACGAGATCTTCCGGGCCACCGTCCAGGTGGAGCCCTGGCAGGTGACCCGCATCAAGCACCGGCTCGTCCGCCTCCCCCCCTCCGTGGCGCGCCAGGCCCCGGAGCCGGTGGAAGAAAAAGGGGCTGAAACCGCCCCACCCCCGACGCCGGGATCCCGGGAGACGGCGCGCCTGGCCCTGACGGTCACCCCTGAAAATGCCGTTATTTACTTGAACGGGGCCTTCTGGATGACCGGCGGCGACCTGGCGCGGACCCATTCCCCCTTGCAAATTGCGGCCGGAAGGCATACACTATTATGCTACGCCCCCGGCTATGAGGAAACGACGCGGGAGTTGGACGCGCAACCGGGGGAATATCTTGAAGTGGAGATTGTTCTCGTACAGAAGCGATAGCGACACCGTTCTTTGCCAAGTCAACCAGATTTACCGGCGGGAGGAAGCCATCTCTCATCTCACCTCATCCACCTACATCCATCGCCTGCCTTAAACCATCCTATCCACCCACTCGCCATCCGCCATCAATAATCCTCCATCCATCCTCCATCCATCATCCAGCCATCGCCTCCCGCCGGTATTTTATTTATTGAAGCCAACGGCCTTGGAGTTCACGCTCCAGGCCGTTTTTCATTCCGTGTGCCCCCCAGGCGGCGGCGCCTGTCGCTCCCTTGCTCCCGTCTCTCTTCTCCTGTCTCTCTTCTCCCTGTTTTAATTGAAAACCGGACCCGAATGGAGTAGAGTATCCGGTTCGAAATCCAGCCCACGGGAGAATCCCATGTACGGCTCCTACAAGCAAGTCCTGACGCAGAAACTGCGGGAAATCCGCGACGCCGGCCTTTACAAGACCGAACGGGTCCTCGCCGGCCCCCAGGGGGTGGAGATCCGCACCGCCGCCGGCCTCAAAGTCCTCAACTTCTGCGCCAATAATTACCTCGGCCTCTGCAACGAGCCGCGCGTCATGGCCGCCTGCAACTACACCTTCTTCCGGTACGGGTTCGGCATGGCCTCGGTCCGGTTCATCTGCGGGACCCAGGAGGTCCACAAGGAACTCGAGCGCTCCATCGCCCGCTTCCTGGGCACCGACGACGCCATCCTCTACTCCTCCGCCTTCGACGCCAATGGCGGCGTCTTCGAGACCCTCCTCGACGAGAATGACGCCATCATCTCCGACGAGCTCAACCACGCCTCCATCATCGACGGCGTCCGCCTCTCCAGGGCCCGCCGCTTCCGGTACCGCAACAACGACATGGAGGACCTGGAGGACCAGCTCATCCAGGCCCGGGAGGCGAAACACAAGATCATCGTCACCGACGGCGTCTTTTCCATGGACGGCATCATCGCGAAGGTGAACGCAATCTGCGATCTCGCCGACCGCTACGAGGCCCTGGTGATGGTGGACGACAGCCACGCCACCGGATTCATCGGCCCCACCGGCCGGGGAACGCACGAATACTGCGACTGCATGGACCGCGTGGACATCGTCACCACCACCTTCGGCAAGGCCCTGGGCGGGGCCTCCGGCGGCTGCGTCGCCGGCCGGCAGGAGATCGTGGACCTCCTCCGCCAGCGCTCCCGCCCGTACCTCTTCTCCAACTCCCTCGCCCCGGCCATCGCGGGGGCCACGATCGAGGTGATCAAGATCCTGGAGGAATCGGGCGAACTGCGGGAGCGCCTCATGGCCAACACCCGGCGCTTCCGGGACGGGATGGAAGCGGCCGGGTTCCGCATCGTCCCCGGCACCCACCCCATCGTCCCCGTCCTCTTCGGCCATAGGCCCGACGACGCCAAACTGAGCCAGGAGTTCGCCAACGCCCTGCTCGACGAGGGGATCTACGTCATCGGCTTCTACTACCCCGTCGTCCCCAAGGGCAAGAGCCGCATCCGCGTCCAGATCAGTGCCGCCCACGAGCCGGGGCACATCGAGTTCGCCCTGGAGAAGTTCAAGAAGGTGGGGAAGAAGCTGGGAGCGATTTGAGGGGGGCAGGCCGTAGACCGTAGACCGTGGGCCGTAGGCCGTAGGTCGCCCCCATGCTTGCCCTGGCTGCGTTCGGCATGTTGCGAAATTCTGCGGCCCTGAACCGGTGACAGGACTGCCCATACCGGCCCGACGCTTTCCGCCGCGGGGATGTGCATCGGGTTCCACGACAGGTCCGCACGGCTTTTCCTCAATGCCAGGAAACAGGCGGCCCATCGTGCGAAGAAGGGAATGTGCTTTTCAGGCACCCGCTTTCGGCTTCTCAGCCAGCCCTGAAGATCGTGAAGAACGGGCTCGCTCATCGTTGCACGAAATTACGGATGTTTGACTTGCAAAAAGGGGTGTGGTAGGTTGAATTCATGATCATTTCACCCAAAACCCGGCATTACGCCGGAGTATAGTTATGCCAACCATCACAATCATTGGGTGCCACCGCGGTGATAAATTTCCGTTATGGACAGAAGAAGCATCAGTGGTGGGAGTTGGTCTTTACTTTCAAGTGGGATACAGAGTCGTGGCATGGTGAGGGTGATGCAGTCAAATTATGAAAGACTGCCTAACAACAGCATCAACTCGGACCGGCAAATCCGCTACGCTCCATTCCCGTCGGTGATGGTCGCGTTAAAGAGCCTGTTGCAGAATGCCGCCTCAGCACCTTAAGGCCACAATATTTTGTGGCCATCGAAGAAGGCAGACCCATTATGTAGTAGGAAATTTTTCCGTTTGCTCATTCTGACACAGCCTCTAAGCAGTGACCGAACCCATTCACACCCATAAGGAGAGTTCCTGCGATGGATATTCCGCGGATCTTCAACATCACCGAAAGCGCCCACCGCATCCATAACCCCCTGACGGCCGAGAAGCTCGCCACGCTCGGCGCGGCGCTGCGTCTGGAAAGGGGGACCCGGGTGCTCGACCTCGGCAGCGGTTCGGGGGAGATGCTGTGCACCTGGGCGCGCGATCACGGCATTATCGGCACCGGCATCGACATGAGTCTGTTGTTCACCGAACAGGCGAAACAGCGAGCTGAAGAACTTGCTGTTGCCCATCAAGTTAAGTTCATTCACGACGATGCGGCGGGTTACGTCTCTGACGAGAAGGCCGACGTGGCCGCTTGTGTCGGTGCCACATGGATTGGCAGGGGCGTCGCTGGCACCATCGAGCTTCTGGCGCGCAGTCTGCGCACTGGCGGAATCATCCTGATCGGCGAGCCTTATTGGCGGCAATTGCCGGCAACGGAAAATATTGCCAAGGGATGTCTTGCCAGCTCAATTTCCGACTTTCTTGTACTTCCAGAACTTATCGCATCTTTCGGTCAGCTCGGCTGCGATGTTGTTGAAATGGTTCTGGCCAATCAAGACGGCTGGGACAGATACGAAGCGGCAAAATGGCTCACCATGCGTCGATGGCTTGCAGCCAATCCCGACGATGAGTTAGCGAAAGAGGTTCGAGCCAAACTGATCTCGGAGCCTGGACGCCATGTGGCTTACACGCGCGAGTACCTAGGCTGGGGTGTGTTCGCGCTCATGCCGCGATGAGCATTGGCGTCTTGGTCGCCGTCTCGCCAAAGCCGACTTTTGCGCTGTGGGCTATCGGCCTAACCCATCATTCCACCGGACCTGCGCGAAAAGTTGCGCAGGCCGGTGAATTCAAACGTCAAAAATTGCAAAAATTGGGGTCAGACTCCAA
>DCUZ01000078.1:8861-11729 GCA_002327305.1 Holophagales bacterium UBA2201 | reverse complement strand
AGGGGAACCCGAAAGGGTTCCCCTTTTTTTTGCCCCCGATCCATCCCCCGGCCCGCTCCCCCGCCCCCTGCCTTCGACCGCCCCCCGTCCTTGCGGTCATGCGGTATAATCTGGGCATGACCGAACGGGAGAAATGGGCCACGCGCATCGGGCTCGTCCTGGCCATGGCCGGCAACGCCGTGGGGCTGGGCAACTTCCTCCGATTCCCCCGCCAGGCGGCTCTCAACGGCGGCGGGGCCTTCATGATCCCCTACTTCGCCGCCCTCCTCCTGATGGGCATTCCGCTCATGTGGCTGGAGTGGGCCATGGGGCGGTACGGCGGCCAATACGGCCAGACCACCACGGCGGGGCAGTTCGACCTGATGTGGAAGAGCCGGTGGGCCAAGTATGTCGGCTCCATCGGCATCTCCATCCCCCTCCTGTTCACCATCTACTACACCTACATCGAATCGTGGTGCCTGGCCTATTCGTTCTTTTCCCTCAAGCAGCAGTATTTCGGCGTCTCCGACATGGCCCACATGAACACCTTTCTCCAGCAGTACCAGGGGGCGGCGCCGGGCGGGGAGTACTTCGGCTCCATCGCCCTGGCGGTCCTCTTCTGGCTGGCGACGATGGGGATCAACGTCTGGGTCATCGGCCGCGGCATCTCCGCGGGGATCGAAAAACTGGCCAAGGTGGCCATGCCGCTCCTGATCGTCTTCGCCCTCGTCCTCCTGGTCCGCGTCTTCACCCTGGGGACGCCCGATCCCGCCATGCCCGAGCGGAGCGTCGTCGCCGGCCTGGCCTTCATCTGGAACCCGGACTTCTCCCGCCTGGGCGACTTCGCCATCTGGCTCGCCGCGGCCGGGCAGATCTTCTTCACCCTCTCCATCGGGAACGGCACCCTCTCCGCCTACGCCTCCTACCTCCGCCGCGACGACGACTGCGCGTTGACGGGCCTCTCCACCTCGGCCACCAACGAGTTCGTGGAGGTGATCCTGGGCGGCTCCATCGCCATCCCCGTGGCCGTGGCCTTCTTCGGGATCGCCACCACGCAGGCCATCGCCGCCCAGGGCTCCTTCGACCTCGGGTTCGTGGCCATGCCCATCATCTTCCAAAAACTCCCCCTGGGGTTCCTCTTCGGGGCGCTGTGGTTCCTCCTCCTCTTTTTCGCCGGCATCACCTCCTCCGTGGCCCTTTGCACCCCCTTCATGGCCCTCCTCAAGGAGAGCTTCGGCCTCTCCCGGCGGCGGGCCGCCCTCGTCGTGGCGGGCGTCATGGGCGCCTTCGGCCTCCCCATCGTCCTGTTCCTCAAGTTCGGCTATATGGACCAGTACGACTTCTGGATCGGGATGCTCCTCCTCTCGCTCCTGTCGCTGATCGAGACGCTCGTTTTCATGTACGCCTTCCGGAAGCCGGAGGACCGCGGCCGAGGGGCCGCGCACTGGTTCCGCTCCGCGGGACGGGCCGGGTGGGAGGAGCTCAACCGCTGTTCCGACATCCGCATCCCGCGGGTCTTCTTCTACGTCCTGAAATTCGTCGTCCCGCTCTTTCTGGTCGTCCTTTTCTGCGGCTGGCTGTGGCAGGACCTGACCAGCCCCTCCTCCTTTATCCTCATGCGCGGGGTCTCCGGCGACCGTCTCCTCTTCGGCTGGATCGCCCGGTTCACCATGCTGGGGGTGATCGCCGCGGTGGCCGTCCTGGTCCATTTCGCCTGGAGAAGGCAACCCCGATGACCGCCGCCGGCTGGATCTTCATGGGCGTCAGCTGGGCCGTCCTGCTCATCCTCGTCATCTTCTGCTACCGCAAGATCCTGCGCGGGAAATGGTGAGCGCCGGGCCCCTCCGGAGGCCTCCTCTTCTGGTATAATAACGCCTCACCGCCGATGTAGCTCAATGGTAGAGCAGCTGATTCGTAATCAGCAGGTTAGCGGTTCAAGTCCGCTCATCGGCTAATCATCAGTCCCGCCGTCCCAATGGGATGGCGGGCTTTTTTACGCCCCGCCGGCGGTCATGGCTCGACGAACCGCAAGGCGATGGAATTGATGCAGTACCGCTTCCCCGACGGCGGGGGCCCGTCGTCGAAGACGTGCCCCAGGTGGGCCCCGCACCGGGCGCAGAGGACCTCGGTGCGCTCCATGAAGAGCGACCGGTCGGCTTCCGTGCGGATGTTGAGGGGGGAAACGGGCTCGAAGAAGGAGGGCCACCCGGTCCCCGACTCGAACTTCCCACCGGAGCGGAACAGGTCGGTGCCGCAACCGACGCACCGGTAGATCCCCTTCCCCTTGTGCTTCCAGAGTTCCCCCGAGCAGGCCGGCTCGGTCCCCTTTTGGCGGGTGACGCGGTACTGGTCCGGGGTGAGGGCCCTTTTCCACTCCTGGTCGCTCCTGACCACCGGCTCGACGCTTTCGACGAGCCCGGTGGAGGCGTTGAAGATGGCGATGGTCGGGGACTGGGGCTTGGTTCCGCTCATGAGGGGCCTCCCGGGCGCCAGAAAGAATATCGCTGAAGCGATGACGAACGATCCGATCAGGAATGTTCTGCGCATAGCCAGTTGGAAACCCGGACGGGAGCGTGGATATTTCTTGCGGCCGGAAGGCAAAGAATCCGATAGGGGGGAATCCCCTGCCTTCCTTGCTACCTGATTCCTAGCTTCCCGGCCTCCCAGCTTCCTGGCGTCCCAGCGTCCCAGCGTCCAAGCGGCATCGACGTACGATCGGCCGTGTCACCGACCGGCGGGCGACCTCCTTGAATCCGGCCTTCTTGAAGGCCGGCAAGAGACCGGTCCAGACAAAGACGTCCGGCAGCACTCCCCCTTTCAGGTCCGAGGGGTATCCTTCCACGATTTCCGCCCCGTGCGCAAAGGCGTGCTCGGCGGCGGCCTTGAGCA
>DCUZ01000078.1:0-8699 GCA_002327305.1 Holophagales bacterium UBA2201 | reverse complement strand
AAAGGGCCTCAAGGTCCGGCCAGCGGGCCGCTTTGGCCGGGTGGATCTCGATCCGCAGGGTCCTTGGGCTCATCCGGGCAACCCCGCTGCGGTTTGATGGAAGGAGATTCCAGAGCGGCTGAGATCTCTGCCTGTCGGAAATTCGATCATGCCTCCATTTTACCGATGTGANNAGGCCGGCAAGAGACCGGTCCAGACGAACGCATCCGGCAGCGCGCCATCCTTCAGGTCGGAGGGGTAACCTTCCACGATCTCCGCCCCATGCACAAAAGCGTGCTCGGCGGCGGCCTTGAGCAGTTCCACCGAGATCCCCTTCCTTCTCCAACCCCTCCGGATGAACAGGCAGGAGACCGACCACACCGGCCTCTCGTCCACCGGCGCCAGGATGCGGGAGGCGGCAAGCCGGGGATAGTCGGCCCTTGGAGCCACCGCCACCCAGCCCACCGCCTCGTTGTCCGCATAGGCCACAAGGCCGGGCTCCCTTCCCTTCTTCACGAGGGCCTGGAGCGACTTGCGGTTCGCCTCGCCCTTGTCCCTGTCGAACTCTTTCTTCGATTTCCGCCACGCCTGACACCAGCACCCGCCGCAGGCGCCGCGGGCGCCGAAAAGGGCCTCAAGGTCCGGCCAGCGATCGGGGGTGGCGGCATACATTTCTAAAATAAAATCTCTCGGGACTTTCTTCCGAGCGTACTGTTTCCTACCGTTCATTGTCAGACTCTTCGATTTCACGGATCTTTTCGTCCGAATAATCCACGATATTTAAAGAATCACAACGCGGGCAGGACAGTTTTCCTCTGAATCGAGGGACTCTTAATACCGTGCGCAGGACGATGAACATTAGTCCGGCCAAGCAAATTGACAAAGCCAGGAACCAGTAATCGTTGCTGCCCAGAATAATGGCGCCGACTAATATGATAAATCCAATAACTGCCGTATTCTCTTCAACTTCCTTGGGACCGCCTGAGTATCCACAATCAGTGCATATAACAGTTTTACCAATCTTTGCTCCGCAGGATTCACAGAAGTTCAACGATAAATGTACGGAAGCTCTGCACTTAGGACAAGGCCGGAAAGGGGGCTTATTCATGAATCTCATATTCGTTCACACGGCCTGCACCACCACGACCGTCCCGTTGCAAAGCGCCTCGGAGACCCCCTGCATCAGCCCGGTGGCGTCGTGTCTGACACCCATTATAGCGTTGGCCCCGATCTGTCGGGCGCGCTGGATCATCATCTCGAAGGCCTCGGCCCGGGTCTTCTCGCAAAGTTCGGTGAACAGGGTGATCTTCCCCCCGAATAAGGTCCGGAGGGAGCCGCCGATGGTGCCGAAGATATTTCGGGAGCGGAAGGCGATGCCCCGGACCACGCCGAGGTTGCAGACGACGCGGTGGCCGCGGAGTTCGAAACAGGTGGTGGTCTGAAGATCGGTCATGCCTCCATTTTACCGATGTGAGGAATAAAAGAGAAGAGGGAGGCCCCAAAGCCTCCCTCTTCAACGGTTGGAGGGCCGTATGCGCTTATATGGATGAGGCACCGGGTTCGCCGACCCGGATGATGACATGCTTCTGATTCTCCTGTTCCTTGGGGGTATGCTGGACGCGCTTTTCCTTGACGGTGACCTTCTCCTCCTTGGCCTCGAGGACCGGCCGCAGGGTCATCTCCTTCTTCTCCCGCAGAACCTTCACCTCGAGGGCCCCGGCCCCGGCTTGGGCCACAAGGCGCTGGACATCGCCGGAACCCTCCACGGCGGTCCCGCCGATGGAGAGGACGACATCGCCGGCCTTGAGGCCGGCCTTCGCGGCGGCAGAGCCCTCGCTCACGCTGGTGATGAGGACGCCGCTCCGATCCTTCAAACCGAAATAGGCCGCCAGTTGGTCGGTCAGGTCCTGCAACCCCACGCCGAGCCGGGGCTTGCCCGTGCCTTGGAACTGGAAGCGGAACCGCCTCTCGTCCGGCCCCTTTTCGACCCAAAGCATCGGGTGGTCGGGATCGAGGGGGATGCGTTTGATATGCTCCAATCCCTCCTCCAGATTCTTCAGATGGATCTCCACCTCATTCCGCTCCAGGTCGGCCTCCTCCAGGGCGCGCTCCACATCCTCCAACGCCCTCGCCATGTCATCCTGGGACCCTTCGAGCTCTTTTTCGACGATGATGCGGAAGGGGCGGTGGTCGGGGTGATCAAGATACCGGTCCGGCCGGGCATGGACCCGGCCGACGCCCTCGCCGGCGGCGAGGGTGACTTTCAGAGGGAGGCGCTTGCCGTCCCGGAAGAGCTCGACGGTGGTCGTGCGCCCCCCGGGGGTTTCCCGGACGAGACGGCGGAGCTGGGCCGCGCTGGTCACCACCGCGCCGCCGAACGCGAGGATGACATCCCCCTCCACGATGCCCGCCTCGGCCGCCGGACCTTTCTCGACGACCCGCCGCACCAGGGCGCCGGTCTCCGTCTTCAGGCCGAGACGCTCGCAATCGGCGCGGGTCACATCCGCGGGAATCACGCCGAGGTATCCGGAGGGCTCCGCGGCCTCTTCCCACGCTGAAACCGGCGGGGCGGGAGCGGCGGGGGGGACCGGGGGCACGGGCGGGGCGGGGGCGGCCTGGGCCAGGGTGAGCAGTACGGCGAGGACAATGGGGGTCATATCGTTCTCCTTTCTTTCTTCGGATGGGACGCCATATCAGATTACTTCCGCCGGGACGAAAGATGTTCGGCGGCGATCTCCGCCAGTCGCTTGAGCTCTTGGGCCTGCTTTTCCAGGAGGACGTTCTCGGAGGCCAGGCGCCGGGCCTCTTCGGTCAGGCGGCGCACCTCCGCCCGCTGGAGGGAACGCTGTCGCTCGAGGGCGGCGGTCACCTGCGCGGAAAGGGCGCCGGCCTTCAGCCCCGCGGAGGCCTGCTCCAGCGACGCGGCCAGGTCGGCCCGCCTCAGTTCGCGCGATTGGACGCCGGACGCACCGCCTTCGCACAGCCTCAGCGCGGCCACCACGGCGTCCCCGTCGGCCCCGGGGGCGAGCTTGATCTCGTAGAGGGCCACCATCCGGTCGGCGCCTGCGCGGTCCGACGGGGCCGGCCTCCCCTGCCCCACGAGGCGGTAGTACTCCACGGCACGGGGGTTGAATTCCACCGTCACCTCCCGCCCGCCGGCGATGGAACGGACCGTCCGCCTCAGCTCAGCCGGCAGGTCGTCCGGCGGGACGCGCACCATGGCGGGAGGCGCCGGCGGCGCGGGGGCTTTGGGAGGAGGCGGCGATGAGGGGGCGGCGGGGGGAGCGGGAGGGGCGGGAACATGCGGCGCCTCGACGACGATCGTCCGGACCTCTACCTCGTGCCCCGCCCCGGCGGGACCTTCCTTCATGCTCCAGGCGGGCGGGGTCCCGGTCCGGGTGATGCGGATCGTCCGGCGGACCGGCGGCGCCGGCTGGGTTCCGGGGGCCGACGGTTCCCCGATGAAAATGAACTCCTGCCGCTCCTTCACGCGGACGCCGGGCGGCGGGGCCCCCCGCGGGGCAAGGTCCTGCTCGAAGACCATGCGCAGGCGGTCGTGCGCCTGGAGACCGGCGGCCGCCTCCCGAAGCGAACGCTCCACCTCCTCCAGCCGCCCGTCGGCCTCCCACAGATCGACCATCACGGTCAGGTCGACCGGGGGGCGGGGCGGCTGGGGGGCGCGCGGCGCCTCGACGGCCACCCGCAGGAGGCGGTAGGAGGGGTCCCGGCTGAGGGGGGACGGCCCCCCTTCGAGGACAAGCCCGCCCTCCGGAGCTCCGAAAGGCTGCCCGGGATCGAAGTAGCCGACCCAGGAGAGGGGCGGCACGGCGTCCGACGGCGGCAGTTCCCCCCGCTCCAGATAGCGCCGGGCCTCCTCCACGCGGAAGGGCTCGGGCATGGCGCCGATGGTGGAGCGCGGCGATTCCTTCGTGCTGGTGTAGGAGGCGGGAACGGCCGCGATGGGGAGGCCGGCAGTCGGCAGGGTCGGGGAGCTGTCCGTCCGCGGCACCAGCCGGGCCACGGCCCCGTCGGGAGCGGGACGGCCCAGCCGGAGCCCCAGCCGGTAGCCGAGCGCCACGCCTCCGGCCACGAGCACCAGGGCGGCGGCCAGGCGGAACCAGTCGGCGCGTCCCCAGGGGGCGGGGGCCGGGCGGACCGGCAGGGTCGCCGGGACCTGCCGCCTGATCGCGTCCGACAGCCCGGCCGGGGGTTCCGGGGCGGGCCCGCGGTCGAGGGCCGCGCGGATCTCGTCTGGACGAAGGGGTTTCATGGGATCATGCCTCCTCGAGGGCCCGGGACAGCATCCCGAAGGCCCTCTTCAGCCGTTTGCGCACCGCCACGGCCGTCACCCCCTCGGCGCGGGCGATCTCCCCGGCGGAGAGGCCGGCCCAGTACCGGGCGGCGAGGGTGGCCCGCAGGGGCTCCGGAAGGCGGCCCACCGCGGCCCGCAGGCGTTCGGCGCGGTCGTTGCGGTCCAGGGCCTCCCCGGGGGCCGAGGCGGGGTCCGGCAGGTCTCCGGCCTCCTCCAGGGGCCTCCAGCGCCCCGCGGCGCGCCGATGGTTGAGAAAGGTGGTGTAGGCGATGCGATGGAGCCAGGTGGAGAGGCGGGCCCGGCCGTCGAAGCCGGGAAGGGCCTCCCACGCCTTGCGGTAGGCCTCCTGGGCCAGGTCGGCCGCTAAGTCGGCGTCCCCGCAGAATTGGAACAGGCATGCGTACACCCCGCGGAAGGTGCGGTCCACCATGGCCTCGGCGGCCTCCCGGTCCCCGTTCAGCAGGGACCGGAGCAGGGCCCTCTCGTCGGGCTCGTTCACGGCCTCCGTAAGGGGTTCCACGGCTTCCAGGGTCCGGCAGGCGTCCAACATGGCTCTATGGTTGGACACCCGGGGCGTCGAAAGCGAAACCTCCCGGCCCCGTCCGCGGCCAGGACCCGGGGGATGGGGACCGTCCGGGTCAGTCCGCCGGATCGGCTGAGAGGCCGGTTTTGAGCCACAGCACGGTCCCATCCTGACGCACGGACCCCGATTTGCCCGAGAAATCCCTGAACGCGAACCCCGACTCGCGCTCCCCCGTCACGACGAGGGTGGGGTCGAGGTTCTTTTTGAGGTTCTCCAGGGCCAGCGCGGCGCCCCGACCGTCCGGGTATTCGATGCGGTAAAGGGTGAAGATCTCCCCGGGCGGCTCGACATAGTCTGCGGCAGCGCCGAAGAGCTCCCCTCTCTGGAGGAAAAGGTCCCCCTCGCCGAAGGTGAAGAGGCGCTGGAGGGCGGTGGGACCCAGAAAGAGGGCCTCGCTCTCCTCCACCCGCCGCTCTTTCGGAAAGGCGGCGAAGAGGTCGGCGGCGGGCTCATCCGGAAGGGCGGCGGTGAGGGCGTTGAGGAGGTCCACGGCCCGGACGGCCCCCCCCTCCCTGCCTTTGAAATTGTTGGCCTGGGCGAAATACCGCCCCTTGAGGACGGTGACCTGGTACCGGTTGCCGGTGTTTCGCCCCCGGACGCCCCCCACCGGGGTCTCCTTCCCCCGCTTGGCCAGGTAGATCCCCAGGGCCCCCTCGGGAGTGGCCATCCGGTAGAGGTCCAGGGCCACCTCGCCGTCCGGGGTGGCGTATTTCCGGACCTGGAGCTCCTCGAACCCGAACTCCAGGAACAGTTCCGCCCCCCCGTTGATGTACCCGTAGAGATCGGCCTTGGTGAAGGTGAGCCGCTCGACCGGCTTGGTCCCCGCCACGGCCCCTTCTTCCGGGAAGGGGGCGGCGGCAAACGAAACAGCAGCCAACAGGAGGGGCAAAGAAGCCATCGCACTACGCACTACGCGCTGCGCCCTACGCATTTTACGCCCTCACCAATTGGAGTTTCGCCGGGTCCACCACGCCGAGGCCCAGCGTCTCGGCGTATCGAAGATAGTCGGTGTACCGCGGGTGTTCGTTGACCTTGACCCCCATCGCCTTGCGCTTGGCGATGATGTGCGCCTGCCCCACTGCGTCCATGGCGAAGGGGTCGGTGGCGAAGTAGAGGGTGTGGTTGGGGTAGGTGAACTGCGGCGCCGGCATGGGCCCCCCGTCGTACTGGCCCAGTAGGCCGTCGTTGATATTCAGGACGATCTTGTCCCGCAGGCACGGAAAGGCCAGAACCTCCGTGCAGACGTCGAAAAAGAGGGGTTTGTGGAGGCGGCCCGTGTTGCAGATGGCGCCGTAGCCCAGGTTCTTGGTGGCCATGGAGACCCCGTTGCCGGTGTTCTTGAAGACGGGGATGTTGACGATCTTGGTCAGCCGCTGCGTCACCAGCTTCCCGAAGTAGGAGTCCTTCCCGTTGAACACATGCTGGTTGAGGTAGGGTTTGTCCTGGGGGGCTTCGATGTCGGCCCAGTAGGTGACGGCGGTGTCCCACAGGGGCTCGGAGATGTGCCTCCCCTCCGGGGTCAGCCAGCGGGAGTCGTCGGCCTTGCCCTCCGCGGCGGCCTCGTCCATCGTCTGCAGCCCCTCCAATTTCACCCCCGGGAACCGCTGGGGCGTGAATCCCGCGTCCTTGAGCATATAGTCGAACCGGTCCCAGAGGATAATGTTGCCGGCCGGAATTCCACCCGCTTTCAGCCACTCCACCACCGCGTCCACCACCTCGGGCCGGGTGCTGTTCACCGCGCCCCCGGCGGGGCTGATCTTGATGCCCACAATATCCCCGGGGTTAAAAAAGAGGCCGAAGCTCTCCTTCAGGTTCTTCCCTGTTAGCCGCTCGATGCCCCGCTTGAACATGGCCCGGACGACCCTGCCATCGAACGCGTCCCCCTTCATGGATTTGGGATCGTGCACCTGGACCACCCGCCCCTGGAAGGGGCCGGGCAGGGAGGACTTCGTCCGGGGGACCTTGAGGGCGTCGGCGATGTTGGTCTTCGGCTTGGCCGGCGGGGCCGGCGCCGTCTCCTCGGCCCAAAGGGCCGGGGAGCCGAGGACAAGTCCGGCGGCGCCCGCCGCCGCCAGCAGGTCGCGGCGGGTGACCTCGAAGCGGGAATCCATGGAACGGTAAGGTCTGCGGGACATGGCTCCTCCTAAGTCAGTTCGGAGTTGGGGGTTCGGCGCTCCGCCCCCACCCTTCCATTCTACTACGGGACGCCGTCCAAGGAGTTTCCGGGCGCTTGCAATGGTGGGCCGACTCTCCAGTCAGCCGTGTCCAATCATCAAACCCGAAATGGTGGGCCGACTCTCCAGTCGGCCGCGTCTGATCATTTTATAATCCGAAGCCCCAAGCCGCAGGTCGGAGGACCTGCGCCACATCAAGGGGCGGTGGTGCCCCTCCTTGGCAAGGAGGGGTCAGGGGAGATTTGGGAGGGGGACCTCGATGGCCATGAAATCCCCCTCGTTCCCCCCTTGCAAGGGGGGACGCCATCAACCCCCCACAGCCGCTATCCCTCGGACGGTGGATCGCCCGCCTTCAGCAACCGGACATCCTCCAGGTCCACCGGCCGCGCGGCGGCACTGTTGGAGGCGATCAGGTCCTCCCTGGACACCACATAAAATTCCTGCTGTTCATAGGTGAGCGTTTGGCGGTTGCTCCAGGCCCGTTCGAACGCCAGCCCCGGCGTGGAGGTCTGCACATCGATCCGGACCTTGTCCTTGAAGACGGTGATCTCGTTGGCCAGCACCTCCTACGCCGAGGTCAGCGATGCGGTGCCCAATCCCGCATCGGTCAGGGCGAGGAGGAGCCGCCGGGCATTGTCGGGCGTGGAATCGATCAGGAGGTCCAGGTCGAAGGTGGCCCGGGGCACGCCGTGGAAGATCGCCGCGATCTCTCCGATGACGACGTACCGGACCTCATGCGTTTGAAAGGATGCGAATACGCCTTTTAAGCTGTTGAGCATCTTTCAAGTCCGGGAGACGGGGATTAAGGGACAGGATGAGATCGGTGAAGGCGCAAAAGACCTCCATCCGTTCTTCCATGGACAGCGCTTGGAACCACCGGGCCTTGGCCTCCATGGATTCCTCGCTCCACGCGTGCGAAACCGTGGTTTGCATGATGACCATTTTATAATCTTGGCCTTGAAAAAGCAAGTCACTCCGCCCTTTTCCGGATGCCGTTTTCCCATCCGTCCGCCGCGCCGCTCCCATGCCCTTTCTGTCCCCCTTGACTCCCCTCCCGCTGCGGGCTACAATCAAACCATGGCCGACCCCATGATGACCGGTTGGTGTCTTCCCAAACTGGGGTGGAATACCCTCAAAACCCGCCGCCGCAAAGGGTGGAACCCACCCCGCAAGGGCGTCCTCGTCCCCGAGGCGGCCGACGATTGCCTCGCCCGGGGCCGCGCCCTGTTCCGGGAGAAGTTCGCGGCGGTGTACGACCGCGAGGCGATGGAGGCCCACCTGGCGGACCTGGACGAGGCCCGCGCCCGCCTTTATCTCGAGCAGAGCGGGTGGATGGTCCAACAACGCTTCGAGGATGGACACGCCGCCTATCCACTCCACCTCCAGGCCGAGCCCTGCCGACCCGAACGGCTCCTGTTCGGGCGCGACGGTCGCCTTCTGGCCCTCTCCAACGGCCTCGGCGGCGCCGCGGCCCTCGCCGCAACCGTCGTGGTGGGGTTCGCCGGCGGGCTGGCGGCCTTGGATGGGATCAGCGCCCCGGCCTGGGCTGATGATGGGGCTTGTTGCGCCCCGTCTGCGCCCCCGCCCGCCCTGACGCCGGCCCCACCGGGAGAAAAGGTTGAAACGATCGACTTCTCGCCCGACCTCACCG
>DCUZ01000053.1 GCA_002327305.1 Holophagales bacterium UBA2201 | reverse complement strand
TCTCGGAGACGTGGACCAGCCCCTCCACCCCGTTGGCCACCTCGACGAAGATACCGAACTCGGTGATCCGCTTGACCGTTCCGGGGAGGACGTCCCCGATGTCGTGGGTGGTGACGAAGCCGTCCCACTCGTCCGGCTGGCAATCCTTGATGGAGAGGGAGATGCGCTGGCGCTGGGGATCGATGGCGATGATCACCGCCTCCACCTCGTCGCCGCGCTGGATCACCTCGGAGGGGTGCCCGACGTTCTTGCGGGAAAGGTCGGAAACGTGCACCAGCCCGTCCACCCCCTCCTCCAACTCCACGAAGGCGCCGAAATCGGTGAGGTTGCGGACCTTGCCCTTCACCCGTTCGCCCACCTTGTACTTGGAGGCGAGGGCGTCCCAGGGGTTGGCCTCCATCTGCTTGAGGGAGAGGGAGATGCGCTTTTGATCGGTGTTGACCTCGGTCACCACCACCTCCACCGTGTCCCCCTGCGTCAGGACCTGGGAGGGGTTCTTGATGCGCTTCCACGACATCTCGGAGACGTGGAGAAGCCCCTCGATGCCGGGCTCCAGCTCAACGAAGGCGCCGTAGGGGGCCAGGTTGACGATGCGGCCGCTGACCCGCTTCCCGGCGGGATACTTTTCATAGGCCAGGGACCAGGGATCGGCCATCAACTGCTTCATGCCGAGGGAGATCTTCTCGGTCTCGCGGTCGAATTTCAGCACCTTGACCCGGACCTCCTGCCCGACCTTGAGGACCTCCTTCGGATGGCCCACGCGGCCCCAGGAGATGTCGGAGACATGGAGGAGGCCGTCGATGCCGCCGATGTCCACGAAGGCGCCGTATTCCGTCATGCTCTTGACGGTCCCGTCCAGGACGGTCCCCTCCTCCAGCGTGGCGAAGAGCTCGACCTTCATGTGCTTGGTTTCCTGTTCCAGCACTTCGCGGTGGGAGACGACGATGTTTTCCCGACGGCGGTTGATCTTGACGATGCGGACCGGCAGTTCCTTGTCCAGGTAGGCGTCGAGGTTCCGGCGCATGCGCAGGTCCACCTGCGACGCGGGCATGAAGGCCGGGACGCCGAGGTCCACCTCGAGTCCCCCCTTGACCTTCTTGACGACCCTGGCGGTGACCGAAGTTCCGTCCCTGAAGGCGTTTTCCAGGTTCTTCCACACCATCATGTCCTTGGCTTTGCGGCGGGACAGGATGACCACGCCCTGGGCCAGACTGGCCTTTTCCACGAGCACATCCACCTCGTCGCCGACCTGGATGATCAGTTCGCCCTGCTCGTCCTTGAACTCCTCGGTTTTGCAGATGCCCTCACCTTTGAAGCCGACGTCGATGAAGACGGCGTCGGACTGGATGCGCACGACCTTGCCATGAACGATGGAGCCGGCCGACGGCACCTCCAGCGCCTCCTGATACATCTCCAGCAGTTCGTCCTGCGGAGTAGGGTTCTGGCTCTGGGGATCATCGGGGGTAAACATGGTGGCCTCCTCGAAATTGATGGAATTGTTAAAGAGAGGGTTATTATAGCGTTTCGGGTCCGGGTTGTCAAGACGAAATGGGGATAAACCTCCGTCCTACCGGGGGTTTCAGCGTTCCATCGCGCGTCGCGGACACCCTTGCCGCAGGCGCCCGGTTGCCTCGCGCCCCCGACTCTGGTATGATGCGGGGAAGTACCGAAAGGAGACCAAACCCTATGGAGATCGGGATCCTCAGAGAATCCAGAGTCGACGAAAACCGGTTGCCGTTGACCCCCATGGGAGTATCGGACCTCGGGCATGTCGGCGCCAAGGTGTTCATCGAAAGCAAGGCCGGCGAGAAATGCGGCTACGCCGACGCCGATTTCGAGGAGGCCGGCGCCTCCATCTGCTATTCCAAGCAGGAGGTGATCGGCCGCTGCCAACTCCTCCTCACGGTCGGAAGTCCGAGCCCCGAGGAGATCCAGCTCCTCCTGCCCAACCAGATTGTCGGGTGTTTCTGGCAGTTGGTCCTCCAGAAGAAGGAGATCATCGAGGTCCTCCGGGAGAAGAAGATCACCCTCCTCGGCTATGAAATCATGGAGGACGACCGTCGCGACCTGCCGATCCTCCACGCCATGAGCGAGATCGGCGGCTCCATGTGCGCCTCCATCGCCCAGTATCTCCTGCAGAACCACGAGGGGGGGCGCGGGATCCTCCTCGGCGGCGGCGCCGGCATCCCCCCCGCCGTGGTCCTCATCCTGGGGGCCGGCGTCCTGGGCAGCGCGGCCGCCGACGCCTGCATCGGGGCCGGGGCCCAGGTGATGGTCCTGGACCGCAACCCGGAGAAGCTGGGCCGCCTCCACCGGGAACTGGGGGGGCGCATCATCACCTCGATCTCCACCAAGCAGAACATCCTCAAGGGGATGGAGTTCGCCAACGTGGTCATCGGGGCCGCGGCCCTCGCCGGCCGCAAGACGCCGCTCCTGATCACCCGCGACATGCTCAAGCGCATGCGCCCCAAGAGCGTTTTCATGGACCTCTCCATCGACCTCGGCGGCCTCTCCGAAACCTCCCGTCCCACCACCTTCGGCAATCCCACCTATATCGACGAGGGGGTCATCCACTACTGCGTCCCCAACATTCCCAGCAATGTCGCGCGCACCGCCACGCAGGCGCTCAACAACGCCCTCCTCCCCCACATCCTCCTCCTCGTTGAAAGGGGCTACAACCAGGCGATGGTGGACAGCGCGGCCGTCCGCAACGGCACCTATATCCACATGGGCAACTATTTGAAGCCCTGGATCAAGGAGTATTTCCAGATCTGATCCGCCCTTTGGTTCGAACGGCGCGGGGGCCCCGTTGGGCCCCCGTTTGGTTTCCGGCCCGGATGATATAATGGGCCGACTTCTTCCCCGGAGGCCCCATGACTGTTCGCGCCCCCCGCGGAACCACCCTGAACTGCAAGAACTGGCTCCTGGAAGCCCCCTACCGGATGCTCATGAACAACCTCGACCNNACCTCGTCGTCTACGGCGGCACCGGAAAGGCGGCCCGCAACTGGGATTGCTATCACGCCATCGTGCGCACCCTCGCCTCCATGGATCCCGACGAGACCCTCCTGGTCCAGTCGGGCAAACCGGTGGGGGTCTTCCGCA
>DCUZ01000103.1:5876-66715 GCA_002327305.1 Holophagales bacterium UBA2201 | reverse complement strand
ACGGCCAGGGACCACGCCGCTCCCGCGAGGATCACCGGCGGGATCCTCCTCCAGCCGACGGCCAGCCCCACCAGCCCGAGGGCGGCGAAGAGGCCGAAGCCGAACCGGCCGAGGGCGCCCACCTGGTTCTGGACGACGATGAGCGAAAAGATGTCGTGCACCTCGGCGTTGCCGAGCGACAGACGCAGTTTCCGCCCCACCAGCCGCGCCGCCGCCCCCGGATGGTCGGCCCAAAAGGCCAGCGCCTTGCCGGCCCAGAAGCGGTGGTGTTCGTCCAGCCGCAGCGGTCCGGCCTCGGCGGCGGAGACCCGCCGGTAGAGCGCGTGGGCGTAGTCCGCCTCGCTGCGGGAGAAGGCGCTTTCCCAGAGTTTGACCGCCGTCGGATACATCGAGGCGATCCCCTCGGCGTGGGGGTTGTTGCCTTCGTAGAAGACGGTCCCGGGGCTCATGTAGGCCAGCGTCGGGGTTCCGGCCGCCCACCGGGAGAACGCAAGCAGGAGGGCCAGCGCCGCAGCCATGGGGAGATAGAACACCCAGCGCCTCCGCTTCTGGAACAGCCCCGCCAGGAGGGCCAAAGGAAGGACCGAGGGGCGTGCCAGGACGGCCAGGGCGAAGGCCCCCCCCGCCCCCGCCGGGCTGGGACGGGCCACGGTGAAGAACAGGCCCGTCAGGTTGAGGAGGATGAGCAGGAGCTCCGGTTCCATGCACAGGACATAGAAGTTGTAGGCCGGATAGAGGGCCGCGAGGGCCGCGGCGGCCAGGGCCGAGGCGTCGCCGACGAAGGTGCGGGCCGTCCGGAAGAACAGCCACAGCGCCAGGGTCGAGAGGAGGATCTGGAGGGTGGGGACGACCGCACGGGAAGGGAGCCCGGCGGCGTTGATCCCGAGGTGGAGGAGGAGATAGAGCGGGGAGAAGTCGAGCCAGCGCTCGTCCGGCTCGGGGTGTTCGAGGAACTTGAGGGCGTTGAGGGGATACTTGATGAACGAATGCTGTGGCAGGATGAGCGTGTTGAACGCCACCTGCCACAGCATCAGGCAGAGAAAGAACAGGAGGAGAAGCCGCTTTCGGTCCGGCCGCTCGCTCACGGGGGAGGGGGGCCTACATCACGGCGGTCGGGGGGGCCTCCTCGTCGGGGGAACCGGCCTTCCGCAGGGGGATGAGGATCAGGTAGGCCGCCAGGAGCGCGACGAAAATCACCGAGAGGACCCCGAAGGGGTGGTCCGTCACGGTCCAGAACTTCTCCCGGAAGAAGAAAATGGCGGCGACGAACAGCCCCATGAGGGCCTCCCCGGCGATGAGGCCGGACGCCGCCAGGACCCCCGCGTTCTCCACCCGCGCGCTCTGCCCGGCGTTGTACTGCCTCCGCTTGGCGATGGCGTTCACCACGCCCCGGATGACGCCGCCCACGAAGATGGCGAAGGTGGTCTCCAGCGGCAGGTACATCCCCACCGCGAAGAGCATGGGGCTCTTGACCTTGACCAGGATGAGGGAAAGGCCCATGACGATGCCCACGAGGACGAGGGGCCACGCCATCTCGCCGCCGACGATCCCCTGGGAGAGGGTGGCCATGAGGCCGGCCTGCGGGGCCGCCAGGGCCCGGTCGCCGAAGCCGATGCCGCCCTGCTTGATGTTGGAGAAGTGGAGGACGTAGAGGGGGAAGAACATGACGGCCCCGGCGATGACCACGCCGATGAGGTCGCCCACCTGCATCTTCCAGGGGGTGCCGCCGAGGATGTGCCCCACCTTCAGGTCCTGCAGCATCTCGCCGGCCACGGCCGAGGAGACGCACACCACGCTCGCCACGCCCAGCACGGCGGCGATGCCCTGGACGCCCGAGACGCCGATGATCACCATGGTCAGGGCCGCCACGATGAGGGTGGCCAGGGTGAGCCCGGAGATGGGGTTGTTGGAGGAACCGATCATCCCCACGAGGTTGCCGCTGACGGCGGCGAAGAAGAACCCCGTCACCAGCATCACCAGCGCCGCCATGACGGCGCCGCCGATGGTGCCGGAGAAGTAGAAGTAGAGAAGCACCATCAGGACGAAGGTGACGGCGATGCCCAGGAGGACCGTCTTGAAGTTGATGTCCCGGTCGGTCCGGCTGGTCGCCTCGTGGGCCTCGGCGGATTTCTTGAGGTCGCTCACGGACCGCTTGAGGCCGGCGCCCAGGTTGGCGCGCATCTTCCACAGCGTGTAGCAGGCCCCCACGAGCATGCCGCCCACGGCGATGGGGCGGACGATGAACTTCCACAGGTGGTCGGCCAGCGCCCCCCAGGCCGCATCGGTCCCGGCGGCCAGGCCCATGGACGCCGCGAAGGTCTCCATCATGGAGGGGCCGATGAAGAAGATGAGGAGGGGGACGAAGAGCCCCCACGCCAGGAGGCCGCCCGCGAAGTTGAGGGAGGCGAGCTCGGGGCCGATGATGTAGCCCACCCCCATGTACGCCGGGCTCACGGCGGGGGCGGAGATGGTGGAGACGCCGCCCAGCTTCTCGATGGCGTACGCGTCCTTCTTGAAGCCGAGCCGCACCAGGCTCTGTCCCATCTGCCCCACGTGGACGAAGAAGTCGTTGGAGGCCTTAAACAGGTTCAGGTCGGCCAGGAGTTTCACCAGTGCCCCGATGCCCATGGCCCGGAACAGCTGGACCGCCGCGTCGGCGCCCTTCTGCCCCGCCTTGTGGATCTCGCTGGCGGCGACCGATTCGGGGAAGGGAAGGTCCCGGTCCTCCACCATCACCCGGCGGAGCATGGTGACGAAGAAGATGCCCAGGATGCCGCCCACGATCATGAGGGCCGTGGCGACGATGTAATCCTTGAAGGTGTTGAAGGACCAGATGTGCAGGATGACGAAGGCGGGGATGGTGAAGATGGCCCCCGCGGCGACCGATTCGCCGATGCTTCCGACGGTCCTGGCGAAGTTCTCCTCCAGGATGCTGCCCCGCATCATCCGGAGGACCGCCATGCCGATGACGGCGGCCGGGTAGGTGGCCGCGATGGTCATCCCGGCTTTCAGGCCCAGGTAGGCGTTCGCCGCCCCCAGGACCACGCTCATGATGATGCCCAGGATGAGGGCCCGGGCGGTGAACTCCCGCATCGAGGTTATTTCCGGGACGTAGGGCGTGAACTTGTTTTCGGACATGCGATACCCCCTGCTGAAATTGTGAAGGCCGACCATTGTATCTCAACCCCCCCCGCCGGGTCAATGCGGTCTTGAGGCCCGCCTCCTATGCTACAATTCGCGCGTGCCCACGCCCTTCCCCACCTTCCTCCGAGCGGCGGCCGCCGGCCTGAGGGCCGCGCGTTCCCTCCACTTCTTCGAGATCTGGCTCCTGGGGATGGTGGCGGCCATGCACCTCCTGTTTTTCGCCAAGGGGTGGGGCCCGATGGCGTGGACCTTCGGCGTCTCGCTCCAGGTCGTGGGGCGCATGGTCCTGCCGGTCCTGCCGGCGGGGATGGTGCTGACGGCGCTCTGGGCGGGCCTGCGCGCGCGCTCCTGGCGCGGGGCGGTCCGGTGCGCGCGGGCCTGGACGAGCCCCGCCTGGTGGGGGCTGACCCTGCGCATCTGGCTGGCCATCGTCCTCACCGTCCACGTCTACATCTGGCTCAAACTGAACGTTCCGTTCCTGAATCCCGTCATTCTGGACCAGGCGGTCTGGCAGTGGGAGGAGCGGCTCTTCTTCGGCTACTCCCCGAACCTGTTCTTTCTGGAACTCTTCAGCCGGCCCGCGGCGCTGCAGGCGGTGGACTGGACTTATGCCAAGGTGTTCAAGGCGGGGCTCTACATCGCCATGATGTTCTTCCCGGTCCTGCCCTCCCGCCGCCTCCGGATCGCCTGCGTCACCTCCTACACGGTCCTGTGGACCCTGGGGGGCTGGCTCCATGTGCTCCTCCCCGCCCTGGGGCCGTGCTACTGGTTCCCCAGCGTGTGGCAGCCCCATGCCGAGTGGCTGAGGATCACCACCGCGAGCCAGGCCGCGCTGCTGAAGAACTACCGGGACCTGATGGTCTTCCGGTTCGCGGCCGATTTTCAATACAACCCCCTCTACGGCGTGGCGGCCATCCCCAGCATGCACAACGCCAACCAGGCCCTGGTGGCGCTTTGGGTGATGCGGCTGAGCCGTCCCCTGGGCCTGCTGGCCTGGGGCGGCGTGGCGGTGATCTTCATCGGTTCGATCGTCACGGGCTGGCACTATCTGGTGGACTCGGTGGCCGGCATCCTCCTCGCGTGGGGGGTCTTCGCGGCGGTCCGCCGATGGCTCCCGGAGGAGGAGGGCGGGGCGGGGTCGGGGGTCACTCCCCCTTGATGACGCTCAGCACCTGCTGGCGGAGACGGCCCGCCAGTTCCCGGACCCGGGGGCATTCGGAGCCGGCGGGGAGGACCTCCGCGGCCCTGACCAGCTCGTCCGCCAGGTCCTCGAGGCAGGCCGCGGCCTTGGTGTCCACCGTCAGGGTGGCGGCGTCGCGCGTGAGGGGGGAGAGGGCGGAGAGGATGGGGGTTTCCCTCCCGAGGATGACGATGCGCCCCTTCCCCTGCCCCTTGGCCTGGTAGAGGGCCATGTCCGCCTGCAGGAGCAGGTCCAGCCCGCTGTTCCCCCCGTGGGTGGGATGGACCGCCCCGCCGAAGGAGAAGGTGACCCGTCCCGGAACGGGATAGCGGGCGGCCTGCAGGGCCCGGCTCATCTTCTGGGCCACCGGGAAAAGGTTCCGGTGGTCGAGCCCGGGCATCAGGACCATGAACTCGTCGCCCCCGTACCGCCCCACCAGGTCGTAGACGCGGATGTTGGCCTTGAGGGTCTCGACGAAGGTGCGCAGGATGCGGTCCCCGGCCAGGTGGCCGTGGGCGTCGTTGACTTTCTTGAAGTCGTCCACGTCGGTCATGAAGACGGCGAAGGGGACCCCGGTCCTCCGGGAGCGCTGGTACTCCTCCTCCAGCCGTTTGAGGAAGAAGGCCTTGGTGGAGGCCCGCGTCACCTCGTCCACGCTGGCCTGTTCGAAAAGCATGGCGTTCTCGAGGCACAGCGCCGCCAGGTTGCCGAAGGTGGAAAGACTGTGGAGGGCCCGGCCCTCGAAACGGCTTCCCGGGGCGGACCGCTCCGCGCAGAGGACTCCGTAGAGTTCATTGGAGGAGGGGAGGACAAGGGGGACCGTCAGGAGGGCCTCCGTCCCCGGCGGATCGGGCCCGAACGGGCAGGGGACGCCGTCGTCGGGCGTCCAGGAAAGGCCCCGCGGGTCGCGCAACGCCTCCCCCGGGGCGACGGGGGCGAGGGGGATGGGAGGGTCCGCTTCCGGCGGGTGGACCGCCAGGAGGTTCCATCCCGGCGGCTGGTCCTCCCAATGGAGCAAAAGGCACCGGTCCGCCCCGGAGACCTTTCGGGCGGCCTCGGCGACCTTGGCCAGGAGGGGCTGGGGGTCCTGCAGGGGGATCAGGTTGCGGAGAATGTCGGTCAGATGAACGCCGGGCATGGACCCATTTTACCACCGGGGCGTCCGGGGCCGAGGTGACAACCCCACCCGGGGAAGGTATAATGGAACGCCATGGGTATGCGCACACCGCACCGTCTTCTCCTCTGGGGCGTCCTCCTCGCCGGCGTGGGGGTGGCCGCTCTGCTGATCCGGCCGGCCCCCACGGGGATGCAGGCGCAGCTGGATGCCATCCGGGAGGCAACCGAGCACCCCTTCACCCGCCACTTCCAGGACTATGTGCGCATCAACACCGCCCAGCCCGCCGGCGTCACCAAGGACGCGGCCATCTTTCTGGCCATGATCCTCCACGAAGAGGGGATCGAGGCCGAGATCCACGAGTCCCTTCCCGGCAAGGCCAACCTCGTGGCCGTCCTCCCCGGCGGGTCGGGGCTCGAGCCCCCCGTCATCCTCCACCACCACATGGACACCGCCCCCGTCTACCGGGGGGACCTGTGGAAGTTCGGGCCGTGGGACGCGACGGCGCACCAGGGCTACATCTACGGCATCGGCGCCCTGGACATGAAGAGCTACGGCATCACCTTTTTGGAGGCCTTCGTCCGCGCCCACCGGGAGCGATGGCCCCTCCGCCGCACGCTGATCTACCTGGCCACCTGCGCCGAGGAAGCCGACTACGAGGCCGGCTCCAAGTGGATGCTGGAGCACCACGGCGGCCTCTTCCCCCCCGGCTCGGTCATGCTCACCGAGGGGGGCATCGTGGAGATGCTCGCCGACTCGGTGCGCTTCGTGGGGGTCGAGGTGGGGCAGAAGGCCTACGCCCGGTTCAGATTGAAGGTGCCCAAGGAGAGCCGGGGCCTGCTGGACGCCGAACTGCAGGCCTGCGTCCCCCCCCTCGCCCGGGTCCATCCCGAGGTGAGGCGGTTTATGCTCGATCTGATGCCCTTCCGGGTCAACTTCTTCCGGGACTGCATGGCCGACATCGACCGCTGCGTGCAGGACAAGCCCTATGGCCAGGTGTATCTCCCCGGGTCCCTCAAAGACCTTGTTTTCAACAATACTTACTGGGTTGATTTTCCGGATGGGAGCACCTATTTTATGGTCGGGGCGCTGTGGGGCGAGCCCATCGCCGAATACGCCGCCCGGGCGGAGGCGGTATTCAAGGCCCACGGCATCCCCTATGAATTATTCGTCACCCCTGAAGCCCGCATGACGCCCCATGACACCCCCGAGTTCAGGGCCATCGCCGACGCCTACCGCCGTCGTCTCCCCGGCGTTGGGGTCCTTCCCTACCTCCAGGCGGCCGCCATCACGGAGGCATGCCTCTATCGGGACCGGGGGGTGCTCTGCTACGGGGTGGTCCCCGTCCGGTACAATATCATGGATGGCGTCAATATGAACCTCTTCGACGAGCGCGTTTTCCTGCCCCACCTTCTGGAAGGGTACGCCCTGGCCGGCGGGATGGTGAGGGCGGTGGCCGCAGGGGATTGACAAAATTTGTCGGATTTCTCGGGTTATTTCTGGCATTTAACTTGCATTAAAGTTATTGAAAAAAATCTTGTTAAGGAGGTAGCACGATGAAAAAGAAAGGATTCACCCTCATCGAACTGTTGATCGTCGTGGCCATCATCGGCATCATCGTGGCCATCGCGATCCCCAACCTGCTCGCCGCCGTCCAGCGCGGCCGCCAGAAGAGGACGATGGCCGACATCAAGACCATCGCCACCACCTGGGAAACCTACTATGTGGACTACAGCTATTACATGCCCGGCGGGACCTGCTCGACCATCGACGGCATTTCCCTCGCCGCCTCCACGGTGGGAATCAGCGAGCTGATCACCGAACTCCAGCCCACCTACATCACCAAGCTTCCCGCCAACGACGGCTGGAACCGCCCCATTCTTTTCTTCGATGACGGCGTCACCGCCGCCCAGGGCTACCGGATCGTCTCCTACGGCAAGAACGGCGCCGACGACGGGGAGTACTGCGGCATCACCACCTCGTTCGACAACGACATCACCCTGGCCAACGGGCAGTTTGTGGAGTGGCCCGAGGGCGCCCAGCAGTCCAAGTAGCACCGTTTCCCTTCATCCATGCTGAATGGAGCGCGGCGGGACCCCGGTCCCGCCGCTTTTTTGTCCCCCCGACGGGCCCTCCGGCCCGCCACGGCGCGCCGTAACGCGCTTTCGGCCGTCTTCCTCGCCGCGCTTCTGGCCGCCGCCCCCCTCGCGGCCGCCTTCGACCCCCTCCCCTTCTTCAAGGGCTACCTGGCCATCGACGGAGCGCGTGAAACCCGCCGGGCCGCCGACTACCTGGCCGTCCCCCTGCGGGAGGCCGGGCTGGCGGTGCGGTTCATCGAGTCGTCCCCCGGACAGGTGAACCTCCTGGCCGAGTGGAAGGGGACCGACCCCTCCCTCCTCCCCCTCATCCTGACACACCACATGGACACCGCCCTGCCGGCCTGGCCGGTGAGGGAGGCGCGGGGGATGATCTCCGGTTCGGGGGCCCTCGACGACAAATCCCTGGGGGTGGCCCACCTCGCCGCCACCCTGGAAGCGGCCCGGAACCGCTCCCGCCGGGGCGTTATCTTTCTGGCGGTCTGCGGCGAGGAGCGGGGCGGTGCGGAGGGGATGGGCCACCTGGCCGGCAGGGGGCTCATCCCGCCGGCGGCGATGGCGCTGGGGGAGGGGGGGCGGAGCGCCGCGGCGGCGGACAAGCGCATGTTCATGTCGCTGGCCGTGGCCGAGAAGGGGGTCCTCTGGCTTGAGGTGCGGAAGGACCTCCCCGGGGGGCATGGGGC
Organism: Holophagales bacterium UBA2201; assembly: GCA_002327305.1. Lineage (GTDB taxonomy): Bacteria > Acidobacteriota > Thermoanaerobaculia > UBA2201 > UBA2201 > UBA2201. The sequence continues at coordinate 58,498 of DCUZ01000103.1, read as the reverse complement.
GGGGGTTGGGGCCGACGCGGCGCTTGGGACGGCCCTTCGGCAACTGCTGGAGTGCCCCCGCCGCCTCCCCGGGGCGCGCTTCACCCCCTTCGTGGCCGACCATGTGCGGTGGTACCGGGGGGCCTTTCCGAACTCCCGTCCCATCCCCGGAGGGGCCGAGGAGGTGGAGGGGGCCTTCCATTATATGATCCACACCACCCTCAATTTCACCTCCGTGGTCACCGACGGGGGCGACAATGTCCTGCCGGGCTCCATCCGCGCCACGATGGACGCCCGGACCCTCGACCCCGCCGACCACGCGGCCCTGCGCGGGATGCTGGAGAGGGAGCTTTCGGGATGGAAACAGAGCGTCCGGCTGGAACTCCTTCCCACCGCATCATCCGACCCCGGCCATCCCCTCTTCAAGCGCCTCCTCGCCGCCCTCGACCGGGCCCACCCCGGCCTCCCCGCGGGGCCCGCCCTCCTCGGCGGGTTCTCCGACCTCCGGTGCCTGCGGGAGCAGGGGATCCCCTCCTACGGGTTTTCCCCCTTTTTCCTCAACTTCTATCACGAGGGGACGGTCCACACGGACCGGGAAGCGATCCCCAAGGACCGCTTTCTGGAAGGGGTGGGATTGATGCGAAGCGTGGTAAACTCCTTGTGTGCGGAGTAAACTGCCCCCCCTCCTCCCCTGGATCGCCCTGACCCTCCTCTTCCTCCTCCCCCCCGCATTCGGAATCTTCTTCTCCCTCCGCGACTTCGTCCCCTACTTTCTCCCCCTCAAAACCTTCGCCGTCGCTGAGACCCTCGGCGGACGGGTCCCCTGGTGGAGCCCTTTCAACGGGTGCGGCGAGCTCTTTCTGACCAACCCCCAGGCGGGGCTCCTCTATCCCCCCACCTGGCTCTTCGTTCTGCCCCCGGCCCTGGCCGGCCAGTCCTATCAGTTCCTCCATCTGGCCGCCGCGGCCCTCGGGATGGCCCTGCTGGCCCGCGCGTGCGGACGGGGCCCCGCATTCTCGGCCGCCGTGGGGTTCGCCTACGGGTTCTCCGGCCCCATGCTCTCCTGCTGGGACCTCCCCTTCAATCTGGGAACCATGGCCTGGTTCCCGTGGGTCCTGTGGGGGGTGAAGGGGGGCCGGCCCGCCGCCGCGGGGACGGCACTCACCCTGGGATTTTTGGCGGGGGAGCCGGTCCTGTGGGCGGCCCAGCTCCCCCTCCTGGCCCTTTTTGTGTGGGCCGAAGGGGGGCGTTTGGGGACCGCCGCCCGGGGGGCCCTGGCCGCGCTTCCCGCTGTGGCGGGGACGGCGGCCTGGCTGGCGGTGGGATATGCCGACTCGGCCCGTCGGGCGGGGGAGGAGGCGGCCCGCGCGGGACTATGGGGGCGGGACTGGGCGGCGGCTCTGGCCGGTCCGGTCCTGGGTCTGCCGTTCAGGGAACCGCCGGCCGCCCCCCACGATCTCTATCTCCCCCTTCCTTATCTGGGGGCGGGGCTCCTGGCCTTCGCCCTCCACGGATGGGCCGTGAGGGGAAGACACCGGTGGTATCTCCTCCCGGCCCTTTTCTACGCCCTCCTGGCGATGGGGGAACGGGGCCCCCTGGGGCCGCTGATGGACGCGCCGCTCCTCTCCGCGGTCCGCTTTCCGGCGCGCTTTCTCCTCCTCGTTCCCCCCTGCCTGGCCCTGTTGGCCCTCCACGCGGGGGGGAGGCGGCGTCCCCTCCTCGCCTTGGTGGGGATGGCCGTCCTGGGAGGGTGGGCGGCCGGGCGGTTCCATCCGCTCCTCCTGGTCCCGCCGCTGGCCCTGGGGGCCCTGGCCCTCGTCCCCTGGCGCTCCCGCTGGCTGGCGTGGGTGGTCCTGGCCGACCTCCTCGCGGTCGGCGCGGCGCTCTGTTTCCCCCAGCGGGCCTCGGTCCTGCACACCGGCCCCGCCGAGCGCCCCGGGACCCTCCACCGCCTCCACGTCCCTCCGGAGAGCGCGGCCTTTCTCCGCTGGGCCTACCCGGGGGGGCGGTTCACGAGGGAGAGCGACGCAAGGATGCTCCTCAGCGGGACGGCCTACGGCAACCTGTTTTCACGGACCCCCGTCACCTCCACCCCCCATCCCCTGAAGGGACGCCCCGCCGCGGGACCTCTCGATGACGATCCCCGCGCGGCCGGGGCCTCGGCCCGTCCGGTCCTGACGGCGGGAGAGTTGCAGTGGGAATCCCTGGAGGGACGGCCCATCGTCGAGCCGCCGCCGGAGGCGATCCGGTGGACCGGCCAAGGGCTGGCCTTCCCTCTCCCCTCCGGAGCGGCCCCCTGCCTCCTCCGGTTCACCCCCTCGCGCCATGTCCGCGTCCGCGTGGAGGGCGCGGCCGTCCCGTGGCGGGCGGCGGGGCCGTGGATGGCCTTCGAGGTCCCGCCGGGGGGGACGGGGCGGGTGGAAGTCACCTTCACCCCCGGCTGGGCGGTCTGGGCGTACCGCCTCTCCGCCCTGTGCTGGGCCGCCCTTTTATGCTACGCTATATTGGAATGGACATCGCGTTCGCGGCGCTCTTCGGCCTGATCGTGGGATCGTTCGGGAATGTGTGCGTTCACCGCCTCCCGCGGGGGAAGTCGCTGGCCTTCCCGGCCTCCCATTGTCCCGAATGCGGCGCCCGCATCCGGCCCCTGGACAACATTCCGATCCTCTCCTGGATGGCCCTGGCCGGCCGGTGCCGCTCCTGCCGGGCGCCCATCCCCTGGCGGTACCCCCTGCTGGAGGCCCTCACCGGGACGGCGGCCGCCGCCGCCCTGTGGAAATGGGGCCCCACCCCGGCGGCCGCCCTGGGCTTTCTCACGGCCTTCGTCTTTCTGGTCCTCTTCTTCACCGACCTCGAGACCCGCCTCCTCCCGGACACCCTCACCCTTGGCGGGACGGCCCTGCCCCTGGCCTTCGGCGTCTTCGGCGGGACCGACCCGGCCCCCTTCGACGCCCTTTTGGGGGCGGCCGCGGGGTCGGGGCTCCTGTTGTTTGTCCTCCTTCTGCACTACCATGTCCGCGGCTATTACGGCATGGGGTTCGGGGACGTCAAACTGATGGCCATGACCGGGGCGTGCTTCGGGTTCCCCGGGATGATCTACCCCCTCCTCGGCAGTTGCCTCCTGGCCCTCCTCGTGGCGGTCCCCTTCATCCTGGCGAAGGGGAAGACCTGGCACTATCCCATCCCCTACGGCACCTTCCTCTGCGCCGCTTCCGCCCTCTACCTGTTCCGGCCATGAAATTCCTCCAGGAGACCCGCACCTTCTCCGCCCTCTCCATCGCCCTTCTGACGCTGGTGCTCATCGTCAGCTTCCTCTTCCTCCTCCAGCGCGACGAGGAGCGGGGCCGGCTCACCCTCAGCGCCCTCCTGGAGCGGCACCAGGCCCTCAAGGCCCGCCTCGGCGACGACGGGGCCCTCGCCACCCTCCCCCTCGCCACCCTCCCCCTCGGGACCGGCGATCCCGTTTTCCTGGGGGCGGCGTTGATCGATCTGGACGGCAACGGCCTGTTCCATCCCGCCGGCGCCGAGCGGTTCTGGCGGGCGCTGGAGGCCATGCCCGACGGTCCGGCCCCCTTCCGGATGCGCCCGGTGCGCGGGGGGGACCTCTACTTCCTCCCGCTCTCCTCGATGCGCCGGGACCGCCACTTCGTCACCTTTTTCGACGGCGGCCGGTGGCGCGCGGAGGACCTCAAATTACGCACCCTCTCCGCCCTGGTCCTTCTCACCGCCCTCTTCATGCCGGCCCTCACCTGGCTCTTCCTCAAGCGGGCCGGGCGGCTGTACGACGCGGTCCTGGCGGAGGCGCGCCGCAGTCCCGTCGCGGGGGGGGCCCTCGAGGAGCCCGAGGCCGTGGTGGAGGCCCTGAGGAGGACCAACGAGGAACTGGACCGCCTCCTCCGGCGGGCGCACCACCGGGCGGGGGAACTGGAGGTCCTGGCCGGGACCCTCTCCCGCAACATCGCCAGCGGCCTGATGGTCCTGGGGCCGGACGATGGGATCGTGGAGTGCAACCGGCAGGGGCTGGAGATCCTGGAGCGCTCCGGGCCGGCCGCGGACCCGGCCGAACTCCTCGCGGCGTGGCCCCTCCTCCTCAAGAACCTCGAGGAGGCCCTGAAGGGGCGCGGGACCCACTCCCGGCTGGAAGTGGCGGAGCGGGGAAAGACCCTCGGCCTCAACGTGGCCCCCCTCTATTCGGAGGAACGCGCCTTCCTCGGGACCCTGGTCCTCTTCACCGACCTCACCCCCTGGAAACGGATCGAGGAGGAACTGCGGGTGCAGGGCGCCCTGGCCTCCCTCGGCACCTTCGCCTCCGGCATCGCCCACGAGTTCCGCAACTCCCTCGCCGCCCTCACCGGCTACATGACGCTCCTGCGCCGGGACCCCCCGCCCGGGAAGGGGGGCGAATACCTCGCCGCCATGGTGCGGGAGGCGGACCACATCAACCGGGTGGTGGGCCGCTTCCTCGAATACAGCCGCCTCAGGGTCCTCCACCCGGTTCCGGTGGCGGTGGGGGAGGTGGTTGCCGAGGCCCTGGCCGGCCTGGGGGGGCAGTACCCGGGCGTCCGCTTCGAGACCGCCGGAGGGGACGCGTCGCTGGAGGCCGACCCGGCCCTCCTCGCCCAGGCCCTCAGGGCGGTGGCCGAGAACGCCTGCCAGGCCCGTCCGGACGGGCGCGTCCGGATCTCCTGGAGCGTGGAGGGAGGGGAGGCGAAGATCGCCATCGCCGACGAGGGGCCGGGCATCCCCCCGGAGGCGCGCGACCGCCTCTTCGTCCCCTTCCACACCACCCGCTCCGAAGGGACCGGGCTGGGGCTGGCCCTGGCCCACCGGATCGCCACCCTCCACGGCGGCACCCTCGCCTGCGAGCCCCCGGCCGGACCCGGAGCCGTCTTCACCTTCTCCCTTCCCCGAAAAGCGTCACAAAAAGAAACAGTCCCTGCGCGTGAAGGAGAGGCCGCAATGTGATGCTAAACCATTGCCAATGAAAGACATAAAACCAATCCGGCCCTGTGTGGCACGACTATTGCACTTAGAGAGGACGCCATGAAAAACAAAAAAGCATTCACCCTCGTGGAAGCGCTCGTGGTGGTGGCCATCATCGGCATCATGGTCACGGTGACCGTGCCGGCCATCAGCCGGTTCGTCGCCATGTACAAGTTCAGGACCAACATGAACCAGATCGTCATCGACATCCGCAGCGCGCGGCAGGCGGCCATCACCAACGGGCGGCCGGTCAAAATTACCTTCATCCCGATGACCGAGTATCCGGAGGTCGCCGGGATGCGGACGGCCTACGCCCTCTACATGCTCAACTCCACCGACGAGGCCGCCATGGACGACCAGTTCAACTGGCTTGAGATCGCCCCCAACCAGACGCCCTGCGGGGGGCGGGCCGAGCGGCCGCGGTTCATGCCCTCACCCATCGAGGTGGACCCGGCCGAATCCACCCTCTTCGACGTGGAATCGGTCAACACCGACGGCATCATCGATCTGGTCTTCCGGGGCAACGGGGCCGTCTTCGAGGGCCCCTACCCGCGCGGGAACAACAGCGGGGAGCGGCTGGTGTTCAACGACACCATCGTCGCGGGCAAGGAGGACGAGCTCTCTCCCGGGTTCACCATGAAGACGGTCTCCAAGACCGCTTTCGACCGCTACGTCATCTACCTTTCCCTATTCGGGAAGGTGTCCGTGCACCCCTACCACTCATAGGAGGCGAAGGATGAACCGCAAGGGATACAACCTCATCGAAGTGCTCATCGCCATGGCGCTCCTCTCCTGGGTCGTCCTGGTGATCTCCGGCCTCTTCCTCTTCGGCCAGAAGGGGGTGGTGTCGGGGAAGGTGCAGACCAAGGCCGTGGCCGTTCAGCAGAAGATCTTCGAGGACATCAAGAACCTCCCCAATTACGACCAGAAATACAACGTCTTCCGCGACGGAGGCAACGCCACGCTGAGGGGGAAGACCACCTGGACCGCCACCATCGACCAGGACTGGGCCAATCCCCACCCCGACGGGGAGGTCCTCTGGCAGGTCATCGACGGGTGGCAGGAGGTCCTGGAGGACCTCGGGCCCACCTCCCGGATCGTCGCCACCCTCACGCCGCGCGTCCCGATCACCGGAGCGAACGCCGCGTTCGGCAACAGTTTCTACATCCATTTCCGCATCCAGGTGCGGTGGGCGGAGGGGCTGAGGGAGCGCGTCACAACCTTTGATTTCAGCATGTAGGAGGCCCGATATGAAAAAGGGGTTCACGCTCGTGGAAGTGCTGGTCTCGATCCTCATCTTCACTCTCGTCATCATCGCCGCGTACCGGATCTACGACCACTCCCAAAAGACCTACCTCCTGGGCGAACAGCTCACCGACACCCAGCAGGCCACCCGGTTCGCCTTCGAGAAACTGAGCCACGACCTCCGCGTTGCGGGGTTCAGGGTCCACCCCGATTCCGACGCCCTCCGCCCCGACCTCTCGGTCGAGGGGATGTGGGACGGGGCCGTGGCCATCCGGGCCGACTACGACCAGAGCGAGGAGGCCGCCCTGGAGTGCACCAAAAACGACGTCACGGGCCTCTGCGTGGACGGGACGGGGCAATACGGCCTGGTGATGACGGGCAACCGAGACGTGCGGGTCTACGTCCTGGCCAAGAAGGCGGGGGTGTCGGAGGACGGCTCCAACGAGACCCTCAAGTTCAAGGCCGACTTCAGCGCCCCCCGCGACGGCGTGGTGGGCAACCCCGGCACCCTGGAGACCGTCACGCTCAACGGCGTCTCCCTGGCGCAGGACAAGCCCCCCTACAAACTCTATCAGGTCACCTTCCGCAACCCCGGCGACGACGGCTACGAGGCCGTCCCCTCGGGCGGGGACGTCCCGGCGGCCAACCAGGTCTGGACCCCCGTCGCCGACGGCATCTTTTCCATGCGGTTCGAGTATTACAACCAGAACGGCATCGCCGCCGCCAACCTCATGGATTTCGACGACCCGGACGCCTCCGAGCCCGACGACTGGAACGTCTTCCGCCGCGAACACGGGTGGCCCTTCGGCATGGGGGGCGGCAACATGGTCAAGAACATGGTGGTCCGCCTCATCGGGATGACGGGGCGGCCCGACGGCCGGTACACCGACCCCGTGCTCTCCGCGCCCGATTTCTCCACCGCCTACACCGCCGAAGAACAGGCGGCCTACATCGCCACCAAGATGTACCGCAAATACGAGCTCTCCTCCACCCTCAACCTCCTCAACGTGGGGGTGGCCCCCCACGAGCTGGCCGACACCGTCCCCCCCGACGACCCCCTGATGCTGGAGGCGGTGACGGGGTACTGCGGCGGCGCCCTCTTCGTCTGGCAGCCCTCCCGGGCGGAGGACCTGGCCGTCTATTACCTCCAGGTGGTGGACCCCGCCATCTGGGCCACCTGGGGCAACACCTTCAAGTACAACTGCGACGACGCCCCCGACACCTGCACCCCCGTCTCCAACGTCGAGCACTACGCCAACACCGTGGGCTACTACCGCCCCAACCTGGCCAACGGGTCGCTCTACCGCGCCCGGGTCTTCGCCCAGGACAGCGCGGGCAATTTCTCCCGCAACCCCACCAACGAGGTCGAATTCACCGTGGACCCCGGCCCCCTCAAGCCCCTCGGGGCCGTGGTCTCCGACGGGGCGGCGGTGGACCTCGACGGCCTCCAGCGCCTCGAGGTGGCTTTCATCCCCCCCGTCGAATACGACCAGACCCAGAACCCCGCCTGCATCGGCGAGGTGTCCGCCAAGGACGGCCGGTGGCCCGCCATCCGCGACCTCTACGGCTACCGCCTCTACCACCGACGCCAGACCTCGGCCACGCCCGTTGAATTCACCCCCGTCGTGGAAGACCTCGTGGCCACCGAGACCACCCCCGCCGACGACCCCCTCAAGATCCCGCGGGTCCGCTACCCCGACCTCCGGGCGTGTCCCTGCGAATACTACGCCTACAAGATGAGTTCGGTCACGCAGTGCCAGGACATCGACGACGACCACACCCAGACCCCCCCCTGCCTCCACACCGGCGAGGTCTCCAACATCTCCAGCGACCTCGACGGCAACCCCACCGCCTACCAGGCGCCGGCCCTGCAGGCCGCCGACGTCTTCCCGCAGGTGGTGCCGGCCCAGCCCGACAAGCCCGGGGGCGCCGCATCCGACCTGAACGACGGCACCTTCGAGGTCACCCTCCAGGTCATGCCGGTCCTCGCGAGCGCCTTCAAGGCCTCCGACGGCGCCTTCTCCCCCAACCCCGATCCCACGGCGCAATTCGAGGTGTGGCGCTACCGCATCTACGAATACATCGAAGACCCCGCCGGCAACCCCGACGCCGACGCCACCCTCATTGACGACCCTAACTTCGGGGGGGACGATTTCGAGGACTGGGACGCGGCGGTGGACGGCGGGGCCGTGTTCCTGGGAACCACCACGCCGATGCACTTCACCTTCATCCGTCCCATCCCCTCCGGGGAGTCGCGCTTCTACACCGTCGCCGGCATCTACCGGTGCGACGACGGCGGGACGGTTTTCGAGGGGCAGGAATCCCTCGCGGCCCAGGTCCCCTGCGCAACCTCCTGGGGGGCCGCCATCACCTCCCCGGCCGTCAACTACACCCTGGTCAACACCGGGGGGAGCATCTTCCCGGTCACCGCGGCGGTGTGGGACCTCCCCGCGGGAGTGACCATCGTGGACATGAAGATCACCATCTCCAACACCACCATCATCAAAGAGCCCCTGGCCTGGACCTGCGTCGCATCCGAGTGCACGGCCGCCTACGACTGGAACATCACCGGCCTCCCCGACGGCAACTACACCATTCTGGTGCAGATCATCGACTCCACCGGGTGTTCCCGAACCGTCACGCGCATCGCCACCATCCAGGCCATCTGCGGCAACTTCCAGATCCACACCCTGGCCCCCGTGGCCCATCAGCTCACCTGGGAGGTCGTCAAGGTCAACGGCATCGAGGTCTATTTCCTCGACAAGATCGGCTTCTCCTCGCAGACCTATCAGGCCACCTCCCTCAATTTCTACGAGCATGATCCCACGGCCGGCTCCCCGCCGGTCTTCCCCCTCTGGTCCGGGGGGCCCGAAGATCCGAACGGCCGCTCCGTGGGCGCCTCGTTCACGAGCCCGTCCTATGTCTATCAGAACCCCAACTTCTGCGCCGGTACCCCCCAGGGCACCCTCAACCTCAATCCCCGGCCCGGCGGCCCCGTGGGGGCGAGCAATTGGTTCCGGTTCTCCTTCGACCAGAACCTCACCACCGCCGCCGGCCCCCTCAACCTCCTCGGCACCCTCCACCTCCGCCCCTGCGACGGGCCCGCCGTCACCAGCGGATCGGTCCCGCCGCGCGGTGAGAAGATCTTCTTCCTTCCCGCCCCGGTTTGCGCCTGGGAGTGGTCGTACACCGGCCGCGAGCCAACAGTCACGAGCGTGGACCTCTGCAACGGCCGAATTGCCTTCCTGGGCGCCAACCAGGGAGCCAACGTGACCATCAAGTACTGGTCCCCCTCCGGTTCCATCGTCTGCCCCAACATGCCCATCCTGATGGGCCCGTAGCGAAAGGAGAACACGGCCATGCGCAAACTCGACAAAGGTTCCGCCCTTCTCATCACCCTGATGGTCATGGTGGTCCTCTCCCTCACCGGCCTCTCCTTCATCTTCCTGGCCGACACCGAGAACCTCATCTCCAACAACTACTACCGGGCCATGACCACCCTGGTGTCGGGCCAGACGGGGGTGTACGCCGTCAACACCTGGTTCAACACCCCCGCCCGGACGGCCGACCTGGTCCCGCCGGCCTCCGCCATGCTCTTTGCCGACCGCGACTTCGCCCCCGACGCGGCGGGCAATCCGACGCAGTGGAAGGGCGGCGGCGCCATCTCCGGGATCGATCCCTTCGACAAGCCCTACGTGGGGGCGGTCGGCACGGACCTGGCGGTCCACCAGTTCTTCGGCAACGAGGCCACCCCCGACGTCCGGCTCGACATCGCCGAGGACGCCTGCCGTCCCTACCTGCAGGCCCTCAACGCCACCCTCTTCGGCGTCGCCTACGCCGACGCCGACGCCCTCGTCCCCCGGGCCGGCGGGGTGCACATCCCCCGGATGTCCCTCTACGCCCCCCCCGTGGGGCCCTATCCCGACAGCCCCACCGACCCGCGCAACCAGGCCTACGCCATCTGCACCGTGTTGGTGGAGGCGGAGAACGTGGACCCCAGCGGGCGCACCGTCTCCACCCGTCGCATCCGCGGCATCATCACCGACATCAATTACGCCGTCATGGGCGAGGCCCTCGACGTGGACGGCCCCATCGACATCAACGGGAGTGTCCGGGTCCACTGGGGCAACATCAAGTCCACCGAGGGGATTGACGACAACAACAACAACTTCACCGCGGCCGGGGCCCCCTACTATGTAAGCCCCTCGGGTCAGGTGAAGATGTGCGGCACCCTCCTGGGGCAATATGACCCGGGCACCAACACGGGCACCCAGCCGGTCCTCCAGGGCCAGCAGATCACCGACCCCTGGCTCCTCGTCCGCTCCCGCCAGGACATGGTCTTTTCCAAGCATGGGCTGAACGCCAACTGCAACTTCGGGACCATCAAGTGGCCCCAGCCGGCCGAGGCCGCCACCCGCCTCATCTTCGCCCCCATCGATTCGTGGCTCGCCGGGGCCAACACCCAGAACTACACCTGCGACTGGTATTACGACGACGCCACCAACACCATGCAGCTCAAGAGCTACCTCAACTGCAAGCCCTACAACCCCGACGCCGCCGTGGACTGCCCCGCCGGGACGCCGGCCCCCTCCGCCCCCGCCGCCCGGTGGGCCCCGGGGAACAAGACCAACTACTGGGGGTGCGACCCCTCGGTGGCCTTCGCCACCGCCTTCCGCGGCTACAACTACTGGAAGCGGGTGGTCATGAGCGTGGGGTCGCAGGGGGGCGCCGCCGGGCAGTCGGTCCACTACCTGGTCCCGGGCGCCTCCCCAGATGTCAACGGCCTCTGCGCCGAGGGGAAGTACGATGCCCCGGGTTCCACCGCCAACTGCAAGGACTTCGAGGCCTGGACCAGCATGATCGCCGACCCCACCATCACCGGCGGGTTCTGGTTCTTCGACACCACCGACGGGCAGGTCCCCAAGCAGAACCGCTCCAACATCGCCGTGGGGCAGGACGCCAAGGGCAAGTACGCCTCCCGGGGACTCATCTACCTCTGCGCCGACGGCCTCGATAACTCGGGCGGCTCCCAGGGCACCTTCAACGTCACCATGCCCGGCGAGCCCCTGTGGGAGAACCCCGATCCGGTCTTTTCCCACCTCCTCAACGGCCGGTACGACCCCTTCGAGGAGATCGACGGCGTCCAGCAGCCCGTGGACCGTTTCATCAACCTCAACTACCCCAACTTCCCCTACGGCGCCAACATGAACCAGCTCAACCCCTACCTGGTCAGCCAGGACTACGAGGACGGCACCCGGGGCCTGACCAAGGGGTGGGACCAGTACGGCCCCGAGGCGAACGGGGTGGACGGCATCTTCCAGGGGATCTTCTACATCACCGGCGACTTCCGGGCCGTCGGCGACCGGGCCTTCTGGGGGTCGCTGATGATGTGGAACGGCAAGGTGCGCACCTCGGGCACCGTGGACGTGTGGTACGACCCCAAACTGACCGACGGGCTCCAGGACCTGGGGCTCCCCAACTCCTACATCGAGCAGATCCTGACGGACATGTAGGGCCGTGGAACGCCTCCTCGTCGTCGAGGACAAGGCCTCGCTTCGGGACCTCCTGAGGGAGGTCCTGTCGTCGCGCGGCTTCGCGGTGGAGTGCCTCGGCGACGGCGCCGAGGCGGTGGTCCGCCTCCAGGCGGCCCCCTTCGACGCCGTCATCACCGATTTCAAACTGCCCGGGGCCGACGGCATGGCGGTCCTGGACGCCGCCCTCGAACGGGACCCGGAGTGCCCGGTCCTGGTGGTCACCGCCTTCGGCACGGTGGAACTGGCCGTGGAGGCGATGAAGCGGGGGGCCGCCGACTTCCTCCTCAAGCCGGTGGATCCCGACCACCTGCTCCTGCTGGTGGACCGCGCCCTCGGCCGCCGGCGCCTCCAGCGCGAGAACCTGCTCCTGAAGGACGAGGTGGAGCGGCGCGGCGGCTTCCCCTCCATCGTGGGGCGGACCCCGGTGATGCGGGAGGTCGAGGAGCAGGTGGCCCGGGTGGCCCCCACCGACGCCACGGTCCTCCTGGCGGGGGAGTCGGGGACGGGGAAGGAGCTCTTCGCCCGCGCCGTCCACCAGTTGAGCGGCCGGCGCGACCGCCCCTTCGTGGCCCTCAACTGCGCCGCCATTCCCTCCACCCTCATCGAGAACGAGCTCTTCGGCCACGAGAAGGGCTCCTACACCGGGGCCCACGCCCGCCAGTTGGGAAAGTTCGAATTGGCCGGGGGGGGGACCATCTTCCTCGACGAGATCGGCGAACTGGAGAAGGAGGTGCAGGGGAAGATCCTGCGGGTGATCCAGGAGCGGACCGTCGAGCGGCTGGGGGGGACCGCCACCCTGAAGGTGGATGTCCGGGTCGTCGCCGCCTCCAACCAGGACCTCCGGAAGGCGGTGGAGGAGGGGCGCTTCCGCGAGGACCTCTTCTTCCGCCTCAACATCTTCCCCATCACCATCCCCCCCCTGCGCCTCCGCACCGCCGACATCCCCCTCCTGGCCGACCACTTCCTCCGCCGCTTCGAGCGGGAACTGGGGAAAAGGGGGCTCGAGCTGACCCCGGCGGCCCTGGCCAAGCTCCAGGCCTATGCCTGGCCCGGGAACGTGCGGGAACTGGAGAACGCCCTCGAGCGGGCCGCCATCCTCGCCCGGGGGCGGACCATCGGTCCCGGGGAGATCGTCCTCTTCGCCGAAAGCGGGGGGGGGCCCGCCCTCGGAGATCTTCTGGACCTGCGGGGGACCCTGCCCGAGGCGGTGGCGCGGACCGTGCGCGCGGTGGAGGAGTGGAAGGTGGCCCGGGCCCTCGAAGAGGCGGGGGGAGACCGCAAGGCCGCCGCCGAACGCCTCGGCGTCACCCTCAAAACGCTCAACGCCAAGTTGAGGGACCCGGGGGAGCGGGAACCGTAGGGGGGCCTCCCCGGTCCGGAAGGCGCGCCTTCCGCCCTCGTCCCGGACTTTGCTTTTCTACGGCTTGAACATGCCGTCGTCCGTCAATCCCCGGCACCGGAGGATGAAGTAGGTCCTCAGGGTCCGGCCTCCATCGAGGACCGGCAGTTCCATGACGCTTTCGATCCGGTCGAACCGCGGCCGGAGGTAATGGACGAAGGAGCGCCGCGTGGTGATGAAGAGGAAGTCCCGGCCCCGGAGGTCCAGCGCCTCCTGCCAGTAGAGATAGGAGAGGCCGTGGGGGCCCCGGTTGGCGATCGCCGCCAGCGCCTCGCCCGCCCTCCCCCAGCGGAAATTCAGAACCGCCGCCGTGCTGTAGCTCTCGGTGGCCAGAAGTTCGCCCGGCTGGCGGGCCCGCCCGATGAACTCCGCCAGCCGTTCGGGCCCCAGGACCGCTCCGGCGGCCCTGGGGGCGACGGGAACGAGGAGGCGCGGGAAGAACAGGGGGACCAGGAGAACGGCGATGAGGAGGGCGTTGAGGGCCAGGGCGGCGCGCATCCACCGCCGGTCCCAGTATTTCGCGGCCAGGACCGCCAGGAGGGGGATGCCCGGGGCCGCCCAGTGCGCCGCCATGGGGGAACGGAAGGCGAGCAGGCCGAAAAAGAGGGCGGGGACGAGTCCCGCCGCCCACAGGAGGCGGTCGTCCCGCCGGGCCCTCCAGAGGGCCAGGAGGGCGAGCGGGAGGAGGAGGGGGCCCACAATGGCGATCTGGGGCCCCCAGAAGCGGACGAGGCGCTCGCCCAGGGTGCTGGCGACGGCATGGCGCCCGAACAACTGGAACCCGATGTTGGCCCACTCGTGGCGCAGGGCGTAGATCCAGACCGGCGTGGTGACGGCGGCGGCCACCCCCGCGGCCGCCAGCACCTGTCCGAACCGGACGGGCTTCCAGGGGATGAAGAAGATCAGGAGCGCGGCCAGGACGATGGGGAACTTGGCCAGGAAGCCGAGGCCCAGGGCGAGGCCGAGGAGGAGCCACCAGCGCCACAGCGACCCCTCCCGGATGCGGACGAAGCAAAAGGCGGCCAGGAGGTAGAAAAACCCCAGCCCGGCGTCGGTGGAGAGATAGAACGACCCGAAGAAGAAGAGAGGCAGCAACCGCAGGCCGAAAAACAGCGCCATCCCCGCCTCGCCCAGCCATCCCAGCATCAGCAGGGCGGTCAGTCCGGTGAAGACCAGGGCGGGGAGGCGGACCGCCAGGGGCGTGTCGCCCAGCACTTCGGTGGAGGCGCGGGCCATCCAGATGACCAGCGGGGGCTGGTCGAAGTAGGACCAGTCCAGGCGCTGGCCGCATTCCCAATAGTAGGCCTCGTCCCCGGAAAGGGGGAAGTGGGCGGCCAGAAGGCCCATGCCCGCCAGGACGAGAAGGAGCTTCAGGAGCGGCCGGGCCATGGTGGGGAGGGACCGGGCCTCAGATCTCCCAGCGGTCGAACGGATAGCCCCCCTTGGAATACAGATGGTCCGACACCGCCGTCTTCAGGGTGTCGGCGGCGGTGAAATCGGACTCGAGCAGGTCGCGCAGGCGGGGCAGCTCGAAGTGGAGGAAGGCGCGGCCGTAGGTGAGGGCTTCGGGCCTCTGCTTGATCTCCTCGACGGTGCGCGAGAGGGTGGCCACGGCGGCGTAGAGACCGGCGGCGATGTCGGCCACCCGCTCCAGGTGGTACTCCCGGTCGTTGAGGCCGGTGCCGTACCGCTCGTGGAGGGCCCGGTTGTGCTCCCCGAACTTCCGGACGAGGGCCAGCAGTTCGGCGCACTCGTCCCTCAGGCCGTCGGGGGCCCAGGCCAGGTCGCCGCGGGCGGCGCCGCCGCGGACGGCCTTCTGGGCGTGACGCAGGCCCATGTGGGCGGCGTACATGCGGGTGATTTCGTTGGTCCCCTCGAAGATGAGGTTGATGCGGGCGTCCCGCAGGTACCGCTCGAAGGGATACTCCTCCATGTAGCCGTTGCCGCCCGCGCACTGCAGGGCGTCGTTGATGACGTTCCAGAGCACCTCGGTGACGAAGAACTTGCAGAGGCAGGACTCGGCGGCGTAATCGTCGAACCCTCCGGAGACCAGGCCCGTGGAGAGGTAGACCATGCTCTCGGCGGCGTAGGTGTAGGCCGCCATCCGCGCGAACTTGTGGCGGACCATCTCGTACTCCCCCACGACGGTGCCGAACTGCTTGCGGCGGCCGGCGAACTCGTAGGCCTGCTTGATCATCTCCTTGCACCCGCCGAGGCAGGAGGCGGCCAGCCCCATCCGCCCGGTGTCGAGGACCTTCATGAACAGGAGGAACCCGCGCCCCTTGCGCCCCAGAAGGTTGGCCTCGGGAACGAACAGGTCCTCGAAGATGAGCTGGGTGGTGGAGGAGCCCTTGAGCCCCATCTTGCGCTCCGTCTTCCCGATGGAGAAACCGGGGGCGGCGGTGTCCACGATGAAGGTGGTCAGCGCGCTTTCGCCCGTCTTGGCGATGGTGGTGATGGTGTGGGCGATGCCGCCGTTGGTGATCCACTGCTTGGTGCCGTTGAGGACATAGCCCCTGCGTTCCGCGTCGTACCGGGCCACGGTCTTGACGGCGGAGGCGTCGCTCCCGGCCTCGGGCTCGGTGAGGGCGAAGGCGGCCAGTCTCTCCCCCGTGGCCAGGGGGGGGAGCCACTGCTGCTTCTGCTCCTCGGTGCCCGCCAGGACGATCCCCTTGTAGCCGATGCTCTGGTGGGCGCCCACGAGGATGGCGGTGGAGGCGCAGAACCGGGTCATCTCCTCCATCACGCGGCCGTACTGGCTGGGGGTGAAGCCGAACCCGCCGTAGGCCTCGGGAATGGTCATCCCCAGGATCCCCATCTCGCCCAGCCCCTTGATGATGTCGTCGCCGATCGTGTGCTCGGCGTCGATCTTCTCGGCGTTGATGTTCTCCTTGGCGAACTTGCGGAACGCGTCCAGGAGGAAGGCGACGGTCTCGCGCTCTTCGTCCGTCAGTTTCGGGTAGGGGACCAGCCCCTCGGTTTCAATGGTACCGGCGAACAACCCTTTGGCGATGCTTTCCATGGACGCGCTCCTTAACCGATATATTTACGCAGCCGCAGGCTTTAGCCTGCGCGTATCAGATGCAAAGTAGCCGCAGGCTTTAGCCTGCGCGTTTCAGTTCCAAGTTTCAGGTTTCAAGTCCCCAGCCCCATGATTTCCCGGGCGTGAGGTGCAGATTATAGCAAAATCAAGGTGATAGGTAAACAGAACCCCATCACCCCTCAGGCTTGGGCCGCTTCCGCCGGCTTGCGGTGAATGAGCATCAGGTTGCGGAAATAGATGAAGGCACCGGCCGTCTGGCCGAGGATGAAGACGGGGTCGCTGCGATGGATGGCATAGATCAGCAGGACCAGGCCGCCGGCGAGGGAAAACCACCAGAAGGCAATGGGGATGACGCTCTGTTTCCGCCGCTCCGAAGCGATCCATTGAATAAGGAACCGCATGCTGAACAGGGCCTGGCCGGCGAAGCCGACGACCAACCAAATAGTCGGGATCTCGATCTTCACGGTTTCATCTCCTCCACGGGATAGCGGATCAGCCGCTTCTTAAGCCACTTCACGCCGCGCAGGTCGGCCAGGCCGGCGGTGAGGCGGTCCCAGGTGCCGTATTTCGAGGTCCCGCCCGCCCGGGGGCGGTGCCCCACCTCCACCTCGACGACCCTGAACCCCTGCCACAGCGCCAGCAGGGGAAAATAGCGGTGCATGTTCTTGAAATGGGGGATGCCCTCCAGCACTTCGCGGCGGAAGGCCTTGAGGCCGCAGCCGACATCGCGGAACGGGTCGTCGAGGGCCCGGCGGCGGCAGGCGTTGGCCACGCGCGAGGAGAAGCGCTTCCAGCCGGTGTCCCTGCGCTGCGCCCGTACCCCCGCGGCCAGGTCGGCCCCCTGCAACGCCGCGAGGAGGGCGGGGATGGAGGCCGGGTCGTTCTGCCCGTCGCCGTCGAGGGTGACGATGATCTCCCCCGCGGCGGCCTTGAATCCCGCCGAAAGGGCGGCCGACTGCCCGCCGCGCCGGGCCGCTCGCAGGATGCGAAGTTCGGGATTGGATGCCCGCAGGCGGGTCAACAGACGGGGGGTGCCGTCCGTGGAAGCATCGTCCACGGCGATCACCTCGAAGGGCCGTTCCAGGGGCCGGATAACGCCCAGAATTTCCGTCAAAACACCCTCGGCCACGGCCTCTTCATTATAAAAGGGGATAACAATGGAAAGCATTGCGGATATGGTATCATAGCGGGCCATGAAAAAGAAGGAAGCCGCCCCCGCCCCCGAAGCCCCGCCCAAGAAGGACAAGTTCCGCGAATACTACGAGGCCATCCTCGTGGCGGTGATCTTCGCCTCGTTCGTCAAGATCTTCATCTTCCAGACCTACAAGATCCCCACGGAATCCATGGTGGGGACCCTGCTGGTGGGGGACCACCTCATCGTGGACAAGTTCGGTTTCCGCGATCCCGGCAACGCCCTGTTCAAGACGATCCTCCCGTTCCGCGACATCGAACGCGGCGACGTGGTGGTGTTCAAGTACCCCAAAGACCCCGGTTTCTTCTTCGTCAAGCGGGCCATCGGCCTCCCCGGCGACACCGTCTCCATCGTCAACAAGACGATCTATGTCAACGGGGAGGCGCTGGAGGAGCCCTACGCCGTCTTCGCCGACGACACGGTCTTTCCCCCGGACCCCTCCTTTCCCGACCTGTTGCGCCTGCGCGACAACCAGGGGGAGTTCCGGGTCCCCGAAGGGCAGTACTTCGTGATGGGCGACAACCGGGACCGGTCCAACGACAGCCGGTTCTGGGGGTTCGTCCCGCGCTCCTCCATCGCCGGGCGCGGGTGGATCATCTACTGGTCCTACGACGCGCCCCGTTACGATCCCCACCGCTCCATGCTGGGGAAGGGCTGGGACATGATCTCCGTCTTTCCCAACTTCTTCACCAAGACCCGCTGGGAGCGCACCTTCCAGTGGGTGCGATAGGCGCGGTTCCGCATCGCAGGGCCGGCTTCCGCCGGTCCTGACGGGGACGGGCGTCCAAAAGGACAAGCGAGCGGCTCCTTCCCTCCATCCGTCGCGTCAAAATCGCCCGGCCCTGCCCCTTTGTTCGACATCTATCGCTCCGGCCACAATTATTCATGCACTGCGGAACGGTCCGAGACGCTGACTTGCGTCAGCATGACAGTTATCATGCGCCTCCTTCAGGCCACCGGGAGGGTTTGCCGGGGGGACGGGATGAGGGCAACCCTCCCCTACGGCCGGCGGTCACCCGTGGGCGGGTGACGCGCACCGGACCAGCAATATTCGACATCCTGTATCCAATGTCCGTCATCCATCGCCCGTCTCGCCACCTTCCCGCGTCGAGCCTTAAGCGTTCAGCCGGGCGGTCGGGCGGGGGTTAATGCGGCGTCCACACCTCCACCAGGCACGCCCACATCGCGAGGAGGAGATAATCGCGCAGGAGGAGGGTGACGATGTTGAATCCGCCGGCGAGGACGGCCAGGGAGGCCAGGGCGCCGAAAAGGAGGAAAGCGCCGGCGAGGCGGTGGAAGTTGCGCAGGGCGGTGAGGAACGCCCGGGGGAGCAGTTTGAGGGGATTGGGCTCCTCCTCCAGGGCGAGGCCGGTTTTGAGAAGGTCGAAGCCGAACTTCAGGAAGAGCATCACCGCCAGAAAGACCAGGATGCGGCCGGCCGTCAGGAGGATGGCCAGGAACTCGGTGGGGCTTTCGTCCACGGTCGAACGCATGGCGCGCCCCCATCCGGTCAGGAGGAGGCGGTAGGCCAGGAGGTAAAGGAGCGCCTGGACCGCCGTCACCCCCAGGACCGGAAGGGCCGCCCGGCGCACGGTGTCCCAAAATCCGGGCCGTCCGGCCAGGAGGCGCACCGCCCCGGGCCATAGCAGGGTGAACAGGAGGAGAAAGGTCAGCGCCTGCCAGGCGAAGACACCCAGCAGGGCGCCGGACGAGAAGAGCGTTCCGAACCGCCCGATCCCCATGGGGTCGAAGAGGCGCGCGGCGGCCTCCCAGTCCCCCCAGGCGGCGGGCTCCAGGCGCAGGGCGAGAAAAAGGTCCAGCCCCCCGTACTCCGTCCCCTCCACCGGGGCATGGCCTCCGAGGAGGAGGGCCCCGGCCAGGGCGGGGAGGAGGGCGCAGAGCAACTGGAGCGCCGGCAGGAGGGCCAGCAGGCGCCAGTTCAGGGCGGTCTTGAGCGCCCTCACCACCAGCATGCGAAGATCTCCAGCAGATGGGCGGCGCGCATCCAGAGCCGGTGGAGGGACGCGAACCGTGCGGGGGCGGCCCCGGCGGAATTGTTGCGCGGGTCGGCGTCGAGGCGGAGGCGGCGCCCCGGGTCCACCTCCACGCGGCTGACCGTCTTGTCGGGAAAGGCGAACCGGCGCACCCGTTCGCCGGGTTCGTAGGTGACCTCCTGCCGGGTCCCGTCGGTGAAGGAGACCCGCACCTCCACCGGGAGGTGGATCTCCCCGGTGTAGCCCACGGTCACGGCGTGGGTCTCCACGGAGACGACGCGGTAGTCCACCGTGCCGGGGCGTTTGAGGAGGGAGGAGAAGATCCCCCCCCAGTGGCTCCCGAAGTGGCTGTTCATCAGCCCCACCACGTCCGCGGCGCGCGGATGGGTGAAGGCGAACTTGGAGAAGTAGTCGCGCAAAAAGGCCTTCATCGCCTCCTCCCCGGCGTAGTTCTCCAGCGTCGCCAGGGCCAGGGCGGGTTTGGCGTAGGCGTTGACCCGGTAGGAGGGGTAGGTGGCGTGGGTCCAGCCGGGGGCCCCCATGGTTTCGAGGCCCGCGTCCAGGTAATAGTCGCGCGTGACGGCGTCCTTCCGCGTCATGGGGAAGGCCGACAGGGGGAAGGGGACCCCCAGGACGGAGACCGACGACCGCGTGAGGGGGAGGATCTCCTCCATGAGGCACAGGGCGGTGTAGGTGGTGAACCCCTCGTCCAGCCAGGGCTCCGACACTTCGTCCGAGGCCACCATTCCCTGGAAGTACTGGTGGCCGAATTCGTGGGCCAGCAGGTATTCCAGATCCCCCGGCCGGTCCCAATGGCGGGTGGCGCAGACCATCAGTTGGGGGTATTCCATCCCGCCCCGGCCCCGGGCGGTGGGCCAGGTGGGAAAGACGACGGTGAGGGAATCGTACAGGTAGGGCCCGACCCAGTCCTCGTAGAAGGCGAAGGCGCGCCGGAGAAGGGCCAGGACCCGCCCCTTCTGGTAAAGATACTCGGGCGGCATGAAGAGGGTGACCTCCACGGGATCGCCCTGGCGCGGCTTGAGGGTCTCGGTCACCTTCGTCATGGCCGTGGAGGCCACCACGGCGAGGTCGTGCACGTTCTCCGCGGCGACTTGGAACCGGACGCGGCCGCCGGCCTCCCCGGCCCGCCGCACCTTCCCCGTGGCGGCGAGATCCCATCCCCCCGGCAGGTCGAGGTCGAGGGCGTAGTCGGCGAAGTCGGAGTAGAACTCGGTGTGGGCGTGGAACTGCCGGGCCATCCAGCGCCCGTTCTCGAAAACCGCCAGCTTGGGGTACCACTGCATCAGGTGGAGCGAGTCGGACGAGAAACCGCTGCGCAGATAGTAGCGGTGCAGGATCGTCTCCCACTCCATCTCCACGACGGCGGTCTCGCCTCCGGGCAGGGGGGTGGGGAGCTCGACGAAGGCCACGGTCCGGTCGTCCGGGTTCCCGTCGTCGGGGCTTTCATGGCGGAGGAGGAGGGGCTCCCCTCCCGCGAGGGCGATGCGGGAGACGGTGAGGCGGCCGTGGGCCTCCTCGCCGTGGGCCAGATGGGCGTCGAGCCAGGCGCTCCGGCGCCACAGGGTCGTCCGGGGGGAGGCGAAGGCGTTGGGGTAGAGGTGGAAATAGAGCCGGGTGACGGGGGTGGTCCCGGGGTTGGTCCAATGAATGGTGGAGCGGCCGGCCACGCGGTGCGCGCCCGGATCCACCGTCACCGTCATGTGATAGGCGTCGAGGGCGGCCAGGGGGGCCGCGGTCAGTAGGAGGAGGGCGAACAATCCGCGCATGGTCGCGACTATCATACCACCGCTCTTAATACGCGTTCTGGTTTTTAAAACCCCGCAGGAGGGTGAGGAGGAGGATCTTGACGTCGAACCAGAGCGACCAGTTCTGGATGTAGTAGAGGTCGTACTCCAGCCTCCGGCGGATGCTGGTTTTTCCCCGCAGGCCGTTCACCTGGGCCCACCCGGTGATGCCGGAGCGGACCCGGTGGCGCAGGACGTAATCCGGCATCCGCCCGGCGAATTCGGCCACGAACTCGGGGCGTTCGGGCCGCGGTCCCACCAGCGACATCTCCCCCTTGAGGACGTTGAGGAACTGCGGCGTCTCGTCGAGCGACCAGCGGCGGAGGAAGGCGCCGATGGGCGTCCGGCGGTCGTCGTCGCGCTCGGCCATCCGCGGACCTTCGGCCTCGGCGTCCACCCTCATGGACCGGAACTTGATCATCCTAAACCGCCGGCCGTCGAGGCCCATGCGGTCCTGCAGGTAGAAGACCGGGCCGCCGTCCTGGCGTCTGATCAGGAGGGCGATGAGGGTCCAGAACGGCAGGAAGGCCGCGGTCCCCGCCAGCCCCAGGAGCACATCCAGGATCCGCTTGGCCACCGCGCCCCACCCGGCCAGGGGGGAGGCGCTGAGGTGGATGACGGGGAGGCCGTGCAGGTCCTCCACCGCCGACCGGAGTTTAAGCAGTTCCACCACGTCGGGGATGAAGTAGACGGAGACGTAGGCGGAGTGAAGGGTCTCCACCAGCCGCTCCACTGCGGCGCGGTGGCCCATGGGAATGGCGATGTAGGCGGCGTCCACCTCCCCCGATTCGAGGACCGCCCCGAGGCGTTCCAGCGGTCCGAGCACCTCCACGCCTTCGTGCGCCATTCCCGCCTTGGCGGGGTCGTCGTCGAGGAACCCCACGATGGAGAGGCCGATCTCACGGTGGGTGAGGAGGTGGTCGGCCAGGAGGCGCCCCAGCGAGCCGGCCCCGATGATGAGGACGCGGTCGCAGAAGCGGCCGCGGCGGTGAAGGCGGCGCAGGAGGCCGCGGAAGGCGAACCGCCATCCCGCCCAAACGGTGACGAGGGCTCCGAAAAAGAGGGCCAGGAAGAGCCGTGAAAAGGTGAACTCCCGGTAGAACTGGAGGACCGCCATGACCGAGACGAAGGCGAGGAGGGCGGCGAAGGCGACCTTGAAGGTCTCCTCGATGCGGGAGTGGGTCCCCAGCAGTTTATACAGGCCCGCGGCAGAGCCCGAGAGGGCCATCGCGGCCAGGAACAGGGCGAGGAGGACGCAATAGGGCCCCGCGTCGGGGATCCCCTTGGGGGCCTCGAACAGGCGGAATCGGGCCTCGAAGGAGGCCCAGAAGGCCAGGGCGGCGCACCCCAGGTCCCCGGCCAGGAGGAGGTTGCGCAGATTGCGGCCCTTGCGTTTGATCATGCCGTCGGCTCTTCGGACGCCTCGGGGCGCTATTTGCGCTTGGCGCCCTTCTTGAGGCGGTCCATGATGGCCAGGCCCAGCCCTTTGAGGGGGGGTTCCTCGGCCAGGATGAAATCCAGCCCCTGGGCGTCCAGCCAGAAGAGGGAGGTGAAGAAGTTCTTGGCGGCCTCCATGAGATCTCCCGAGGGGGAGAGGACCTGGACGGCCTTGAACGACTCCTCGTGGTGGGGTTCGGAGAAGGCCAGGAGCCCCAGTTTTCTCCCCTTCAATTCCCGGGGGAATTGCCCTGGCTTGACGAGGAGCAGGGGGGTGCGGGGGGCATAGTGGGTCGGCGAAGACCCCGGCGCCTCGATGATGGAGGATGCGCGCATGTAGATCTTCCGGCCGGCGGCCTTTTCAAGGTCCTCGAGAGGGATCCCCCCGGGGCGGAGGAGGTAGGCCTGGCCGCCGTCCAATTTGAGGATGGTGGACTCGATGCCCACGGAGCAGGGCCCGCCGTCGAGGATGAGGTCCACGCCGTATTTGAGCCCCTGGGCCACCTGGGCCGCCTCGGTGGGCGAGAGGGAGCCGAAGGGATTGGCCGACGGGGCGGCGATGGGGGTGTCGGCCAGGGAGATGAGGCTGATGGCCACGGGATGGCTGGGCATGCGCACCGCCACCGTGGGGAGGCCGCTGGTGACCAGGTCGGGGAGGCCGCGGTTCTTCCGCAGGACCAGGGTGAGCGGGCCCGGCCAGAAGCGTTCCATCAGGGCCTCGGCCTCCTTGGGGACCGTCTCCGCCACCTGGGAGAGGGACTTGAAATGGGCGATGTGGACGATCAGGGGATCGAAACGGGGGCGCCGTTTCACCTCGAAGATGCGGGCCACGGCGTCGGCGTTGAAGGCGTTGGCCCCCAATCCGTAGACGGTTTCGGTGGGGAAGGCCACGATCTTCCCCTGGTTGATGAGCCGGGCGGCCTTGAGGATGTTGCCC
Organism: Holophagales bacterium UBA2201; assembly: GCA_002327305.1. Lineage (GTDB taxonomy): Bacteria > Acidobacteriota > Thermoanaerobaculia > UBA2201 > UBA2201 > UBA2201. Next base: position 34,950 of record DCUZ01000103.1, on the reverse strand, counting down.
TTGGTCGCCTCCACGATGGCGGTCAAGCGGTCATCCCCCTCAGGTCCCCCACCACCGTCCCCAGGGCCGGGGCCCCGGGGAACCACTCCCGGCCGGTGATCCGGTTGGCCAGGGCGCGGTACATCCCGGCGAGGGCCCCGCGCAGTTCGGGCGGCAGGGGCGGTGGCGGGGGCACGGCGGCTTTCCAATCCCCGCCGCCCGAGGCCTTGGCCCGCTCCACCGCCGCGTACCAGTCGGTCCTGCGGTAATGGGCGCGCGCCACCTCCTTGCTCACATGAAAGCCGTCGAAGGTGAACCGGCACTCGTCGGGCGTTCCCAGGGCGTCCACCACCAGGAGGCGCCGATCCCGATCGAAACCCATTTCGATCTTGCCGTCCACGTTGACCAGCCCGAGGCGCTGGCACTCGGCGGAGATGAGGCCGTTGGCGGCCCGGAGCAGGTCGAGGCAGGCGGCGAACTCGTCGTCGGTGAACCCCGCGATGGCGCGCGCCTCGGCGGGGGAGAGGTACCGGTCGGTGGGCTCCAGTTTGGTGGAGAAGTCGAGGATGGGCCGGGGGAGGGGCCGGTCGGGGGGCGGGACGGCGGTCAGGCCGTGGTCCTCCAGCCGGACGGTCCCCGTCTTGAGGCGCTTGAGAAAACTGCACCCCTCGGGGAGGTAATTGCGGTAGATCACTTCGAGGGGGACGAGGCAGTTGGCGGGGGCGCCGCGGTAGGCGGAGTAGTCGTACGACCCGTCGGCCGTCCGCTCCGGCCGCAGCACCCGGACCAGGGCCACCTCGAGGGTGTCGGAGGGGCCGGCGAGGTCCGCCAACCAGCGGGCGCGGCCGTCCTCGACGGCGCCGCGGTAGTGGGTTCCGATTCCCATCGCCTCCAGGCGCTCGAAGAAGTGGGCCGTCATCAGGGCCAGGGACCGGCCTTTGTCGGGGATGGCGTCGGGCATCCCGCCCCAGTCGAACACCGAATAGCGGTCGGAAAAACGGAAGCGGCCCGTGCCGGCGCGGTCCGGGGTGGGCGGTGCGAGGATGTCCAAGTCCTTGACGCTTCCCATGGATGAATTTTACCACACCGCGAAGATTGCGTTATGGGTGCCATTCTGGTATGATTTCCTCCATGAGCGACCAAGCGTATCCGGGCAACGACCATCTTCCCGAGGAGACCAGATACCGCGTTGAAAACACCTTCCGGCAGGCCCTCTCGCTCTACCTCGAGGGCAAGCTGGAGGACGCCGTCGTGGGGTGCGACTTCATACTGAAGATGGACCCGCAATTCGAACCCGCCCGCCTGCTCCTCGAAAAGTCGAAGGACCCCATGGCCGCGGTCGACCTCACCCCCCTCATCGCCCGGTATCAGGCCAAGCCCTCGGTCAATGTGGAGGATTGCCTCATCCAGGCCATCGAACTGTTCAACGGACGGGAGTTCCAGCGCGCCATCGAGACCCTCTCGCAGGTGATGGCCGTGGATCCCTCGAACGGGGAGGCGCGCGACATCCTGTCCCGGGCCCAGGAAAAGCTGGAGGCGATGCCCTTCGTCAACCAATTCATCGCCAAGGCCCGCGATCTGCTCGCCAAGGGGGACCCGGAGGAGGCGCGCCGCCAGATCCTGAAGGGGCTGGCCCTGGACGAGGGAAACCCGGAGCTGGTGGCGCTCCAGGCGGAATTGCTCACCTCCGCCGCGGTCCAGCCGGCCGTCGAACCTGCCGCGCAGTCCCCCGACGGGCCGATGGAGTTCGAACTCCCCCCCGATCTCCCCCCGGTCCACCCGGTGCTGGAGACGGCCGTGGGGCCGGAGTCGGCCCTTCCGGGAGAGTTCGACCTCCCCTCCGACCTTCCCCCGGTCCATCCGGTGGTGGAGACGGCCGTGGGGCCGGCCGCGGAGGAGCCGCCTCCACCGGCCCCCCCGGCTTTCCCATTCGAGCCCGCGCCGTCGGAGGCGCCCCCGGCCGCCCCCTTCCCGACCGAAACTCCGGAGGAAAGTCCCTTCGCCTTCGCCGAGCCGCCCCCGGCCCCGGGGCCCGACCTGATGCCGCAGGCTCCCGCCCCCGCCCCCCTGCCGGAACTTGAGCTGGGCGGAGGACCGGAACCCTACGCGGGGGGGGGCAGTCCCCAGGACGAGAAGATCCGCACCCTCCTGGCCGACGGCGACCGGGCCATGATGCAGAACGAGTTCCAGGAGGCCATCGACATCTGGAGCCGCATCTTCCTGATCGACATCCGCAACGAGGCCGCCTCCCAAAAGATCGAGGAGGCCAAGCGCCTTCTGGCGGAGCAGGACCGCAAGACCGAGGAGATGTTCAACCTGGCGGTGGCGCTCTACAACCAGGGGAAAAAGGACGAGGCGCGCCAGAAGTTCGACGAGGTGCTGGGGATGGAACCGCACCACATGGCGGCCCGCAACTACCTCCGCCAGTTGGACGAGGAGGAGGGCAAGGCCAAGCCCGCCCCCGTCGTTTCGGAGGCCCCCCCGCCCGACATGGAGGAAGTCCTGCCCCGCATCCCCCAGGTCGCCGTGATCCGGGAGGAGGAAAAACCGAAGCGGAAACTCTGGATCCCCGTCGCCGCCGTGCTGGGGGTGCTGGCCCTCCTGGCCGCCGGGTGGCTGTTCCTGGGGAGCGGTTCCGGCATGGGGAAACCGCCGGTGAAAGCCGCGGAGGCCATCGCCAAGGCCAAGGCCTTCTTCGCGGAGGGCAAGATCCCCGAGGCGCTTGCCGAACTGGCCCGGGTCCCCCCCGAGGACCCCCTCTACGGGGAGGCGTTGAAATTGGAAACCGCCTACAAGGCGGGGCCGCGCAAGAAGCCGGTGGATTCGATCGACGGACGGCCCGCCGACCAGGTGGCCGCCGAATGGCGGGAGATCGCCTACCGCGCCTATCAGGCCAAGGATTACGCCCGTGCGCAGGAGTATTACACCAAGGTCTCGGGGATCCGCCCCCTGGCGCTCGAGGACAAGGCGTTTTTGGACGACCTCAACCGCACGCTCGAGGCCATCGCCGCCGGGCGGAGCGCCTTCGACATGGGCAACCTCGACCAGGCCATCGCCGCGCTCCAGCCCGTCTATGAGAGGGACCGGGTCCTCCAGGCGCGGGAGATCCTGATCAAGGCCCACTACAACCGGGGCATCGGGGCCCTGCGGGAGGAGAACCTGAGTCAGGCCGAGCCCGATTTCCAGGCCATTCTTCGCCTCGACGACAACGACGAAATGGCGAAAAAAAACCTCCGTCTCATCCAGCGCTACAAGGACGCGAACAAGGACCTGCTCTTCCGCACCTACATCAAGTATCTGAAGCCGCGCTGAGGGAAGCGCGCCTACCAGCGCACGGTGATCCCCGCCGAGAGGCGGCGTCCCAGGGCCGGGTAGCCCAGCACCTCCTCATAGGAGGAGTTGAAGAGGTTCTCCGCCTTGACCCACGGGGAGAGCCACGCCGCCTTCTCCAGCGCCACCGTGAGGTCCTGCCGGTAGAAGGGGGCGTTTTCGCTCCGGTCGAAAGTGATGGGATCCACATCCCAGCGCTGTCCCACATAGATCCCCTGGGTGGAAAAGAGGAAGGACTTGAGGGGGAGGGTGAGCGACCAGCTCCCCGACCACTCCGGCCGGCGGAGAAGGGGATCGCCCGTGGCGCGGCTCTCGGTATCGAGCCAGGTGAGATTGAGGTCCACAGCCGTCCGTCCCCACTGCTTCGCAAGGCGCCCCTCGGCGCCGGTGACGCGGGCCTCGCCGGCGTTCTGGAATCGATAGGTGGCGTAATCGAACTCGATGAGGTCGTCGAAGTCGTTCCGGAAGACGGTCAGCACCAGCGGTCCCGCCGTCAGCCCGGCCTCGGCGCTGCGGGAGCGTTCCGGCTGCAGGTCCGGATTGCCGGAATGGGGGAAGGTGAGCTCGCCCACGGAGGGGGCCCTGAACGCCGTTCCAGCCTGGAGATGGAGGCGCAGGGGCCCCGCGGGGAAGGTGATCCCCAGCTTGGGATTGATGGTGCTCCCGAAAGCCGAATGGGTGTCCCATCGCACCCCGGCCCGGACCCCCGCGGGACCCACCGTCCCCACCGCCTCCGCGAAGGCCGCCCCGCCGGAGACCGTTTCGCCGTCCAGGTTGGTCCCGAACACGCTGGAGTCATCCACCGTTTCGTGCCGCCCCTCGGCCCCGGCGGAGAAGGTCCAGCCCGCCGCGGTCTTCTGGGCGACCGCGCGGGCGAAGGCGCGGCCGGTGTCGGTGTCGCTCTCGGTGTAACCCCAGGAGTCGCCGGGGTCCTCGAAGTGGAACCGGCCGGCCGTGTAGGCCGCCACCGCCTTGAGCGACCATCCCGGGCCCAGGGCCGTTTCGACGGGGATGGAGAGGGTGGCCTCCCGGCTGGAGGTGCGGCGCTGGGGCGTGACCAGGGCGCCGTCGAAGGGGATGCCCTGCTCGCCGTCGCGCGCGAAGAGGGAGATCCCCCACGGGCCGCCGTCCCACGAGGCCTGCACCTGGGTCTGTTCCCAGTCGTCGTTGTCCAGGCGTCCCGATTCCACGTGCCGGGCCGCGGAGAGGGAGAGATCCCCCCCGCGCCACTGCAGGTCGCCGTGCGCCAGGCCCTCGCCGCCGGCCGCCAGGTCCAGCCTCCCGCCGGGCCCGCCGGCCGCGCCGGTGAACAGAGCGACCACCCCCCCCACCGCCTCGCTCCCGTAAAGGGCGCTGTAGGGGCCGCGCACCACCTCGATCCTGTCCAGCCCCTCCGTGAGGAGGTCGCCGAAGTTGCCCCCCCCGAAATAGGAGTTGTAGACGGGGACGCCGTCGACGAGGAGGAGGGCGTGGTCGGACTCGGCGCCCCGAAGGAAGAGCGAGGCCGCCTTCCCCGGCGTTCCGCTGCGCAGGACGATGGCGGAGAGGGTCTGCCGCACCGCCTCGTCCACGCCCGTGATCTTCCGCTCCTCCAAGTCCAGACGGGTGAGGACGCTCCCCAGGAGCGGGGCCACCTCAGAGGCGGCCGGGGCGGCCCCGGCCGTGACCAGGACGAACTCTCCGAACTGCGCCTGCAGCGCCCCCGCGCACAGGATGAAACACCATGCCAGCTTCATAAAACCTCCATGAAATAAAAATCCCCGAAGGACCTTCGGGGGCGGGGGCGCGCGGCGCCGCTCTTCCCTCACCCCGGAGAAGATTGCTTCGTTCATCCCTCGGCCGGTCTCCTGGCTCATGGATCGTCCTCCCGGGAGCCCTTCCCGGCCCGTGGGTCAGGCCAGTGGTTTTGCTCCCGTTCGTCCCCATTTACAGTGGCGGGGGCCGCCCCGGCTTGGTCTCCGCGGAGTCATTCTCTGCAGGGACGCACCGGGTTCCCGAGTACCGAGCGGATGGCGGGTTGTAAAGAACGGTTGATGCGGCCATAGGATACCAGATTGATCGGTGGTTGTCCATGCTTCGCCATTGTCCGTATCGGAATCGGTATCGGAATCGGGAGTCGGTTTCGGGATTCGCCGTCGATCGCGAACGGACGATAGCGATTGCGATTCCGATGCCGAAAGGCACGCAGACATCGGGGAATGAGTCGATCTTAAGCGAAGGAGGAAACCTTGCAAACGAGGGCGGTGATGTCGTCCGTCTGCGGATGGGGGTGGCCGAATGCGCGGGCCTCCGTGCAGAGGGAGTCCACGATCGCGGCCGCCGGCTCGCCGCGCAGGCGGTCCACCACCGCCAGGGCCCTCTCCGCACCGAATTCCTCCCCGTCCGCACCGGACGCCTCCAGCACCCCGTCCGTGAGGAGGAGCAGGGCGTCGCCGGGTTCCAGCGGCAGGGGGGGGCGGGACTCCGAGGGGAGTTCCCCAAGGATGCCCAGGGGGATGGAGGTGCTGTCCAGTCGCGTCGGGGGCGCCGCGCCGGCATGGAGGAGATAGGCCGCAGGGTGGCCCGCGTTGGCGTAGTCGAGCCGGCGGCGCGCGGCGTCGATCCGGATCAGGAGGAGGGTGACGTAATGTTTGTCGTCGAGGTCGGCGGCCAGGGTCCGGTTGAGCCGGAACAGCAGGGCGGCGGGATCCGATTCGGTTTCGGAGAAGGCCCGAAGGAGCGCGCGGGTCTGTGTCATCACCAGGGCCGCCCCCAGCCCGTGGCCGCACACGTCCGCGATCACGATCCCGACGCTGGCGTCCGCGAACCGCACCACGTCGTAGAAGTCGCCGTTGACGGCCACCGCGGGAAAGGTGGCGCCGGCCAGGTCCAGTCCGGGCCCGGGGTCAGCCGGACGGCAGAGCCGCTCCTGGATCTCCCTCGCCACCCCCATCTGAAACTCCTGTTCCTGGCGCTTCCGGGTCTCCGTGAGGTCCTTGATGACGGAGACGAAGTGGGTGATCCGGCCGCTCGGGTCCTTCATGGGGGTGATGGTCTGACCGCACAAGTAGATCTCCCCGTCCTTTTTCCGGTTGATGAGGGTCCCCCTGAATGTCAGGCCCTCGCGCAGGGTGCTCCACACCTCGTCGTAGAACGCCGGCGGGTGGACGCCGGACTTGAGCAGGCGGGGCGTGCGGCCCAGGGCCTCCAGGCGTGAGAATCCCGTGGTCGCTTCGAAGGCGGGGTTGACATATTCGATGACGCCTTGGAAATCCGTGATCATGACGCTGTCGGCCGTCTGCTCCACCGCGCTGGAGAGCTTGAGGACCTCCCTCTCGTGATGGCGCCGCCGGGTGATGTCCTCGATGTGCGACAGGACGATGTCGGGGGCGATGAAGGTGCAGGTGACGAACAGCTCTTTCGGGGCGGCATCCTTTCGCAGCCGGAACGACACCTCCTGCGAGAGGGTCGTCCGCCGGCCATGGCACCGGACGATGGCGTCGGCGATCTCCGACGGCGGGGGAAGCACCTCCCGCAGCCGGGATCCCAGCAGCCGTCGGATCTCGCCGTCCGAGAGGGCCTCGGCGGCGTCGTTGAAATCGATGAGGATGAACTCCCCGTCGCGGTGCTGCCACACGGTGCTGGGGAGGGGGAACCCCTTGAACTGGGCCTGGTAGCGCGAGGTGAGGGTCCACATGGCGCTCTGGGCCTCGTCGTGCTCCGAAACGTCGGTGATCAGGAAAAGGGTGCGGGGGCCGTCCGGCGATCCCACGCGGGAGCACCGCAACTCCAGCGGGAAGGTGGAACCGTCCTGCCGGCGGCCCGACAACCGGCGCGGCAGGTCCATCGCGGGGGGCGGGTCTCCGATGGGGGAATGCTGAAGAACGATAGGGTCCCCCGTCGGCCACAGGGTTTCGACCGCCCGGCCGTTCAGCTCCCCGGCCCGAAAACCGAACAGCCCCTCCGCCCTGGCGTTCGCATGCCGGATCGTCCCGCGCTCATCGGCGACGATCACCCCCTCCGCCAGCGCTTCCAGGACGGCGTCGCCGACCGCCACCGACCAGGCGGCCGTCGGCTTGGGGGAACCGCCCGCGGAGGGCGGCTCCATGCCGGCCCAGCGGCCTTCATTTGGGAATCGATCGGCGACCAAGCGCAGCTTTACCCTTTCTTATCATCATCCCGAAGATAACAGCGGTCAACGAGAATAATTCCGCATGCCGCATATTGTTCGGGACACGGCATGCCGCGCTTGTCTCTCAAGTTGTAAGGTGGGGGCGCAAGGATTGGGCGATTACGCGGGTTTCATTCCCTTGGATAAATGGTTGGCAACCTCCAGCAGGCCGTCCACGGAGAGATCCTCATCGAAAGGGATAGATTACCCGACCGGGCGGATTAATCATACCGCTGTCTGGACTGAAACAGAAATGATAGTGTGGGGTGGAGGAGAGAGGATAGACACCGGCGGGATCTATAAGCCATGCGCGCATACCCGCCCGCTGAGCCCGCCGTAAAGGAAGCCAGAAGCCGGCAGCTGGAAGCCTGAAGGATGAAAAGAAACGGCTCCAACAGTACCGTGTGGTCGTAGAAATATAATTGGTTGTAATGATAAATAAAATAATTGGCTGTTGACTCCATCCAATATCGGGCCTATCCTTGAAATGAAACTTGGGAGGGGGGTGTAGGGGCACAGCACGCTGTGCCCTTACCTATCCGGCAGGGGAAGGGGCGGCAGAGGCCGGACCCAATATTCAAGGAGGCCCGCATGATCCTGTTGAGCATAGACCCCAAATCGAAGACCCCGGCCTACCGCCAGATCGAAGTGGGGATCCGGAAGCTGACCGATGACGGGACGCTCAAATCCGGTGAGCGTCTTCCCTCCACGCGGCTCCTGGCGCAGAAGTTGGGCGTGGACCGCACCACCGTCGTGCGGGCCTACCAGGAGCTGTGGGCCTCCGGGGTGGTGGAGAGCCGTCCCGGCAGTTACACCACCATCCGTCATCGCCTGCCGCCCGGCCGGACTTCACCCTCCGCTCCCGCTCAGCCGGCGAAATGGGTGGAGGGTCCGCCACGGTCGAAGAGGCTGTATGAGGACTTCACCCTCCTGCGCGGCAAGCACCGCCCGGCGCCCGCGGGCGGCGTCGTGGACTTCTCCGGCCTCTCGGCCGACCGGGGCCTCTGTCCCGCCCGGGATTTCCTGCGCGCGCTCAAGGTATTGGTAGGGGAGAAGGGCAGGGAGATCCTGGACTACGGCGACCCGCAGGGTTATCTTCCCCTGCGCGAGGCCGTGGCGAGACGGATGAGGACCCATGGCGTCCGTGTCGATGCGGATGAGATCCTCATCACGGGCGGGGCCCAGCAGGCTCTGGACCTCATCCTCCGCTGGTTGGGGAGCCCCGGCGACCCCGTCATCGTGGAGACGCCCACTTACGGTCTCGCCGTCCCCCTGATGCGGTTCCACGGGCTCACGATGCGATCTGTTCCCCTAGGCCCCGAGGGGATGGACCTGGACGTCTTCGAGAAGACGCTGAAGCGCGGAAAGTCCGCCATGGTCTACACCATCCCCACCTTCCACAACCCCACCGGCCTGACGATGCCGCCGGCCGCGCGGGAGCGGCTTCTCGGCCTGTGCGAACGCGCGGGGGTTCCATTGGTGGAGGACGGCTTCGAGGAGGAGCTGAAATACTTCGGCAAGGCCATCCTGCCGATCAAAGCCCTCGACGGCTCGGGAGCGGTCCTATACCTGGGCACCCTCTCGAAGGTGGTCTTCCCGGGGCTCAGGATCGGCTGGATCGCCGCCCACCGTGAGGCCATCCAACGCCTTTTGGCCGTCCTGCGCTTTTCCTGCCTCTCGGGAAACATCCCGGCCCAGGCCGCCGTGGCGCGTCTGCTGGAGCGGGGGGAGTACGAGCATTACCTCCGCCGCGTCCACACCGCCTACCGCCGCCGGATGGAGACCCTTCTGCAGGCCATGAAGGCGCACCTGCCCCAGGACCGGGTGGAGTGGACCACCCCCGCCGGCGGCTACACTCTGTGGGTGCGATGGACCGGCCGCAGGCCCGTGGACGAGGAGACGCTGGTGGCGCGCCTGCTGGACGGCGGCGTGCGCGTTTCGCCGGGGCGGTTCTATTTCCCCGGCCCGGTCACCGAAACCGCGTTCCGCGTTTCGATCTCCAATCTGGACGAGGCGGCCATCGGGGAGGGGATCGTCCGCATGGCCAGGGTGTTGAATGGGATCAGGGGGTAAGGGCGATCCTTCCAGGGCACAGCATGCTGTGCCCCTGCAACTATGAAACCCTTGGAGGTAATCATGACCATTCCGCTGAAAACCGGCATCCTCTACGGTCCCGTCAACTCCCGCCGCCTGGGGCGTTCCCTCGGCATCAACCTTCTGCCCGCCGGCCGGAAGGTGTGCACCTTCGACTGCGCCTATTGCCAGTACGGCTGGACCGAACGCTCGGCGGGCCTTGCGAGCGGGTTCGCGACACCCGAAGCGGTGGTGCAGTCCCTGGAGGCGCTCCTGCCGACTCTGCCCCAGCCGCCCGCCTATCTCACCTTCTCCGGCAACGGCGAACCGACCCTCCATCCTGAGTTTCCGGCGATCGTGGAGGCGGTCATCGGTATTCGCGACCGTCTGGTTCCGTCGGCACGGACGGCCATCCTCTCCAATTCTGGGACCTCGGGCCGGGAGGATATCCGCCGCTCCCTGCGGCGGCTGGATGTGCGGATCATGAAACTGGACGCGGGGACGGAGGCGGTGTTTTCGGGATTCAACAGGCCGTTGGGCGGCCTGACGCTCAAGGAGATCGTGGATGGGCTGGCGGAACATGGCGGGGTCACGGTCCAATCACTGTGGGCCGGAGGGCCCGCGGGGAATTATTCAGAGGGGGAGGTCGAAAAGTGGATCGAGCGGTTGCGCTTGGTCCGCCCAGTCGAGGTCCAGATTTATTCGCTGGACCGCGGCTGGCCCGACCTGTGGCTCGCACCGCTGGAGCGACGGCGCCTCGACGCCATCGGGGCGCGCCTGAAGGCCGAAGGGATCCCCGCGACCGTTTTCTGATCGAAGCCCCTCAAGAACGGTATAATAATGCGATTTTACTCCGGAGGTACCGCCATGCTGAACGTCGAAGGCAAGACCGCCCTCGTCACCGGGGGCTCGCTGGGGATCGGGAAGGCCGTGGTGGAGGTCTTCACGGCCCACAAGGTCAAGACCTATTTTTCCTACAACCGTCATCAGGAAGAGGCGGAGACCCTGGGCAACGCCACCGGGGCCGTCGGCATCCAGGCGGACCTTGCGAATGCCCTCGGCTGGAAGACGCTGGCGGAGGAGTTCCAGGCGAAGAGCCCCACGCTCGACTATCTCGTCCACAACGCCGGGATCTGGACCCACTTCCCCATCGGGACCTCCGACTTTTCCGTGTGGAAAGAGACGATGGCCCTCAACCTGGACGCCGTGGGGTATCTGACCAACGCCCTGGTGCCCATGATGAACGCCGGGGGCGCCATCGTCATGGTGGGATCCACGGCGGGCAGAAGGGGGGAGGCCGTGCACGCCCACTATGCCGCCACCAAGGCGGCGATGGCGGGACTGGCCAAGTCATGGGCCGCCGAGCTCGGACCGCGGGGGATCCGGACCAACGTGGTGGCCCCCGGTTGGGTGGACACCCCGATGAGCGCGGAGGAGTTCGCCAAGCCCGGCCGGAAGGAGCAGATCGCCGCCACCATCCCCCTGCGCCGGATCCCGCCTCCGGAGGATATAGCTTTTCCCGTCCTTTTCCTCGTTTCGGATTGGGCCAGGCATGTCAACGGCACCACCCTGGACGTCAACGGGGGAGCGGTTCTCATCGGCGGTTGAAGGGGCGGGTTGCAGGCGGCAGGGGGATGTGGGTATCAGGTGGATGAACACCCCACCATCACGGCAGGCCTAAAAATAATAATTATTGAGACGCGGCCCTAATTCTTGAGACATGGCACCATTCTACTGGATGCTTTTCGTTGCTTCTGGTGGGGGGTGGTTGACAACTTCGTTTGCACTGCACTATAATCTTTGTCGCGGGGTATTGCGGCCCGGAAAGGCGCCGCCAGTGAATTATGTTGGATGTCATCAAAGGGTTGAGGATCCTGGGGGACATCGAGACGACCAAAGGCCAGCTCTATGAGCGGTTCTGCGAGATGTTCGCCTCTCAGGGGGAGACGGCCCAGCTTTTCGGCCGGCTGGCCCTCGACCAGGTGGCCCACCGCAATGTCATCCAATACCAAACACGGATCGTGATGCGCAACCCCCGCGTCTTTCGCCGGCTCAGGATCGACTTTCTGGAACTCCAGGGCATCTGCGCGGCGATGGAATCGTTCCGGGAATCGTGCCCCGCCCCTTCGGTGGACCAGGCCCTGCAGGCATCGCTCGATTTTGAGTCTCTTTCCCTGTCCCTGTTCGATCAGGAGTTCTTCCGCGGGCTGAGCGTCCATTTCAGGCCCTTCGTGGAGAACATCCAGGGGGGGATACGGAAGCATCTCGACCTTCTGCGGCGCGCCGCGACGCGTCGGAGCGCGCCGCTTCCGTTCCGGCCGGAACCTCTCCATCCGGCCGGCCAGCCGGCTCTCCCGATCGATGCCGCCGGCGCCCTGGAGGATGCGGAGGCGCCCCCTCTTGCGGCCGGTGCCGATCCTCCGGCCGTCGCGCACCGTGCGGAGCGTGAGCTCCTGCTGATGCTCTTCGACGCCCTGGACGAGAGCGTGTTCATGCTGGACGGGGACCGGCGGGTGATCTATTGGAATGCCGCGGCCCAGGACCTGGGACGGAGCACCGGAGAGGAGCTGGTCGGAAGCCACTGCTGGAACGACCACCTGATCCAGCGGGACGGCGAGGCGTGCGCCACCTGCAGCCATCCCTGCCTCCTCGGCGTCGCGATGCTGTCCGGGACCCCGCAGACCGGAGAACTGTATTTCCAGCACAAGAGCGGGAGCCGCGTTCCCATGACCGTTTCCGTCCACCCCCTGCGCAACGGGAGATCCGAGGTGACCGGCGCCGTCGAGATCTTCAAGGAACGGGTCGGGGTGCACGGCACGCACGAGACGATGGCGCAACTCGAAAAGCTGGCCTTTTTGGACAGCCTCACCGGCCTGGCCAACCGGCGATATCTCGAGGTGACCCTCCTGACCCGCCTGCAGGAACTCCAGCGCTATGGATGGCGCTTCGGGATCATCTTCATCGATGTGGACAACCTGAAGGTCGTCAACGACACGTTCGGACATGCCGCCGGCGACCTCATCATCCGGGCCGTGGGGCGCGCCTTCGCCGATCACGCGCGCCTTTCCGACATGGTGGGGTGCTGGGGGGGCGACGAGTTCATGGCCATCGTCACCGGCGTGGATCCGGGACAGCTGGCGGCGGCCGGCGAGAAGTTCCGCGCCCTGGTGGAGGAGGAGGTCATCCAGGACGGACTGCGGCCGCTGCGAGCCACCATCTCGGTCGGAGCGACGCCGGCGGTTCCCGAGGACACCATCGACACCCTGGTCAGCCGCGGCGACCAGTTGATGTTCCATAGCAAGCGGATGGGGAAGAACCGGGTGACGGGTCCCCGGGAAGCGGCCGAAGACGGCGGGACCGAGATCCGGGTCTGAGCGCCCCATCGCATCGCAGTGAAAAAGCCGGAAAGCCGGAAGGCCGGAAAGCGGGGAGCGGACGGCGTAAAGCGGCAAGCGGACCGGAGTTACTCCGCCCTCAGCGCCTCCACGGGATCGAGCGAGGCGGCCCGGCGCGCGGGCAGGTAGCCGCTGGCCATCCCGACGCCGAAGCTCATGGCCAGGGCGCCCGCCACGGCATACCAGGGGACCTCCATCGGGAGGCCGGGCACGGCGATCTTCAGCGCCGCTTTGATCGCATAGCCCGCCGCCAGCCCCCCGAGGCCGCCGGCCAGAGAAAGGGTGACGGCTTCCAGCAGGAAGAGCCCCGCCACCCCGGAGCGGGTCACCCCCAGGGCGCGCAGGAGGCCGATCTCGAAAGTGCGCTCGTGGACCGAGACCCACATGATGGTGAGGATGCCGATGGCCCCCACCAGGAGGGAGATGCCCGCGATGCCCCCCACCGCGAGGGTGATCATGCCCATGACGCGGCTGAGGGCCCCCAGCATGTCGGCCTGGGTCTGGATGGTGAAGTCCTCCTGCCCGCGGTGGCGTTTCGTGAGGAGGGCGTGGATGGACCCCACCAGGGCATCCACCCCGGCGGCGTCATCGGCGGCAACGTCGATCTCGTGGCATTCCCTGAGGTTGAACAGCGCCATGGCCGTGCCGGCCGGAATGTAGGCGGCATCGTCTATGTCGAACCCCAGCAGTTGGCCCTTGGGCGCCATGACGCCGATGACGCGAAAGGTCTGTCCCCCGATCTTGATCCGTTCGCCCAGGGGGGAGGCCCCACCGAACAATTCGCGCGCCACGCGCGGCCCCAGGACCGCCACCTGGGCCTTGCGGGAGTAGTCCGCGGCGGGAAGGAATGCCCCCTCGCCCACCTGAAACCGCCAGGTGGCGGGCACCTCATGGGAAACGCCGTAGATATAGACGGAGCGGCCCATGCGCCGGTGCTCGACGCGGGCCTGCCCCATCACCACCGGGGTCACCGCACCGACTCCGTCCAGGCGGCGGATGGCGGCGGCGTCCTCCAGATCGAGGGGGTGGGTGGATCCGCCGAAGACCCCCGGGATGCCGATGGTTTTCACGTTGCCCGGGACCACGGCGATGAGATTGGTCCCGAATTGCGAGAACTCCGATACGATGTACCTCCGGGTCCCCTCGCCGAGGGAGGTGAGGAGGATGACGGCGGCGATGCCGATGGCGATGCCGAGGGCGGAAAGGACGGACCGCAGGCGGTGGCCCTCCAGGGCCCCCAACACAAATCGCAGGCGCTCAGCGATCGTCATGATGGCTCTTGAGTTTCGAGTTTCGAGTTGCGAGTTGCGAGTTGAAAACTCCACCAAGGCCAAATCTAGGCGGCTGATTTGAACTCGAAACTAAAAACTCGAAACTCGCAACTGTTTTCATCGTCTTGCCAGCGCCCTAATCGGATCAAGCCGCGCGGCCCTCATGGCCGGGAGGATCCCGGCCAGGGTTCCCACGAGGAAGGAGAGCGCCAGGGCGGCCGCCACCGCCCATCCGGGCGGGGTGGCGGGGAACGAAGGATAGAAGCGGACAAAAACCCGGACCGCGACGAGGCCGGCCGCCAGTCCCGCGACCCCGCCGGCGGCGGAGAGCAACACCGCCTCGGCCAGGAAGACCTCCAGGACCTGCCGGCCCTCGCCTCCGAGGGCCTTCAACAGCCCCACCTCCTCCCGCCGCTCGGCCACGGAGACGAGCATGATGTTCATGATCCCCAGCCCCGCCACCACGAGCGAGATGGCGGCGATCCCCGCCAGGGCCAGCGTCAGCGTCCGCATGATGGAGGAGAAGGAGGCCAGCATGGCGTCGGGAGAGACGACGGTGACATCCTCGGCGCGGTGCAGGTCCTTGAAGAACTTTTCAAGCCGCCCCTTCATGACGGTCATGGGGGTGTCGGGGCGCACCTCCACGATGATGCGGAAGAGCGAGGCGCGGTTGAACACCTTCATGGCGGTGGCCACGGGGATGAAGGCCAGGTCGTCCATGTCGAAGCCGCCGGCGCGCCCCTTGGGCTCGAGGATGCCCACCACGCGGAACCGCCATCCCCCCATGCGCACCGTCCGCCCCAGGGGGTTCTCGATGCCGAACACCTCCCGCGCCGCCGCCGGCCCCAGGACGATCTCCGCGCCCCCCGTTTCCGACGGGGCCAGGAAGCGGCCCGAGGCCATCGTGATACGGCGGATGGGAAGGTATTCGGCCGTCGTGCCGATGACGGCCATGGAGCGGCTGCGGCTCCCGTGGCTCACCGCTTCGGTCCCCAGGACGATGGGGGCCGCCCGCGCCTTCCCCTCGAGGCGCTGGTCCATCAGTTCGAAATCCTTCAGCGTCAGGTCCCGCACCACCCCGCCCCACGGCATGGCCCCGGTGGTCTCCACCTTCCCCGGAAGGACCACGGCCAGGTGCGTCCCCAGGTCCAGGAATTCGTTCATCACATAGAGGCGGGCCCCCTCGGCAAGGGCGGTGAGCGAAATAACCGCCGCGATCCCCACGGCCATCCCTAGGAGGGTCAGGCCGGTGCGCAATTTGTGCGCGGTCAGGGAACTCAGGGCGAAGCCTAATCTATCGTTGAGTCTCATGGCTTTGGTCCAGTTGCGAGTTTCGAGTTGCGAGTTTCGAGTTCCAAGTTCGAAGTTCAAGGTTCAAAGTTAGAAGCCAGTTCGGAGTTCGGGGTTCGGAGTTCGGAGATAAAGAAACACAAGGACAGCTCATGGTTCCCTGTCTCTTAGTTTCTGCAGCGTCCCGACCTCGCGTCGGGACGGATTTGCTCATGGTTTCCGTGTGCCAGGATTGAGTTCAAAGATCCAAGTTCAAGATTCAAGGTTCCCACGCCCTATCACTCTTCCTCGATGAATCGAAGCGTTTCGGAATAGCCGCAATCAGAGCAGGCCTTGGACAATCTTGAGTGATGACCATCGCTTCATAGGACCCAAAGAACTTGATATCCGCCTGAAGCGTCGCTGCCCGCCATGAATAGGAAGACGCTTTTCGCATCATCGCCAAGACTCAATTCCATATAATCCCGGCTAAGATTCGGGTTGTAGCAATCCCTAAAGAGATTTTCCGGCAATTGAATCCTTTTGCCATCGAATAGCAAAGTAAGTGTCTCTATTTCTACCATGGACTTTAAATCATCGTTCGAAGAAATACAAAATAATGGTTCCAACCCCAAAGGAGACGCTCCATCAATTTCTACGACACATTTTGCGTTGGGGTCAACAGTATGAATATTATGCTTTGCCACATAAGCTTGATCTGCATAAGTGATTTTATGAATGGCAGGATCAAATGTTCTGGTCTTAAAGATTACCTCGGCCTTGTGAGCATTCCTTATTGCTTCAAATCTAAAAATGCCAACCTTGTTTTTTGGTTGGCAAACGGTTTCTAAATTGACTTCAGGCCCCTTCGCCTGGCGCTGATCGATAGCAAATGCCCACGGTGTCAAGTATAGGAGAATTAGTAATAAATAGTGTGATTTCATGATTTTCCTCTAAAACAAATCTTCGCGCAGTTCGGATCTGGTCGCAATGTTCTGTAGGGGAGGGATGACCTACGGGAATCCCTCCCGCGGGCGGGATTGCATCCCGCCCCTACATTGTAAATGCGAGGCTCGTTCCGGAGGGCGAGCCACCGGCTCGCCCCTGCAAATGCCTTGAAAGCGCGCAAACTCGAAACTCGAAACTCGAAACTCGAAACTGCGTTAGGCATCTTGTATCCTCCCATCCAAAAGCCGCAGCGTCCGCCCCGCCCTCTTCCCCAGCTCGGGATCGTGCGTAACCATGACCAGCGTCAGCCCCTCGGCGTTGAGGGATTCAAGCAGGTGGATGATCTCGGCGGCCGACGCGCGGTCCAGGTTGCCGGTGGGTTCGTCGGCCAGCACCAGGGCCGGCCGCATGATGGTGGCCCGGGCGATGGCCACNNCTGGCGCTCTCCGCCGGAAAGCTCCTCCGGCTTGTGGGCCGCGCGCGCGGCCAGCCCCACCTTGTCCAGCACCTCCTTCGCGCGCTCCCGCCGGTCCGCCTTCGCCACGCCGGCCAGCATCATGGGCAGTTCAACGTTGCCCAGGGCGTCGAGACGGGGGAGCAGGTGGAAGAACTGGAACACGAACCCCACCTTGTAGCGGCGAAGGAGCGACCGCTCCCCGTCGGAGAGGTCCTGCGTGGAGCGCCCCTCGAACCGGTACTCGCCCTCGGTGGGGCGGTCCAGGAGGCCGAGGATGTGGAGGAGGGTGGATTTGCCCGACCCGGAAGGGCCCATCAGCGACAGGTAATCACCCGACGCGATGGAAAGGCTGGCCTCCCGAAGGGCATGGACGGGCTGGTGGCCCATCAAATAAGTCCTGCTCACACGATCGAGTTCGATCATGCCCGCTGGCCTACCTTGGGGTCAGTTTCGAGTTGCGAGTTGCGAGTTGCGAGTTGAACGGCATGCGATTGTCGGCTCATCATGGCGTGCGTGGACGACAAATGGGCTTTCATGATTTTCCGACGACGCCTGGATACCGGCATCAGGCTTACATGGATGGAGATCAAGTCTCTCCGCGCCGCACAGCGGCGCAAACTCGAAACTAGAAACTCGAAACTCGAAACCGGTCTATTCATTTTTCTCAACTTTAACCCGCGCCCCGGCTTTGATCTCCGGCTTGTCCCGGCTGACCACCACCCGCTCTCCTTCCGAGAGGCCCATCACCACCTCCACGAACGCCCAGCTCTTCAACCCCGTTTCGATCGTGCGCTCAACGAGGCGCCCCTCTTCAACGACGAGCACGCCCGTCCCGCCGGAGACCGCGGAGGTGGGGACACGCAGGACGCCGTCGCGGCGGTCGAGGATGATCTCCGCGTCGGCGCTGGTCCCCGGGAGGATGCGCAGGCCCCCGGGATTGTCGAAGACCACCTCCACCTCGACCGTCCGGTTCTGCTCCAGGATGTCCTCGACAAAGGCGCCGATCTTGTGGACCGTCCCGTCAAACGCCCGGTCGGGCCAGGCATCCACCGTCACGCGGGCCTCCTGGCCCGGCCGGATGCGGGAGGAGTCCATCTCGTCGATGGGGGCGCTGACATAGAGGTCGGAGACGCCGATGAGGTCGATGACGGGGGGGATGGGGACCCCCGGAGGGGCGGGGGTGATGTATTCCCCCACGTGCGTGGAGAGGTCGGCCAGGACGCCGTCGAAGGGGGCGGTGAGCACCGTCAGGTCCAGCTGGCTCAGCGCCACGCTCAGGGAGGCCTTCGACTGCTCCAGGGCCGCCTCCGCGGTCCGCAGGGCCGCCTCCGCCCGCTCCTTGGCGTTGCGCGCCTGGTCGGCCATCCCCTCCGACGCCACCCCGGTTTCCTGGAGTTCGGCGATGCGCGCCCATTCCCGCGACGCCAGGTCCAGGACCGTGGCGGCCTCCTCGCGCTGGGCGCGGGCGGTGTCAATGGTCCGCCGGGCCAGCTCCGCCTGCGCACGGGGGACTGAATCATCCATTTTCAGGAGGAGCGTCCCCTTCCTCACTGCATCGCCCTTGCGGCAGGGGAGGGCGGTCACCAGGCCCCCGATCTGAGGCGAGAGACGCGCCCGCTCCCGCGCCTTGACGGTCCCCGCGCGGGTGTTGGTGACGGTGTCCTCGACCCGTCCCCGCTCCACCGCGGCCGTCCGAACAGAGATGGGCTCGGGGACGAAGACGGTGAGGCGCAGGACGGCGACCAGGGCGGTCAGGCCGCCCGCGATGAGCAGGAACTTCGCCCAGCGATTCATGCGCTCTCCCTCCGGATTTTCATATATACACTATACCGTCTCCCGGGGTTCAATGTTGCCACGCATCAGTAATATCTTATATTGAGACGCGGCACATAATCGGCGACCGGCCTGTTGACGCATTCGAAATAGGCAGACAAATGACTATATATTCAATAACTTGCATCAGTCTTGCGGTGGGAAATTGTGGAGACCGGAAAGGGATACCTCCAAGGTGCTCACCCGCTATTGGGACCCGGCTCCAACGGTGGCTCCCATGGATCGGATCCGGCCCCGGAGGCCTGCGACGCACGAGGCGCTTGGGGCCGGGAAACATGGAGGATGGACCCCGAGGCGAAAACAATGACCTCTCGACTATGAGGGCCCGGTTTGTGTTGACTGCGCGGTTTGGAAGAAGGACTCCACGAGGCCGGCGAGGTTCCACGCCATGCCCGACCGGAAGGGGTCGGTGCAAACCCAGAACTGGAGGGAGCGGTCGGACTCCTCGCCCGGGCTCAGGAAAATGTCCTCCGACTGAACCGCGCGCACCAGCCCCCGGCTCCCTTTTTCCTCCCGGAACAGGGCCGGATTGGCCCGCAGGCCGGCGGCGAAGGCGCGTTTCTTCGCGGGGTCCCCGAAGGCCAGATGGACGGCGGCCAGGGCCCCGTAGAAGACGCCGGCTTTGGCGACCTGCACGGGCGCGAGCCACCCTTCGCCCCAGAAGGCCTCCAATTCCGCCCGGAGACGGGCCCCGAGCGCCCCAGTCGGCGCGGGGACCAGGTTGTAGGCCACCTGCTCCTTGTAGACCCTGGACTTGAAGGCCCCCGCGTTGATGAGGGCGACGGTCTGGTTGAACAACTCGTCCTGTCCCGCGCGCCCCTCCTCCTGCGTGGAGGCGACGACGACGATGTGTCCCGATGCCATCCCCGCGATGGGGCGGCAACCCATGACGCGCAGGAGGACGGAGGAGAGGGGATGGGGTGCGCTGCAGGGGGCCCCCTTCATCAGCGGGGAGGAGTCGGCGCCGGAGAAGACCAGGGCGGCCCCGGGGACCGGCGCCCCCGCCCCGGCATGCAGCAGGGTCCCGCGGGTGCGGAGGGGGGCCTTGCGCGCGGGGTGGAAATCCAGCAGGAGCGGAAAGGCGTCCAGGGCTTCCTGGCTCTCCGGCAGGATCACCTCGGCGCCCTCGGCCGAGGCGGTGAGGACCGCCTCGTCGTCGGTGAAGAGGTGCCAGGCGATGTCCGGGAGGCGGCGGGCTTCGCAATGGTCCCTGAACGCCCGGGCGGCCAGCGTATCCGCGCCCAGCAGGGCGGCCTTACAGTTCATCCTGGTATTCGGAGAAGTTTTTGCGGCGGTCGCGGCGATCGAGCAAAAGGAGGACGGGACCGGCGAGGAGATAGACGCAGAGGAGGACAAAGAGGGAGATGGCCGGGTGGAACGCCACCACGAGGAAGAGGAGGACGATGGCCAGGAGGGTGAACGTGGGGCGCATCGTCTTGAGTTCCAGGTCCTTGAAGGCGGGGTAGGGGATGGTGGAGACCATCAGGTAGGCCATAACGAGGGCCCCGATGGGGAACAGGACGGAATCGGGCGGGGTGTCGAGCAGGAGGAGAAGGGCGAAAAACGAGGCCGCGGCGGGAATGGGGAGCCCGACGAAGTGCTTCCGGTGTCCGGCGATGGCCAGCACGTTGAACCGGGCGAGGCGGATGATGCCGCAGGTGATGTAGAGGAAGGCGAGGAGCCAGCCGGCGCGGTTGAGGTCCTTGAGGGCGAAGAAGTAGATGGTCAGGGCCGGCGCCAGGCCGAAGGAGATGGCGTCGGCCAACGAGTCCAGTTCCCGGCCGAAGTCCGTGGCGGTGCGGGTGAGGCGGGCGATCCGGCCGTCGAGGGTGTCGAGGATGGCGGCGACGATGATGAAGGTGCCGGCGGTTTCGAAACGCCCCCGGTAGGCCTGGACGATGGCGTAGAAAGCGCAGAAGACGCTTCCGATGGTGAGGGCGCTGGGGAGGATGAAGACCCCCTGCCGGATGCGCCGCTTAGGCCTTGGCGAGGACGGTGGCCCCTGCACGGACCCTGTCTCCCTGCCGGACGAGCGGCGACCACCCGTGGGGGAGGGTCACCTCCACCCGGGAGCCGAACTTGATCATTCCCACCCTCTGGCCCCGCTCCACCCGGTCCCCCTCCCGGCTCCAGAAGACGATGCGGCGGGCCAGGATGCCGGCGATCTGCCTGGTCCCGACGGTGAGCTCCCCGTCCCGCAACTCGAAATAGTTGTTTTCGTTGAACCGGTGGGCCTCCTCGGTCCCCGCCGGGGCCTTGCGGCCCGGGGTGTAGACGATCCCGCCGACGGTGCCGGCGACGGGGGCGCGATTGACGTGGACGTTGACGACCGACATGAAGATGTCCACCCGCATGCCGCCCCCGTCCAGATCCACCACCCTCAGGACGGTGCCGTCGGCGGGGGAGAGGAGCCCGTCGCCTTCCGGGGTGCGCTCGGGGTCCCGAAAGAACCACATCAGGAAGAGGGTCAACGCCAGGAAGAGGGCGCCAAGGGGCCACCAACCGATGGCGAACGCCCCGATGGCCAGGAGGAGCGGGGGCCCGTAGAACAACAGCCCTTCGACCCGGAGGAATCCTTGCATGGCGCCATTTTATCATGCCCGGACGGCCGGGGCGCCGGTCAGCATCAAGAGGTGAGGCCCCTGGAACGATCCGGCCCCGGATCGGACCGGGGCCGGCTCATGAATGCGAGGGCGAATTTGGAACTACGGCCTGCGCACTACGGCCTACGCACTACGGACTGCGGCCTACGCACCACGGCCTACTGTATCGTGATGCTGTACGGACACCAGAGGGCGCCGGTGGGCATCATGGCCCCGCTCTCGATGTACTCGATGGCGGTCCTCAATTCGCCCTTGTTCTTCTTGAGGATCTGGTCGAAGAAGGTCTTTTTCTTCGGATAGGGCACCAGCGTCACCTTCCCGACGTCGGGGAGCTTGGCCAGCTTGCAGGCCTCCTCGATGGCGGCGTCCAGGCCGCCCAGGCGGTCCACCAGTTTGAGGTCCAACCCCTGGACGCCGGTGTAGACGCGCCCCTTCCCGATGCGCCTCACCTCCTCCACGGGGAGGTTGCGCCCTTCGGCGACCTTGGTGACGAAGTCGTCGTAGATCTCCTCCATGTATCCGCGGATGGCGGCTTTCTGCTGTGGGGTGAAGTTCTGCAGGGAGCTGTAGATGTCGGCGTTGGCGCCGGCCTTGACGGTGTCGTAGGTGACGCCCAGGAGGTCGCTCCAGAAGGCGCGGGTGTTGAACTTGCCCACCACCACCCCGATGGACCCGGTGATGGTCCCGGGGCTCGCCAGGATGCGGTCGGCCGACATGGAGACCCAGTAGCCGCCGGAGCCCGCCACGTCGCCCATGGACACCACCACGGGCTTCTCCTTGCGGGTGAGGACGAGCTGGTGGCGGATGAGCTCGGAGGCGATGGCGCTGCCGCCCGGGCTTTCCACCCTGAAAATGACCGCCTTGACCGCCTTGTCCTCCCTGGCGGCCCGGAAGGCCTTCGCGTAGGTGGTCGAGCCCATGTTGGAGGAATCGTCGAAGGGGGAGGAGGACGAGGAGCCCACGAAGATGGGGCCCATGCCGTAGATGACCGCGATCTTGGGGCCGCTCTCGTAGGCGTCCACGGGATACGAGGAGTCGGCCACCAGGTTCAACTTCCCGCCCGTTTTGCCCTTGATCGCCTCTTCAAACTCCTCCGGATGGGACAGTGCGTCCACGAGCCCGGCCTCCAGCGCCCGCTTGGCCCCCATCGGGCCGCCGTCGATCAGGGCGCGCAGCGCGCCCTCGTCCAATTTGCGGTCCTTGGCGATGTCGGCCACCATGCCGTCGAAAATCCCGTTGATCAGCGCCTCCATCATCTCCCGGTGGGGGGGGGTCATGGAGCGCTCGGTGAAGGTGTTCATCGCCGTCTTGTATTCCTCGATGTGGTCGAAGTCGGGATAAACATGCAGTTTGTCCAGGGTGCCCCGCAGGAACAGCGTCTCCGCCTGGATGCCGATGAGATTGAGTTCCCCCGCGGGATTGAGGACGATGCGGTCCGCGGCGGAGGCGAGGTAGTAGGACCCGTTGGAGGGTCCGAACTCCCCGAAGGTGTCGGCGTAGCACCAGACCCACTTGCCGCCGGACCGCACCTCCGCCAGGAGGGTCCGCAGTTCCTCCAGCTTGGCGAACCCCATGGAGAAGGGCTCGATCTTGAGGATCACCCCGTCGATCCGCTCGTCCTTCGCCACCTGTTTGAGCAGTTTGAAGGTGGAAAAAAGGGTGGGACGCGGGGAGCCGAAGGCCTCTTCGAGCCCCTCCGTGACGCGATATTCCTGCATCGGGCCGCGGATGGTCAGTTTCAGCACCGAATGGTCGGAAATGCCGGCTTCGCGGAAGGCGAAGAAAAGGGCGACCAGCAGGCCGAGGCCGAACAGCAAGGCAAGGATCAACAGGATGCGCAGGACTTTCATGGGCTCCTCCTCACCCCCTTCATACGGCGCCCCTTGACAAAGGTTTTCCACTGTCCCAGGTGCCGGCCCGTTTCAGGCCAGCCGCCCGCCACCAGCCGGGCGAAGTCCAGGGCGTCGTGGAAATAGGAACGCTCGGCGAGGCGGCGGTTTTTATGGGGCGGCGACTGCAGTTTGGGCCAGGCCGTCAGCAGGGACTGCATCTCGTGGCGCCAGGCGCGGGGAAAAAAGGCGTCCGTCTGGACGGCGAAGATCGCCTCGGAGGCCTGGTGGAGGGCCGAGGCGCCCGGGTCCCGGGCGGCGGCCAGGACGGCCGGAAAGTAGAGGAGCCCCACCAGCACCGGCTCTTCCAATGTGCGTCCCTCCCGGATCTCCTGGTCCACGCGCCCGAGGGAGGCGAGGAACCGGTCATAGGCCGGGGTCTCGGCCACGGGCTCCAGAAAGGGGAAGATGAAGGGCAGCAGCCCCGTCTCCTTGAGGAAGGCGAAGACGGGGGCGCTGGCCCCGCTCCGGATGATCTTGAGGAACTCCTCGAGGAGGCGGGACGGGGAGGTGGCCCGGATCTCCCCCTTGTGGCGCAGGATGGCCAGGAACAGCTCGGGCTGGACGCGGAACTTGAGGCGGGCCGACAGGGACAGCGCCCTCAGCATCCGCACCGGGTCCTCGAGGATGCGGCGCTCCGGGTCCCCGATCATGCGGATCATCCTTGCCCGGAGGTCCTCAAGCCCGCCCACATAGTCATGGACCGAGAAATCGGCGATGTTGTAGTAGAGGCCGTTGACGGTGAAATCGCGCCGGAACGCGTCCTCCTCCGGCGTCCCGAAGGCGTTGTTGAGCCACACGCGGGCCTCCCGCTCTTCGAGTTCCGGCGGGGCCGCTTCCGGGGTCCGGCGGAAGGTGGCCACCTCGATGACCTCGTCGGTGAAGAGGATGTGGACCAGCCGGAACCGCCGGCCGATGATGCGCGAGTTGCGGAAGAGGTGGCGGATCTGCTGGGGGTGGGCGTCGGTGACCACGTCGAAATCGCGGGGCTTGATCCCCAGGATGAGGTCGCGGACGCACCCGCCGCAGAGGTAGGCCATGAACCCCTGACGGTGCAGGCGGTAGAGGACCTTGATGGCCTCCGGGCTGATTCCCCTCCGGCTGATGGGGTGGGCGCCTCGGGAGAGGACGAAGGGACTGGTCACCGGTGGGCGAGGAAGAAAAGGAATATCCCGAGGCACCCCGACCGCTCCGGTGCGGCGGGGGGAGGGGGTTGGCTGAGGAACTGGTCCACCTGGTGGTCGAACGAGCTCCGCTTCAGCGGGACCACCGGCACGACGAGGGGCTCCTCGGAGGGGACGAAGGCGTGGTTGGGGCGGCCGCAGAAGTCACAGCGGACCTCCACGGAACGCTTAAGCGGGAGGTGGAGCCGGAAGGCCGTGCCGTCCCGCAGGGGCTCCGCCACGGCCCCCAGGACGAGACCGTAGTTGCAGAGGGGGCACCGGAACAGTTCCACCGGGAGGAGATCGGACGGTTCCAGGGGTTTGGCCGTGAGGGTCTCCAGGCGGTCCACCAAAAACGATGCCGTCCCGGTCCGCCCCCCCTCCGTAACTTCCATCTCTACGGTCTTCCCCTTCAGGCCGCGGGCGTAGAGGAACCCCTTGCACTTGGGGCAGACCCGCGGCCGGGCCCCGGGGAGGGGGAGGGGGGCCGCACAGCACTCACACCGCACGGGCCCGCTTCTCCAGCCGCTCGAGATACTCCCGGGGCGAGGCGGTCGCCGCGCCGGCGCCCCGGCAGGCGGCCGCCAGGGCGGCGTCCGCCGTCACGACCAGGGCTCCGCGGTGCTTTCGGGCCAGGGCGGTGATGAGAAGGTCGGCGCCATCCGGAGCAAGACGCACCTCCACATTGCCCAGGACGGTCCGGTCCCGGGGGACGGCGGGGTCGGGGGGGCCGTCGAAAATCAGGATGGCCCGCTTGCGGCGGTTCCGGTAGGCGTCGAGGATCAAATCGAGGATGGGCTTGCGGTTCCGGGAATCGCCCCAGAGGTGTCCGGAGAGGTTGTTTCCGTCAAGGAGATGCATTTTTGACGGCCGCGCCGAGGGTGACCACCTGGTGCTTCTCTCCACGAAACGCCTCGGGGAGCCCGGCCGCGGCCTCCTGCGCCGCGGCGGCGCTGGAATAGTCCCCCCAATAGACCTTGTAGCAGGACCTCCCCTTGAAAGCAAAGGGGATGAACCACAGCGCTCCGGAGCGGTCCTGGGCCTGCGCCTTGGCGATGGAATCATCCTGGCAGGCGATCATCAATTGCAGGGTGTAGCGCGACGACGGCAGGCCCTGGATGCGGGCGAGGTGGCCCCGGGCCGCGTCGGCGAGCTTGCCGGAGGGGATGGGGGCGGCCGGGGCCGCCGGCGGGGGGGTGGGGAGGGCCGCGGGGGTGGGCCGGGGTTCCGGTTTCACCGCCGGTGATGCGGCGGGAGGCGGCTGTTGGACCGGCGGCGCAGCCTTGGGCTCCGGTTGGGGTGACGGTTGGGCCGCGGGGGTGGGTCCGGCCCCGGCCCCGCCGGGCGACGGGATGGCCACCGTGGGCGGTGCCAGCACCATGTCGGCGTCATCCTCATCACCGACCGGCTTGGGCTCCTCCAGAACGATGGGGGTCGGCTGGGCCGGTACGACCGCGGGGGGCGGACCTTTGGGGGTGGGCTTCAATTTCTGCCAGGCCAGGAGACCCACCATCCCCAGGAGGACGACGGAGATCAGGGCCAGGGGATAGACGACGAAGAGGCGGCGCGACCGGGCCTTGTGGGCATGGGTGCGGGGGATGCCGATGCTGGGCTTGATGCCCGGGCGGGTCACGGGGAACAGCTCCGACGACAGGGCCGGGGCGGCGGGCTCTTGCGCAACGGCGGGAGGGGGCTCGGCCGGGGCGGCGAACGGGCTTTGGGGCTCCAGGGGAAGCGTCGCGGGGGGGGGCGGAGACGGCTCCTCCCCCTCGGGGACCTCGACGGCCTCCAGGCACGCCAGAACGGCGATCAATTTGTAGATGTCCATCTCCCGCATCCGGGAGAGGCCGGTCAGTTCGGCCATGGAGACCCGGCCGTTCAGATGGCCCACAAGGTCCTTCTCCTCGGTCCCCCAGGGGAGGGTGTCCACCAGGGCCGTGGTGCCGGGGCGCGCTTTCACCCGCGTGGCCGGAGGGGGAAGGATGGAGAAGATCAGCTCCCGGTCGTCGCTGGAACGCAGGAAATCGCTGATGAAATGGTGGGTGGGGTAATGAAAGATATCGGTGCGGGTGGGGGTGTAGTTCTCCACCAGCGAAAACGAAGCGTCCACGGTCCGGATGAGGTTGCGGACGATGAGGCGGGTCTGGTGCCGGAGGGCGTCGTCCAACTCGGCGGCGGAGAGGAACCCCAGCGCCAGCATCCGCTTGCCGATTTCGGAGAAGGAGGCGCTCATTTCGAGCACCTCGCGGATGTGGTCGCGGGTGATTTTGCCCAGGTCGAGGAGCACTTCGTCGATCTTCTCGGTGTTGACGTTGGTTCCGCACGAGACGATGTCCCCGTTCTTGAAGTACAGGATGCGGACCTGGCTCCCCGATTCGAGGCGCATGGCGCCGGTGAACCGCTCGGTGAAGATCTCCCCGAGCAGTTGCAGGAGGTGGACGCTGTTGAGTTGACCTTCCTTGATCATAAGCTGGGTCTATTATGACTTCAAGCGGGGCGCATGTCAACATTGACCGTCGGGTGGGAGGGGGAGGGGGGGACGACGGGCACCTCTTGGGCCCTTTCCTCGCCATTCCCGGTCCGGGCAATGATTACATCCCGTACTTCGCGATGATCTCCTGCTTGGTCCTGCCCAGGATGTCGAATTTCTTCCCCACTTTCTTGAAGGCCTCCAGGGCCCGATCCAGGTGGTGGATCTCGTGGCCGGCCGAGATCTGCGTGCGGATCCGGGCCTGGCTCTGGGGCACCACCGGGAAGAAGAACCCCATGGCGTAGATCCCCTCCTCGTAGAGGGCCAGGGAGAAGTCCTGGGCCAGTTTCGCGTTGAAGAGCATCACCGGGACGATGGGGGTGTCGCCCTCCTTGAGGACGAAGCCCGCCTCGGTCAGCCCCTTGCGCCAGTAGGCGGCGTTCTTCTCCAGCTTGTCGCGCCGCTCGGTGGAGGCGGAGAGGATCTCCATGACCTTGAGGACCCCCGACACCACCACCGGGGCGATGGTATTGGAGAAGAGGTACGGACGGGCCCGCTGGCGGCACAGTTCCACCAGCTCCCTGCGGCCGCTGACGCAGCCGCCGGACGCCCCGCCGAGGGCCTTGCCGAAGGTGGTGGTGATGATATCGATCTTCCCCACCACGCCGCACTTCTCGTGGGTGCCGCGGCCGGTCTTCCCGATGAACCCGGAGGCGTGGGACTCGTCCACCAGGAGCATGGCGTCGTACTTCTCGCACAGCGCCGCCATCGCGTCGAGCTTGGCCGTGTCGCCGTCCATGGAGAAGACGCCGTCGGTGATGGCCACCTTGAGGCGCTTGGCGGAGTGGAGCTGGAGCTTCTCCTCCAGGTGCCCCATGTCGGAGTGCTTGTAGGTGTCGTGCATGGCGGGGCAGAGGCGGATGCCGTCGATGAGGGAGGCGTGGACGAGGCGGTCGGAGATCATGACGTCGTCCTTGGACAGGATGGCCTCGAAGACGCCGGCGTTGGCGTCCATGCAGGAGGGGAAGAGGAGGGTGTCCTCGGTCCCCAAAAACGCCGTCACCCGGCTTTCCAGCTCCCGGTGGATGTCCTGGGTGCCGCAGATGAACCGGACCGAGGACATCCCGTACCCGCGCGTGTCCAGCCCCTCGTGCGCCGCGGCCACCACGTCGGGGTGGCTGGAGAGCCCCAGGTAGTTGTTGGCGCACATGTTGATGACTTTTTTCAACGAGGAGCCCGCGGGGAACTCCACCTCGATATCGGCCGCCTGGGGGGAGTGGATGAACCGCTCCCGTTTGAACAGCCCCGCATCCTCGATCCCCTTCAACTGCGCCTGGTAGGCGGCGCGCACCTTCCCGGAGAACGCCATGGCCTACCCTTTCTTCGCCACGAACCGCTCGACCAGGTCGGCCACCTTGTTGACCGAGTCGAAGGCCTCGGGGGTGGCGTCCTCGTCGGGGATGGAGATGGCGTACTTGTTCTCGAGGAAGCGCTTGAGGGAGACCATGGAGAACGAATCCACGATCCCGCCGGAGATCAGCGGCGTGTCGTAGGTGAGGGGCTCGCTGTCGTCCTCGAGGTACTCCTTGGTGACGTAGTTCAGAACGATGTCTTTCAGTCCTTCAATCGGCATATGTGGTTCTCCTTTCGTTAGTTCCGTAGTTCGTAGTCCGTAGACCGTAGACCGTAGTCCGTAGACCGTAGTCCGTAGACCGTAGTCCGTAGTTCGGGGGGGTGAAAGGGGGAGGATCATGGCCGTTCACGGATCCTCCCCATCAACGATTGCAGCATACGTGCAATATGATTGCATGCTTCGAGTTGCTCCGAATTATCGTTGATATATCCAAGGTCCTTCGACAAGAGGCAGTAATACCTGAGTTCGGACAACGAGCCCTGAGCGATGTTATAGAATTGGATCTTCTCCCGCTTGCCGGCCCGCCCGAACCCCTCGGCGATGTTGGAGGGCACGGACACGGCCGCACGGCGCATTTGAAGCGCAAGGCCGTACATCTCCTTTTGGGGGAACGCTTCGGTCAGTCGGTAGACACTCAGCGCCAACCGGTGTGCCGCCTGCCAAACATCCAAATCCTCAAATCTGCTTATCGTCACCAAACCTCCCGGTCTACGGTCTGCGGACTACGGTCTGCCCGCATCTCAATCGTTCTCCAGCGTGCTCGTGTCGCCGATCTCCTCCCCCCACTCCTTGGCGTGGAGGAGGCGGCGCATGATCTTGCCGCTCCGGGT
>DCUZ01000103.1:5374-5858 GCA_002327305.1 Holophagales bacterium UBA2201 | reverse complement strand
GGATGAAGTTCATGATCTCCAGGTCCAGGTCCTTGCTCGGCTCGAAGCCGGGCTTGAGGGTGACGAAGGCCTTCACCACCTCCAGGTTGATGGGATCGGGCTTGCTGACGACCGCGGACTCCGCAACCGAGGGGTGCTCGAGGAGGGCCGACTCTACTTCGAAGGGGCTGACCAGATGGCCCGCGGTATTGATGATGTCGTCGTCGCGGCCGGNNTTGGACCGGTCGCCGGTGATGTACCATTCGCCGCGGAACTTCTTCTGGAACGCCTCGGGGTTGTTCCAGTAGGTGCGCATCCGGGCGGGCCAGTCGAACTTGAGGGCCACCAGTCCGATCTTGCCGTGGGTGGGGTAGGGCTCGTTCTTGACCGGGTCAAGCACCGTGGCCGTGACGCCGGGGAACCCCTTGCCCATCGAGCCGGGGCGCACCTCCATACCGGGGAAGTTGCTGATGACGATGGAGCCGGTCTCGGTCTGCCAGTAGGT
>DCUZ01000103.1:0-5367 GCA_002327305.1 Holophagales bacterium UBA2201 | reverse complement strand
TTGAGCGGCTCGCCCACGCTGGCCAGGTGGCGCAGGGAGGAGAGATCGTGCTTCTTGACGATCTCGTCACCCGCCTTCATCAGCGACCGGATGGCCGTGGGGGCCGAATACCACATGGAGATGCGCCGTTTTTCGATGAACTTGTACCACCCCTCGGCGGAGAAGCCCACGTCCTGGACGCACTGGGTGACCCCCAGGGCGAAGGGGGCGATGATGCNNCCGGTGACCCAGCCCGGGTCGGCCGTGCACCAGTAGATGTCGTCGTCGCGCAGGTCCAGGACCCATTTAGCCGTAAGATACTGGGAAATCAGGGAATAGTGGACATGCTGGACCCCCTTGGGCATCCCCGTGGTGCCGGAGGTGTAATGCAGGACGGAAGGGGACTCGGCGGTGGTGGGATGGACCTCGAACTGCTCCACGGGCGTTGCCTTCTCCAGGGAGAACGCGACCTCGCGTTCCTTCAGCGGCGCCTTCCCGTCGTGGTCCACGACGATGATGTGCCGCAGGTGGGGCATCTTATCGAGGATTTTGCGCACCTTGGGGGCGTGCTTTTTCTGGGTGATCACGGCCGTCGTCTCGGCGTTGGAGAGGCGGACCAGGAGCGACTCGTCGCCGAAGGCGGAGAAGAGGGGCTGGGCGATGGCCCCGATCTTGAGGATGCCCAGAAATCCCAGGTAAAGTTCGGGGATCTTGTCCATGAAGAGGCACACCCGCTCCCCGGGCCGTACCCCCAGTGAGCGGAGGTAGGCGCCGATGGTGTTGGACGCGAGGCGGAGGTCGTTGTAGGTGTAGCTCTTTTCGGCCCCCGTGTGCCCCTCCCAATGCAGGGCGACCTTGCCGCCCTTGCCCTTTTGGCAGATGCGGTCGGTGCAGGCCCATCCGATGTTGATCGGGCCGCCGGGCTTGACCTCCAATTCCTCCTCCGCGAGTTTCCAGGAGAAGTCCTTCCATCGCTGGTCGTAGGAGCCGATATTGGACATGCCTTCATTCCTCCCTTGGGGGTTTCGATCCGTGGGTTTCCAGGACCACGACCGCCTGGGCGAGGTCCTTGATGTGGGACAACGATACCTGCATGCCGGTGATGGCGCGGTCGCCGCAGAACGCCTCCACCTTCCCGTGGACGACGATGCCGGGCTTGCCCAGTGCGTCATGCACGATCTCGATCTCGGAGAACTGATGGCCGCCCGACCAACCCGTCCCCATCGCCTTGAGGAAGGCCTCCTTGGCGGCGAAGCGGGCGGCGAAGTGCTGGGCAGGCCGGTGACGCGCCTCGCAGTAGGTGATCTCGCCGGCGGTGAAGAGGCGGGCCTTGAGGCCTCGGGTGCGCTCGAGCTTTTCGCCCACCCGCTGGACCTCGATGATGTCCGTCCCGATGCCGAAGATCAAATAGAGTGTGCCCCTTTCGATGCCGGATGGCGCGGCCGTCGGCCGCGGATGAGAAAAATAATACAATAGCCCCCGGGAAATGTCAAAAGCGAAGGGCCGGCGTCGTCAGGCCCGGCCGGAGCTCCCTTTCGCCCGGCGGCCATGGTCGCGGGCAACGCGGCCGGCTTTCCATCCGAGGAGCGCCAGCCCGACCCCGACCGCGGACCAAAGCGTCCCATAGATCAGGTGGAGGTGGAGATCGCCGGGGCGGGGGCAGGGCCCGCCGAGGAAGCAGGCGAGTCCGAAAAAACAGGTCCACCCCCCGACAACCAGCAGGACGGCCGCGACGAGAAGCCACGCGGCGGCGAAAGCGATGGACTTGGATACGGACGGTGCCGCGGCCATGTCATCGGCTCCCGGGGGTTGACGACGCAGGCGCGAAACGACCGGGATGCCCGGCCGGCGCCGGCCTTACCAGTTCTCGGGGAACGCCATGTTGGTGTAGATGTCCTCGAGCCGGCTTTTGTGTCCCCGTTCCATCGAGGCCAGCTCGTTAAAGACGGCCTTCTGCCCCCCGTCGGCGCTGGCGCCGGCCAGTTGGGTGTACATCTGCATGGCTTCCAGTTCCTTCTTGATGGCGATCACCAAGCCCTCGAGCGGCTTGAGGTCCGGGGTCAGCGGGGGCGTGGGAAGGGCGTCGGCGACCTTGTAATCATGCTCCGCCGAAAACCGCAATTGGTCCGGGGCCTTGGCGAGAAACCCCTCCAGGGTGACCTTGTGCTTTTGCTCGTCCCCGGCCAGTTCGCCGAAGAGGCCTTTGAGCGTGGCGTCCTGCACCCGGTCGGATACCGAGCGGTAAAAATTGTAGGCCTCGATCTCGTTGCCGATCGCCCCCGCGATGATTTTTTTGAACTCGTCGTGGTTCATGGTCGGGTCTCCTTATGAATGAATTGCGGGCGGGCCTGGTCAGCGGCCGCCCCCGTAAAGCGTCCGGGAAAACCTATCACACGCCCCTCCCCATGTCAAGGCCGCCGAGGGGCTATCGGCCCCCCCGTTTCGACCCCTTGCGAAGTCGGGGTCGGCCGCGGATGCCCTCTAATTCCAGTAAGTTGCGCAATTCGTCCAACGCCGACCGGAAATCCCCCGCCGCCGCCGATTCGGGGATGCCGAGAAAGGGGATGTCCAGGCCGGCGGCCTTGAAACGGCGCATGAGGGCCGCCACGAATAGACCGCGGCCGGCGACGAGGCGGGCGCGGCCGTCCGGCCCCAGGCGCGGGGCGCGTGAGACGGAGCAACTCGGGCTCCCCTCCACGCCCAGGACGCCCAGGACCGCATAACCGGCGTCCCGATACGCCAGGGTCTCCGCGGCGACCCGGCGGGCGAGGCGGGCGCAGGCGGCCCGGTAGGCCGGGGTGTCGTACTGCTCCACCGTGTCGGACCCCACGGGGCGCGCCGGCCCGAGGTGGACACATTCGGGGCAGGGGAGCTGGATGATGCCCGCGCCGGATTTCGCCCAAAGGGGGACCAGGGGGGCGAAGACCCCCGGATGGGCCGCCAGGCCGGCCACCTTGGCGTTTTGGTTCAGGAGGCAGTGGGCCGCCAGGACGATCCGGCCGCTCCGGGCGTCGTTCAGGCAGGGCGTTTCGCGCTTCGAAGGGTTCGAATGGGGCGTCGGGGGCCTTCCTTTCGGCCGCGTTGATGGCACGGGACCCGCCCTCAATGCCAAGTCATGTCCGCCAGCATCCGCCCCACCACCGCCCGGCGGCCGTAGGCGCGGGCGTAGCGGTCGGCCATGGCGACGGCGCGGGCCGGGGCGAACATCTTGCCGATGACATCGTGGGGATGGGCCTCGTCGATGGGTTCCCGGAAGACATAGAGCAGATTCGTGATCTTCCATTGATCCATCGGGGTGCGGGCCGGGTCGTAACCCTTGGGTTGGTAGACCCGCGGCGTGGTCCGCCGGTCTTGCCTGAATCCGTCCCGCCCCGGGGAGCCGGGATGGGCCGTGTAGACCATCTGCAGGCGCCAGAGATTGGTGTACCCCTGTGGGAAGTACTGGGCCAGCCCCCATCCCAGGGCGGCCCAGTCGTAGCCCAGGGGCAGGAGGCCGCTATACCGGCCCTGGCCCCGGTTCGTCAGGTAGATGAACTGGCAGTGGACGGGGGGCTCCCCCGCCCGGTCGAACGGGGTCTCGAACGGCTCCACCTGCCCGGGCAATTCCACAAACAGGGCCGCACGGCCGCCTTCCGCCCCGCTAATCATTTCCTATCCAAGCCGCTTGCCTGCCCAAAAGCCGATAAAACTTACCGCCATGCTCAAAACGGCTCCCCAGGCCAGATCAACAACCGTGACGATCAACGGCCAATCCTTCACCGTGGCGAGATTGGTCAGATCATAGGTGGCGTAGGTAACGAGTCCGAACAGGGCCGCGCGCAGAATGGTGGTTTGGAGGGAATCCTCCTTCAGCCCCGGCAGGACCACGAACACCAGGATCCCCGCGACAAACAGCAGATAGAAAATGATGGCCGCGGGCCAGTTGATCTCGGGACTCAATAGGAAGCCGAGTTGCTTTTTATAGAAGGATCGGGCAACAAGGCCGAGCCAGATCATGTCGACCGCGAAGAATGCGATGAGGGTCGCGCAATAGAGTTTGATGATGTAAACCATATCTCCTCCCGATTTCAGATCTTCAACCATCAGGCCGCCTTGCCCCTATGATCGAGGGGCGGTCCTGCTTCGTAAAACACGCTTCACTTTCCCTTCCAATAGGCAAGAATGTGGTTGACCTTGCGACACAATTCGTCGCTGAACCCCGCGAACTCCTCCTCGGTCACCAGCCCCAGATGTCGCATCGCCGCCAGGCGGGACAGGGCGGTGGAGCGTTTGAGATCATTGAAGGCCCAGCCCAACTCCTCATCCCGGTCCTGAAAAACCTTCCACGCCTTTTGGTATCGCTGGTGCGCCGTCCCCGGGCCAGAGGAGGCCTCGGTCGCTACGGCCTGTAGAATCCTCCTGCACAGGCGCTCCAGCGCCTCGGGCTGGACCCGCCGCAGGTGCTTCCAATCCGATTCGGCGATGGTCCACCCAGATGGGGTGGGAGCTGCCGACGAGAGCCCGTTTCGGACCGGAGCGGCCGCTGAAGGCCTGGTTTTGGATTTGTCAGAGCCCTTGACTGGGAGTGCCTTCCCGGATTCCCTCAGGAAGCGGTACAGCGCCCGACAGGTGGCGTCGAACGCCTCCTGCTCGGCTTCGGTATCCAGATGCCGGCAGAGGGGGCCTTCGCCGCAGTCGATCGCCATGATCAGGTGTTCATGCGGATCACATTGGTATTCGCCGCTCAGGTTGACATCGCGGATGATCTCTCCGCCCAACAGCCACAAGTGCGTGCAATGGCGTTTGACGGTCCGGTCGGCCCGGCCCCGGGCGATGAGATGTTCGATTAAGGGTGCCATGTCGTCGAGGAGCGCTTTTCCCATGGGGAGGTCCCGATCGCATTCCGACCAGCGTTGGGGCCACTCCTCAAAATCGGGGCAGAGGGTCTTGAGCGTTCGTACGGAACGGTGCCTAATCTTCATCAACGGAACCCAGGGAATCCTCCAGCCGCTGGAGGCGCTCATGCGGCGCTTTCCGGTCGCGCTGGATGTTGGGAGAGTCGGGGTGATTGGCGGCCGCGGCGACAGTGCCCAGGAGTTCGTCCAGGTCCTCGGCCGTGAGACGCACCCGGACACCGCCGGAGGTTGCCTCCCCGATCCGGAGCCGTTCCTCCACCGGGCCGCCGAGGAAGGTGTGCTTCCGGATCAGTGTCAGGTCAGAGGGTTTGAAGATGACGGCGGCGCGTCGTTCCTCGGATCCGGCCTTCTTATTCATGTCAAATTGAATCTTACCATAGGTGGTGGGCCGCGCCGTGAAGCGTCGGCTTGGATGAGTGGTGAGGCATGATGGGATATTCCCCGTGATCCGAGTCGCCCGGTGATCCCCCCATCACCGCGCCATCAGCGCGAA
>DCUZ01000038.1:38745-44582 GCA_002327305.1 Holophagales bacterium UBA2201 | reverse complement strand
GCGGGACGCGCAATCTGGTCGCCCCCATCCGGGCGCCCAAATTCAACGCCATCGCCGAGCGGTTCGTGCGGACCGTGCGCAGGGAATGCCTGGATCAGTGCCTGATCTTCGGCGAACGCCAGTTGTTCCGCATTCTCCGGGAGTATGTCGCCTTTTACAACGCCCACCGGCCCCATCAGGGGATCGGCCAGAT
Source organism: Holophagales bacterium UBA2201 (assembly GCA_002327305.1). Classification (GTDB taxonomy): domain Bacteria; phylum Acidobacteriota; class Thermoanaerobaculia; order UBA2201; family UBA2201; genus UBA2201. The sequence goes on along the minus strand of DCUZ01000038.1, from coordinate 44,389 downwards.
GACGCCGATCCCGCAAAATTGCAAAAACCACAAGAGCGGCGAAATCGTATCCGTCCCTGTTCTCGGCGGCCTCCAGCATTACTACGAGCGGAAATCGGCGTAGCCCTTCGGCACCATCACAATTTGTCCTATCCCAGAACCGATAGGAGAGGAGTGCTTCGCCGCCCACTTACGGGTCGGCTGTCGCCCATTTTGTCCGGCCCCTTGCCGCCGCAAAACCCATTTTCTCTTCCTTCCCTTGCCCCAATTGCCTTCATGCGGCGCTTTTGCCGTTGCCAAAAGCATTCGTACGGAATTTTCGCGGAGTACAGCCGGTGGCGAGGATCGCATGCAGGTCCTCGTAAAACAGCTCCTGCCTTCGGCCGTGGCGGTCCACGAAGTTGGCGCCGAGGGCGTAGCCGAAACCGTAGGAGTTGTACAGGGCGATGGCGCGGCTGGATTCCCGCACCGTCCGGGCGCGAAGCATCGCGTAATACAGTTTCTCAATCACGGCGTTCTGCCCCGCCTGTTCGGGCGTCATGTCCGACCATTCCTTGGGCACCCCATCCCGATACAGCGACCGTCCGAGCTCGCCCATGTACCAGAAGGTCAGGCCGTACGCGGCGGCCGCCAGCGCCTCCTCCGACCAGCGCAGGGTGATCTTCCATTCATCCTCCCCCAGGCGCTCCAGGCGATCCCGTCCCTCGGGGGGCTCCGGCGGTTTCACCACCAGGAAGCTCTTCTCTCCCTGTTGCTCGAACCGATACTCCCGGGGCAAGGGCCAGGTATCCGGCACGACGGCGACCAGGACCGGCTTGCTCCGTCCATCCCCCATCGTGATCTGCCCGGCTTTGAATTCCTCGGCCCCGATCTTGAGCCCCCTGCGGGCCCGGGAGACATGCCGGCGCAGTTGGAGACGGATCTTCTCCTCGTTGGGGAGATAGGATTTCACCTCCACCACCCCTCTCACTTCGCGCCGCGCCTTGGGCCCGGAGCCGGTGCCGACAAGAAAGTGCAAATCCGCCGCTTTCGCCCACTCCGAGCGCCCAGGCTTTTTAGTTTTCACCGTATCCCCGACATGCAGGACCGTCCCGCGCAGGCATTTGATCCGCCCTTGCAGATCAAGAACAGCCCGGATCGCCAGCAGTTCAGCAAGCTGACCCTGAAAGGAATTGATCGCCGAGGAGAAGATCAACCGGATCGTCGCGGCGACCGCTTTATCGGACATTCCCCTGAAGACCTTGTTGCCCTGGAGCTTTCCCGCCTTGACGGTGGGACCGACGGACAAGAAGCGCGGAAGGAGTTTGTCCTTGTCTTTGGAATGAATGGCACGGATCGCGCGCGCGACGGCGGATTTGAAATGATCGCGGCAATCTCCGTGCGCCTCAAATACCGCCTTCGCCTTGAGGCCCAGCGCGATAGAGCCCTCTACATCTCTTGCCAGCTCCTCGTCCAAGAGATCAAAATCGGCGTTCGCCACGGCCTCAAGATCAAGCTGGTGTTGCTCGGCGTGGTTCTTCTTCATCGGCTGAGATTCTCCTTTCACCAAGGAATGGCTCGTCCAACCATAATCGGTGCTTCGGGTGATTGTACATCTGGCGGATGCCTGCGCCAGATTGTTCGACTGATTCTCGACACCGCCTGATCGGATGTACTGCGTAGGCTTCTCTATAGATTACTCAATAAGTGGTGACTGTGGGGGTGTCGAAAAAGTGCCATGTGTACAATTTCCGCTGAACTAACCCATTTGGTTTTAATGCTCATTTTTTCAAAGATGTGGTTTTTCAACAACCCCACTGTCCCTTGTTATCAAGCAGTTTAATCAAACGCTATAATCTCTGGCAGCTCAGAATCAGAAGGCTTTTTCAAGACATGCAAAGTGTCAATCTCGTAATCGTCACTTGTTGCGAATTGCCCATCCTTGCCCGCATGGATAAGGTTGTATTTGGAGTAAGTCGGCTTGGCGAACTCTTGGTTCTTGTTGATTGGATCTACTTGGTACTTGAATGATTTTAAGGATAACTTTTCCGCTGAATTATAGTAAGCCGGGAATAGTTCATTCAATGAGCTTGGATAGCCTACCTCATCTATATAATAGGCTTCCAATAGCTTACAAACTAAGACAACAGCTTGCTCATTGCTTAGTTTTGTTTCTTCAATCTTTCCAGGAGCGCTTAGGGCCTTCTGTGGGCATACTATGCCTACAGACAACATTATGCAAACAGAATATATAAGCATTTTCATTCTACCCTCCTTCATTGACAGTAGCCGTTCGATTTTAATGCATCTACATACTGATTGGCTTTTTGCTTAATGATCTTATCAACTTCAGACTTTGCGTCCATGCCGATAATTTCGTTCAAGCTTCTGCAAGCCCAATTGAATGAACCGTTACTAATGAAAGATTCAGCAGCGCTTAATCGCTTTGAATATTTGCAATTAGAGTTTGGGTGATATTGCAATACTTTCATCACTGCCATTTGAAAAGCCAATTGCTCGTGAGTGTTTTGGATAGTATCTTCGTTGTTGCTTGTCCATCTCTTTTGCCTCATTGAGGTGTTCACATATTCCTCTGGTCGCTTTGCTTGAAATGCTGGAATAGATGAGTCTGGGTTGCTCTGGCATATAAGATATTCAGAATATCTTGAACGGGGATATTCTTTTAGATGATTGAGATAATCACTTTTCCTTGAATCCTCAAGTCTGTTTCTTTGTTCCTGCGATTTCCAATGTTCGTTATATGCCAGTGCATCAACGCCTGCTGGTTCATCAACTTGCACTTTTAATACATTTGATTTTATTTTGCCGGAGAATATCTTGTGATCTAGAATAATATTATTCTTTTTGTATTCTTCGGGGTCTGACAAAAAATTACATTCAACCCAATATTCGAGTTCCATCGGTTCTATAGCTTTGCCGTGCGAATAGCTATAAGACCTTGTTTCGCCTGGCCTAAGAGTTTCTGTTGTCAACTTCCAAGGACCCGGAGCCTGATCTGACATAATTACCATGTAGTCGAATTCTTTCTGGTTGGGTTTGGTGCCATCAGCTTTTCGCATATAATTCATACAAATGTTTCCAGCGCCAAAAGAAAAGCGACCCACCATAGGAATTTCAACAGGAGCACTGCTGTCATTAATAACATCCACATTTATCGTTATTGGTATCCATGGGATTGTATTTACTTCTCTTGTAGATAATTTAATCTCAAGAGCAAAAGCAGGCAGTGAGAAGAATAGTATCCAGCAGACCAAAGCACAAGATTTATTTTTCATTGCCAGTTCCTCCCTACTGAATCGTGTTGGCGGCGAATACTCTCATCGAGATTCGGCGTATTGACTAAATTAAGTACATGACCTATGCATAGTCTAAGAACACCGTTCAGCCTATCGCGATTCAGGTTCATCTCGCATAGTTCTCCATCGATCGGAGGAGTATAGGATAAATTATCACAATGTCCACAGCTTGATGTTGCATCACAGTTATTTACCGCTTCTCTTTGAAAATTATGAATTAATTCATGAATTGTAGTGTCTGATACATGGCCTAAAGGTGAATTTAATATTGTCTCAACGAAGATATAAGATACGCCCTTTTTCCTTAAAGTCCATCCAAATGGTGGGGTGGGGACTACGATAATTAGGGACAGTCACCTATTTCTTCTCCAATTTGGGTCGCCCAACCGGCAGGGCGCGCAGGCGCATCCCCACCATCGCTTCGATCTTGGCGACGAAGGCGTCGCTCCCCAGGGGCCGGCCCCGGTTCGTGTGCAGCATCAAGGCCGTCCCCGGTCCGGCCTCTTCTTTGAGTTTGAGCCGCTCTTTCCAATCCAGCCCCCGGGAGGCCCTCCGCCATTGCGCCATCTCCAGCCATTCACTCCCGGCGTCCCCGACATGCGCGTCTGCGCTGCTCCACGGATAGTTCCAGGCATTCCGTACCAGTTTCGCCCGGACGGGGTTGCGCTCGATGTAGGCCATCGCGGCCACCATGTGGGCGCCGTCCATCGGACACGAGTAGAACCGGTTCTGCCACAGGTGGCCGCTCCGCCCGTGCAGACGGTTCAGAACCTGCGAGTATTTCCAGTGCGTCCGACCGACCGTCTTGGCCAGCGAGTCATCTTCCGTCGGGACGCCGATGATGTGGACATGGTTGGTCATCAGGCAGTAGCCCATCACCTCGAAGCCGTACTGTAGCGCGTGCTGACGGAGCAGGGCAAGATAGAGCTCACGGTCCTCGTCGGCGAAGAAGATGTCCTGGCGGTTGTTGCCCCGCTGGGTGATGTGATGGGGAAAACCGGGGATGGCGTGCCGCGGGCGTCTGGGCATGAACCAACATTACCAGAAGCATGGAGCAATGTCAATAAATAGGTGACTGTCCCTATTTACCTCGAAAATCAGCGCAGAGGGTGGCCTTGAGCAACTATATTACTCGGAAATAGGTGACTGTCCCTAGTTATCTCGAAGGTTCAAGAGCGTGTGCAGTTTCACGCCCGCCTTATGCAAGCGAAAGGGGGCCCAGGGGAACAGGGATAAGCAGAGGGCGATGGTGGTGGCGTCCAGGGCATAGGCGGTGTGCTGAAGCTCCACGCCCAGATCTTCCTCGGCATAGAGTTCCTGCGCCTCGCCGATCAGGACTTGGGCAAAATCGGCATAGAGGCGGCAGTCGCGATGCTCATTCGCGTCCGCCAAGGTGCTGCGACTGACTCGGCCGCGAATCCCCAGATGGTAGAGCCGGTTCTGCCTGGCCGTCAGGCAGGAGGCGATATCCCGCAGACTTTCCCGATAAGTCAGTTGAGCGAAAGCCATGCAGTAATACTGATTCAAGCAGGAAAAACTCTGCACCTTGTAAGAGCCACGGTAGCGGGCCACGCATTTGTGGAACGCATGCAGGGGCAAGTAATCCATCAGTTGGGAAAACACAGTGCAGCCTGTCGGCATAGATCACTCCTTGAAAAGCGAGGATTGGAGTGATCCAGTGTACGGCTGAAAATGTATCGAAAAAATTGAATTTGGATGCTTACTGCCTGAAATTCATAGACTTGCAACGCTTAAGCTCGGCAACAACCGGACAGTAGTGAGGTTTCAAGTTCCCCCAACAAGCAAACTGTCGGTATCGGGATCGCTATTGGGGCGATGAAATGAAGATCAACAATAAGCATCTGATCCTATTTCTCCCAAATCTTTTGTCTCCCCATTAGGCATTTTCGCCTAATTTTCGTGGAATAGCCTCAACCAAAGCTACTTCGAAATCTTGAATGAGATGGGCACCTTTTATATCGTCGCCGCTGCGGTATGCCTGTAGAGATTCCTGCAAAATAGCTCGCAGCTTTCTATCGCAAATCGGATCACGCGAAGCAATATCAACCAGATCCATTCCCCGAAATAGCTCATGGAATGCTTTTTCAAGGTCAAGCTGTTCGTCAGGCTGAAGATAATCCTCGGCCGGAAACCCATCCGGGGCATAAGCCACCATATACGATATTAAATCGCGCAGATCCTCCAAATTTGTTACTGAGTGCCTCGTCATGACAACATCCTCATTGAAAAAACACGGGCTCAAGTTTTGCGATATTGGGTATTGCAGTCAGGGCCGCCAAACGCTTTACCATCATCAAACGCAGGCAAAAGCCAGCGCCCTACCGCGGTCCGAACGCCATCTCCCGCAG
>DCUZ01000038.1:35917-38729 GCA_002327305.1 Holophagales bacterium UBA2201 | reverse complement strand
GGTTGACGATGAACATGTGCGCCGTGGCCTCGCTCCCGGCCATGGGGATCCGCCTGGAGTAGGCGTCCAGCTTCCCGAGGGCCGAGGCCAGGCCGAGGGGGTTGCCCGCGAACTTGGCCCCCCAGGCGTCGGCCCGGTATTCCGCGGTCCGCGAGATGGCCATCCGGACGAGCAATGCCGCCAGGGGCCCCAGGATCATGAGGGCGATCAGCCCGATGGGCCCCAAAGGACCGCGGTCCCGGTGCCCTCCGCCGAAGAACAGGAGCATCCGGGGGAGGAAGGCGATGGCGGCGGCCAGGGTCGCCGCGAAGGTGCCGATGAGCATGTCGTAGTTCCGGACATGGGCCAGTTCGTGGGCCAGGACCCCCTTCAGTTCCTCCCGGTCCACCAGCCGGAGCATCCCCTCCGTCACGGCCACGACGGCGCGGGAATGGCTGCGCCCCGTGGCAAAGGCGTTGGGGGCGTCCTGGGGGATGATCGCAAGGGTGGGCATGGGCAGGTTGGCGGCGGCGGTCAGTTCCCGGACGATGGAGTAAAGTTGAGGCGCCTCGGCCTCGGACACCCGCTTCGCCCTGTACATGGCCAGGACGATCTTGTCGGAGAACCAGTAGGTGACAAAATTGAATATCCCCCCGAAGACCAGGGCCAGGATCATCCCCTGTTCCCCTCCGGCCAGAAGTCCCACCAGCAGGAACATGCAGGTGAGAAGGAACATCAGGAAAAACACTCTGAGCGTGTTCATGGTGCGGATCACTCCTCTTTCTTTTTTTCGTCCTTTTCCTCCCCTCCCCCCTGCCCCTCCTTCACCCCTTTTTTGAAGTTCTTGATGGCCTCCCCCAATCCCCGGCCCAGGGCCGGGAGCTTGGTGGCGCCGAACAGGACCACGATGATCGCCAGGATGACAAGCAGTTCCTGCAATCCTATTCTCGGCATAATGGCTCCTTTCGACCGGAACACCCCCCGTCTCCCGGCGCCCCGTCCAGCGTCCCGGCTTGCCGAATCATTTTAGCATACCGCCGGACTCTCGAAGGGTCCCGTTCGCGTCGGGACTTTCGCCGACTCTGGTACAATGATCGCGTGAAAATCATCGTGAGCGCCGTCATCATTCTGATCATCGTCGGCAGCGTCCTTCTGGGTGTGGCCATCAGCTGGCTTGGGGCTTCGGCCGTCCTCTCATTCCTGCGCAGGGCCGGGGGCGGCAAATAACCCTCCTGTGGAAAAAGGGGCCGTTTCGGGGCTAAGATCCTGTGTTTCTATTGCTTTCCATTCAACCCCCTTTATTTCCAACAATATACGCAAAGCACATTTTCGTGTGCAAAAGATGGAAAGCCCTGATTTTTCTTTGATTTATCTATTTTTCCACAGTTTTTTCCACAGCATTTTTAACACTTTTTGTGGAAAGAAAGTGCTCAACCTTCGTTGCCGGCTTCAAAGCGCTGTGCTATCATACCGATGTCAAAATTTTTCAAGGAGAACGCTATGATCAAGGTCGGTGTGGTGCTGTCCGGATGCGGCGTTTTCGACGGTTCGGAGATCCACGAGGCGGTCATCACCCTCCTCGCGCTGGACCGGTCCGGGGCCCAGGCGGTCTGCGTGGCCCCGGACATCCAACAGGCCCATGTGGTTGACCATCTCAAGCAGGCGCCGGCGGAGAAGGAGACCCGGCGGGTCCTGTCCGAATCGGCCCGCATCGCCCGCGGGGCGATCCGGGAGATCCGGGAGGTTAAGGCCGACGGCCTGGACGCTTTGATCGTCCCGGGCGGGTTCGGCGCCGCCAAGAACCTCTGCGACTTCGCCTTCAAGGGCCGCGACTGCACCGTCCAGCCCGACCTGGCGGACCTCATCCGCGCCATGCACGCGCAGGAGAAGCCCATGGGGTTCGTCTGCATCGCCCCTGTCATCGCGGCGCGCGTTCTCGGCGCCCGGATCCAGGTCACCATCGGAAGCGACCCCGAAACCGCCAAAGCCATCGAGGCGATGGGGGCCCTGCACGTCGAGTGCCCGGTGGACATGTGCGTCGTGGACAAGAAGAACCGCATCGTCTCCACCCCCGCCTACATGCTCGCCGGGCACATCANNTCGTCTCCACCCCCGCCTACATGCTGGCCGGGAGCATCCGGGAAGCGGCGGACGGCATCGAACGCCTGGTGAAGGAGGTCCTCAGACTGGCGCGGTGACCCGGCCCGCCCCCTCAAAGAGACGACCATGGAAAAACAACTCGACCAGGAAGTGGTGCGCCGCGAAAAGTTCGAGGCCCTGAAAGCCCGGGGCATCGAGGTCTTCCCCCACGAATACCGCCACACCCACACCGTTTGCGGCGCCGTCGCCGCGTTCGGCCCCCGTTCGAAGGAGGAACTGGAGGCCGCCCCTCCTGCGGCATCCGTTCCGGGACGGGTCCTTTCCATCCGGGAGCACGGCAAGTCCTGCTTTCTGGATCTCTCCGACGGCCGCCAGCGGCTCCAGGCCTATTTCAAGAAGGATGGGGTCGGCGAGGCCTGCTGGGAGGCCCTCCGGCTCCTGGACCTGGGCGACATCATCGGTGTGGAGGGCACCCTTTTCCGGACCCGCACGGGTGAGTTGACCCTGCAGGCGGCCCGATTCGTCTTCCTGGCCAANNTGCTTCCGCCCCCTTCCGGAGAAACATTTCGACGCCGCCGAGGTCGAGGCCGGCCAGCGGAAGCGGTTTCTCGAGTTCAAGGACCCCGAGGCGCGGCATCGCAAGCGCCATTTGGACTTCCTCTGCAACCCCGAGGTTCGGGACATCTTCGAGCTGCGGGCGCGCCTCCTGCGCGAGTTGCGTGCGTTTTTCGAC
>DCUZ01000038.1:34557-35741 GCA_002327305.1 Holophagales bacterium UBA2201 | reverse complement strand
AACCCCGAGTTCACGATGCTGGAATTCTACCAGGCCTACGCCAACTACGAGGACCTGATGGCCCTGACGGAGGAGCTGCTGGAGGGGCTCACCCGCACCCTGCTGGGGACGACGGAGGTGGAGTGGAACGGCCGGACCCTCTCCTTCCGGGCCCCCTTCGCCCGGGTGGCCATCCCCGAGGCCGTCCGGGAGCACGCCCCCGGCCATCCCGATCCCGCCGACGGGGAACGCCTTCTGGCCCTGCTGAAGGAGCACGGGGTGGAACCGGAGGACCGGTCGCCCGCCCATGTCCTCATCGCCGCCTTCGAGGCCTTCGCGGAGCCGCTCTACGCCCAGCCCACCTTCATCACCCACTTTCCCCGCGCCGTCTCCCCCCTGGCCAAGTGGGGACCCGACGGCTACGCCCACCGGTTCGAGCTCCTCGCCGGGGGAATGGAGCTGGCGAACGCCTATTGCGAGCTGGCCGACCCCGAGGAGCAGGGGCTCCGATTCAGAGAGCAGGTGGAGCAGAGGCAGGGACGGCAGGTGGANNCCCCCCACCGCCGGCGAGGGGATCGGGATCGACCGCCTGGTGATGCTTCTTACGGGAAAGACCTCCATCCGCGAGGTCATCCTCTTCCCGCTCCTGCGGCCCCGCGATTGATGGTCGGATTTCTGGCTGCCCGGATGCTCCTGAACCTCAGGCGCAATTCCTACCTGCTGGTCTTCACCCTCCTCTCCTTCGCCGGCATGGCGCTGGGGACGGCTTGCCTTCTGCTGATCATGGCGTTCATGACCGGTGCGCAGGAATTGATCCGGAACAAGTATTTCGCCTCCTCGCCCCATTTGACGGTCCTGCCCGCCTCCGGGCGGTTTCTCGCCGCGTCGCAGGAGGCGGAGGAGGGATTGCGCACCCTGCCGGGGGTGGCGCGTCTGGAGCGGAAACTCGTCCTCCCCGCAGCCGCTCCGGAATGGCATGGAGAGGTGGAGGGGAGCGACGGTATGGTGGAGGTGCAGGCCCCCTTCGGCCTGTCCGGCGAGCGGTTCACCCTCCTGGTCCCCCTCCTTTCCGTCACCCCCATGGGCCTGGCCCCCCGGTCGATCCAATTCACCAAGGGGGGCGATTCCCCCGACCCCGGACGGGTGCGGATGCCTCTGCAGACCCTGCGCCTGGCCATCGGCGAGACCGGACGCCTGACCTCCTA
>DCUZ01000038.1:0-34454 GCA_002327305.1 Holophagales bacterium UBA2201 | reverse complement strand
CCGGGGACGGCCCCATCCGGAGGATCTTCCTCGCCCTCGCCCTCGCCATCGCGGGGGCCGGCGCCCTGGCCGGCGGAACGCTGGCCTACGGTCTGGGCGCGCTTCAGAACCGGCACCATTTCATCCCCCTGCCCGCTCCCATGGCCCATTGGGGCCATATCCCCCTCCTGTTCTCCCCCTGGACCGTCCTCGCCCTGGGCGGCCTCATCCTCCTCTTCGCGGCGGCCACGGCCCTTCCCGCGGGGCGGAAGGCCGCCGCGGTCCCCGTGGCGAGGAGCCTCTATGCCCCCCATTGAGCCGATGGTCCGCGTGGAGGGGTTGACGAAGACCTACGGCGCGGGCCCCCGGGCCGTCACCGTCTTCCGCGACTTTTCGACGGTGGTGCACCGGGGGGAACTGCTGGGCGTGGTCGGACCCTCCGGTTCCGGAAAATCGACTCTCCTGAACCTCATCGGCGGCCTCGACTCTCCGACGGCCGGCCGCGTCGTGGTGGATGGGCAGGACGTGGCGGCGCTGACCGCGTCCCAGAAGGCGCTCTATCGGAGGAACACCGTCGCCTTCGTGTTTCAGTTCCACCACCTCCTCAACGAATTGAACCTCCTGGAGAACGCGGCCCTGCCGCTCCTCATCCGGGGGCGCTCCCGGCGGGAAGCCCTGGAGGCGGCGCGCGAGGCCCTCGACCTGGTGGGGGTCGGCGGGCTGGCCCGGAGGCACCCCCCCGAACTGTCCGGGGGGGAGCAACAGAGGGGCTGCCTGGCCCGGGCCGTGGCCTCGGCCTCGAAGGTGGTCCTGCTGGACGAGCCCACCGGCTCTCTCGACCGGGCCTCCGCCGAAGCGGTGATGGAGGCGTTCTGCTCTCTCCATTTGAAAAAATCGTGGACTTCCATTATAGTGACGCATAACGAGCAGGTGGCCGGCCGCTGTTCGCGGCTGTTGCGCCTCCCCTGACGGGGCGGCGCGCCACCATCCTGAGAACGGAGAACCGACCATTGAGAACGAGCCGCAGGGGGGCGACGCTCCGTCCCGCGCTTGCGTATGAAGATCGAATGACCGGAGCCTCTCCCACCGATCCGGGGTCCACCCCGGGGGAGGGTGCACCGGCGCGCCGTCTGCTGGAAGGATGCCCCCGATGCTGAACCGGCTGGTTATCATCCTCGTGCTTTTCGCCGCCTTGGGCCTCGCCGCCGAGGACGCTCCCATCATCACGGGCCTGGAGGTCCGGGGGAACTCCCGGATCGCCACCGACACCATCCTCTACTACCTTGACGTGCACGAGGGGGACCCCCTCGACCCGGACAAGATCCGGGCGAACACGCGGAAGCTCATCGACCTCAATCTCACCGCCGACCTGCAGATCCGCGCGGAGGAGACGGAGGGCGGCGTCCGCCTGATCGTGGAGGTCGTCGAACGGCCGATCCTCAAGACGCTGGCGTTCAAGGGGAACAAGGCCCTCTCGGCCAACCAGTTGAAGGACAAGTTCAAGGAGAAGAAGCTGGGGCTGACGGAGGGCCGCGAACTGCTCGAGGACTCGGTCCAGAAGGCCCGCGCGATGATCCAGGACGCCTACAAGGAGATCGGCTATCCCGCCGCCGAGGTGACGGCGCAGGTGGAAACGGTTGGGCAGGGACAGGAAAAGCTCACCCTGGTGGTGGACGAGGGGACGAAGGTGGCCATCGGCGAGATCGCGTTCATCGGCAACACCCTCTTCACCGCCAAGCGCCTGAAATGGGCCATGAAAAAAACTAAGGAGCACAGCATCATCTCGCGCCTTTCCAAACACAACCTCTACTCGGCCGAGAGTTTCCGCGAGGACGCCGACCGCATCAAGGCCCTCTACCGGTCCCAGGGCTACAAGGACATCAAGGTGGGCGAGCCCCGCCTCGAGACCTATGTGCCCAAGCCCCAAAAACCCCAGCAGAAACGGCTTCGCCTGACCGTCCCGATCGAGGAGGGACAGCAGTACTTCATCCGGCGGGTCGCCGTCGAGGGGGCCACGGTCTTCCCGACCGACCGCCTGATGCAGGACATCAAACTGACCCACGGGGAGATCCTCAACTTCCAGAAATTGCAGGATGTGGTCAATTCCATCCAGTCCCTCTATAACGGCCAGGGCTACATCTCCGCGGGAGTGATCCCGGAATTCGACGCGGTGGGCGGCGAGGACCATCTCCTCGACATCACCCTCCAGGTGGAGGAGGGCGATCAGTTCCGGGTGGGGCGCGTGGAATTCAAGGGGAACACCAAGACCCTCGACAAGGTCCTGCGGCGTGAAATGGGCGTCACCGAGGGCGAGATCTTCAACGCCAATTCCTTCCGTCAGACGCTGATGCGCCTCAGCCAGCTCGGGTTCTACAAGCTCAACGAGGAGAAACCGGTCGAGCCCGACATCGACGCAGCGGGGAAGCAGGTCAACCTCACCCTTTTCGGCGAGGAGGCCGCCAAAACAGACCTCCAGTTCGCCGCCGGCTACAGCGAAGTGGACGGATTTTTCGGCCAGGTCTTTTTCAGCACCCGCAATTTCCTGGGACGCGGCGAGACCCTCTCTCTCGGCTACCAGAGCGGCAAGCGGCGCACCTTCTACGAACTCACCTATCTCAATCCGTGGTTCCTCGACACCCCCAACAGCGTTTCCGGCAGCATCTACAACCGGAAACTGGACTATCCGGCCTTCACCCGGTACAGCAAGGGCCTGGGGGTGGGCTACGGCTACCGGCTGGCCACGTTCTCCAGTTTGAGCTTCTACTACAATTACGAGGAGATCCGCGCCGAGGAGGACAAACGCTACCGCTATCCGTGGGAGGATGGCGATCACGAGCGCCCCGTGGAGGACCCGAGCATCGGCGGCCGATTCAAGACCCAGCGCGGCACCGCCTCCAGCATTACACCCACCTTCCGGTGGGACACGCGGGACAACCCCTTCGACCCCTTCAAGGGCCTTTATTTCTCCACCTCCGCCCGCTACGCCGGCGGAGGCCTGGGAGGAACGATCGATCTCTTCAAGCCCGAGGTCTCGTTCACGCTGTTCCAGCCGTTGCGGCGCAACTGGACCACCATGCTCCACGTCGAGGGGGGCGTCATCATCAAGACGGGCAACGAAATCCCCTCCTACGAACGCTATTTCCTCGGCGGCGAGAATTCACTCCGCGGCTATTCCTGGCGCTCGGTCTACCCGGTGGACGCCCAGAACGGGACCATCGGCGGGACCAAGTACCTGCAGTTCAACATCGACAGCATCTGGCGCCTCCAGTCGGCGTTCCGCCTGGTGGCTTTCCTGGACGCCGGCTACGCCTGGAACGAGACCCACTCGTTTTCGCGGATGAGCACGGGCGACCTTCGCTACTCCACCGGCCTTGAACTGCGCATCTTCCTTCCGGTGTTCACCGCCCCCCTGCGCTTCATCTACGGCATCATCCTGGACCCCAGACCCAACGAGGACCGTACCAATTTCCAGTTCACCATCGGCACCAGTTTCTAAGTTCATCCGTCATCTTGACATCGGAGGCCGGGGAAGGGTAGAATATCGCGATTTGCAAACACCCATTAAGGAGGTTAGCCGCCATGGCCCTGAAGATCAATGACACCTGTATCGCCTGTGGAGCCTGCCAGCCGGAATGCCCGGTGAACGCCATCGCCGAGGGCGACCCCATCTACACCATCGATCCGGCCGTCTGCGTGGAGTGCCAGGGATACTTCGACGCACCCCAGTGCATCGCCGTCTGCCCTGTGGACTGCATCGCCAAGGCCTGAACACCCGTTCCATCCATGCGTTTCAACGCCGAAGTGGCGGAATTGGTAGACGCGCNNGCCGGTTCAAGTCCGGCCTTCGGCAATTTTCCCTCGCTTTCAGGACCCCCCGGTGACGGGGGGTCCTGATTCATTCGGCTCCAGCGCGCTCAATTGATCCTGAACTCCACCGACAGGTCGAAATAGCACTCCACCGGTCGGCCCGTGGAGGCGCGGTAGGCCGGCTGGAAGCGCAGCTTCCGGGCGGCCTCCATGGCGGCCTGCGTCAGCCCGAACGGCAGGCCGGCCACCTCCCTCACCTCCGTCACCCTCCCCTCCCGGTCGATGGTCAGGCGCAGGACCACCACCCCCTGCTTCCCCGCCTTGCGCGCCGCCTCCGGATAGAGGGGCGTCAGGGGGACCATCCTGACCGGGGCCCGGATGTCGCCGCCGATCTGCAGGGGCCCGAGGTCGGGCTCCGGCGGCCTCGGCGGTTTCAGGACTCCCGTGAAGGCATCGCCGCCCCAGCCGCCCCCCCCCGGACCGATCCAATCGTCAATCCCCCCCTCCACCCCCTGCCCGGAACCGGTTGCCGTCACCGCCTCCTGGGCGTACACGACGGGCGCCGCCTCCGGGATCTCCCATGGGACCTGCTCGGACGCCGCGGACGGCGCGGCGACCGCCGGGGCCGGTTGATCCGGTCTGGGCCCTCCCGCCGGAGGCGGCACCAGCACAACGGGGATGTTGGGTACGATGANNCTCCAGACCGAGGCCAGGACCAGGGCCGCGGCCAGGGCGGCATGGGCCCCCGCGACGAGGGGCAGGGCCACCGCCCGCCGGGCATCCATGGGGGTCCTTCTGCACTCAACGAGGTTGTCGGTGAACATGGCGGCCTCCTTTCCGTTGGGCCCGTCCGCACGACGGGGCTTTTTCCGTGTTCCCATAGACAGGACGCCGCCCGAGGTCCGTATATTAGGGACAGGANNGCAACCTTGCCAAGGTTGAAGTCGCGGGTTCGAATCCCGTTTCCCGCTCCATAATAATTTCTAGGAGGCCCCGTCATGAAAAGGATTCTCGTGCTCCTGGCCATCGTTGGCGCCGCAGCCTGCGCCCACAAAAAGGCCGCGCAGGAACCCGTAGTCCCGCCCCCCCCGCCGGCTGCCGAGGCCCCCGCCTCTGAAGAAGCCGCCCCCGTTGAGGTCGAGCCCCAGGTGGTCACCCCCGTCACCGACACCCCGGCGCAGGAAGCGCTCACCTACTCCCTCGAGGAGCTCAACGCCAAGGGCTACCTCAAGCCCGTCTTTTTCGACTATGACCAATCCGACATCAAGAGCGAGTTCCGCGACGCGCTGGAGCAGAACGCCCGGTTCCTCGCCCGCAACCCGTCCGTCCGCGTGATGATGGAGGGGCACTGCGACGAGCGCGGCACCCGCGAATACAACATCGCCCTGGGCACCCGCCGCGCCGAGGCCGCGAAATCCTACCTGGTCGCCCTGGGGGTGGACGCCGGCCGCCTGCAGACCATCTCCTACGGCAAGGAGAAGCCCTTCGCCGACTGCCACGACGAATCGTGCTGGTCGCAGAACCGCCGGGCCCATTTCGTCATCATCGCTAAATGAGGTTCGCCGGGCTCCTTCTCCCCTGCCTGCTTCTCGTGGGGTGCGTCTCCTCCTCGGACATGGACCGCCTCCACCGGGAGGTCAACGCCCTCCACGCGGAGGTGCTTCAGCTGAAAGCGGAATCCGCCACCAAGGCGGATGTCCGCCAGGCCGGGCAGGCCCTGGAGAAGGAGACCCAACGCATCGTCCGGGCCAACGCCGATCTGGCCCTGCGGTTTAACGAGTTCGCCTCCGAAATGGAGGCCCTGCAAGGCCAGTTGAGGGACACCAACGCCAGGCTGACCCAGCTTTCCCAGCAGATCGTGCACAGTCAGCGCTCCCTGGAGCATCTCAAAGGGCAGATCGCCCCCCCGGCCGGGGCCGTGTCCCCGCTCGTTCCCTCCCCCTCACCCGGCGCCCCTGATCCCGCTTCCCCTCCCCCTCCCACCGATTCTCCGTCCCCGCCCCCCGCCCCCGCCTCCCCCATGGATCTTTTCGGGGAGGCGTACGGGGACTACATGCAGACCCGTTACGAAATGGCCATCGAGGGGTTCAAGGAGTTCCTGAGGGAGTTCGGCACCACCGAACAGGCGGCCGACGCCCTCTTCTACATGGGGGAATCCCAATTCAATTTGAAGATGCACAAGGAGGCCGTCGCTTCCTATGAGCAGCTCCTCTCCCGCTTCCCCCGGTCCGGCAAGGGGCCGGCCGCCCGCCTCAAGAAGGGCCTGGCCCATTTTGAACTGGGGGAGAAGACCCAGGGAATCGTGGAGCTGCAGTACTGTATGTATGAATATCCCACCAGCGAGGAAGCCCGCATGGCCCAGGAGAAACTGGCCGCCCTCGGGATTTCCGCCCGATAGGAGGACCCCATGTCACAGATGAAGAAAGCCCCCAAGAAACGCAGCAAATCGGTCCTGAAGCGCCAGAGGCAGAGCGCGGTGAAGCGCGAGGCCAACAAGGCCGCCCGGAGCCGCATGCGCACCGCCGTCAAGAAATTGCGGACCCTGCTGGCCGAGGGAAAGCCCGAGGCCAAGGCGGCCCTCCCTGCCGTGGAGGCCGAGATCGACCGCACCTCCCGCAAGGGGGGCATCCACTGGAAGACCGCCGCGCGCTACAAGTCCCGCCTCGCCAAGCACACCGCCAAGACCAAGAAGGCCGAGTAGGCCGCCGCTCCGCCCGCCCATTCCGCGCCTGCCGGCCCCCCCGGCGGGCGCTTTATTTTGCCTGGATGACCCGTTCCTCAAGATAGAGGGCGACCTCGTTGAAGACGAGCATGCCGCGGCCCGTCAGAGCCACGCGCTCCCCCCTGGCCGCGGCCAATCCCGCGTCCAACAGCGGCCGCCAATCGGCCGGGCGCACGCAGGCCCGCTCGACCCCCTCGTCCAGCCGCAGTTGCAGCAGAAGCTCCTCCCAGCGCGCCTGGGCCGCGTCCAGCCGCTCCTCCCCCTCCCGGGCCCCCTCGCCCGCCTCCAGGGCCCGCACATAGGCCTCCGGGGCGTCCAGGTTCCAGGAGCGCACCCCGTCCTCGAACGAATGCGCCGACGCCCCCAAGCCGCAGTAGGGGTCGCGTCTCCAGTAGCCGAGGTTGTGCCGCGACTCCCGGCCGGGCCGGCAGAAGTTGGAGATCTCGTAATGGCGATACCCTTCGGCTTCGAGAAAACCCCATGCCTCGGACAGCAGGTCCGCCATGGCGTCTCCGTCCAATGCCTCCACCGCCGATCCCGGCTTCACCTCCAGGGCGTACAGGGACAAGTGTGGGGGCCCGTGCCCGACCACTTCATCCAGCGTCGCCAAAAGCGAGGCACAGGTCTGACCCGCCGCTCCGGCGATCAGGTCCACGGACCAGTTTTGCCACGACCCCGCCAGCGCGTCCATGGCGGTCCGCGCCTCACGGACGGAGCGTCGCCGGCCCAGGGCCGCCAATTCATCGTCCCTCAGAGATTGAACGCCCACCGAGATCCGGTTGATCCCCAGGGCGCTCCACCCGGCCAGGTTCTCCGGGAGGATGTCCTCCGGGTTGGCCTCGATGGTGACCTCGGCGCCCGGGGCGAGGCACAGCCCCTCCATCAGCGGCCTCAACTCGCCCGGCGACAGAAGGGAAGGGGTCCCGCCCCCCCAATAGACCGAATCCAGGGGCCCCGGCCGCAGGCGAAGGTTCCGCTCGCGCCGCAGGGCGGCCAGGTAGCGGTCCTTCAACTCAAGGGGATGGCCGGAGCAAAAATCACAGTAGCCGCACTTGGAACGACAGAAGGGGATGTGGAGGTATACGCGCATCTCTGATGCGCGCTAGAAGGCGGGAAGGCGGGAAGGCCAGAAAGCTAAGCAGCAGGAAAGTTCGAAAGGAATATTCGTTTTTTGCATTATTTCACTCATTACCTACCAGCATATCTTCCCCATTCTGCTCATTATTTTCAATCGCCCAATCAGCCGCACCGAAGGCATAATCATGCAAATTCATCCCATATTGTCCAGGAAGGGAAATGACTGCACTGTCTATTTCGTCATGCTTTCTATCGGCAAAATACATTCCAGCATAGGACCGTTTGCCATTATCAACGAAGTAGCATTGGTCAAATATCACGCCTATGGAAAACAGATACTCCGAAATAATTTGGCGTCGCAATTCTATATCTGCGATTCCATTCCCTTTTAAAGCATCATTGAGTTTTATTGCTTCTATCGTTTGAAACGTCGCGATAAGGGAATCGTGATTATCATCTTTGACGGCTTTCATTGCATTCCTCCCGCTAGTTGCAATTCGGTTATATATGTTCTCAAACGCAATTACTTCTGCCTTCTCGCTTTAAGCCTTCCCGCCTTGAGCTTTCTCGCCTTCCAGCTTTCTCGCCTTCCAGCTTTCTCGCCTTCCAGCTTTCAAGCTTTCCCACCTTCCCGCTTTCCCGCCTTGAGCACTCCCGACTTCTAGCTTTTCAGCCTTCCCGCATTGCCGCCTTAAGCCTTCAAGCGTTATGCCTTCCCGCCTTCTGCCTTCCCGCCTTCCCGCTTTAAGCCTTCCCGCCTCCTAGCTTCCCAGCGTCCCAGCGGCGGCACGAGCGGGGTCACAGCCACAGCTTCTCGTCGGGGTACAGGAAGGGCTGCCTCCCGCGCAGGGTATCGTCCAGAAAGTCGAGATCGAAGAGCCCCAGGTTCCCCTCCCGCTGGATCTGGCGCACGTCCCATGCGGCGCGCCAGAGGAGGAACCCCACCCGGTGGAACCGCCACGCCTCGATCTCGCGCCCGCAGAGGGATAGCCAGTGCCAGAGGAAGAAACAGCGCAGGGCCAGGCAACGGTTGAAATAGAGCCCGCCCGACTGGGGGGGGAGCTTGGGCAGGGCCCGCAGTCCCGCGGCGTGGAGGGCCGGGAGGATGCGCTGCCAGAGGTGCGCCGTGTACTCCTTGCGCGAGCGGTGGAAGAAGATGTCCTCAACCCTGGAAAGGTCCTTCCCCCGCCGGGACGCCAGGTCCAGGAAGCTCTTGACGGTGACGGCGTCGAAGAGCGGGACGAAGGGGAAGACGGTCTCCACCCCCTGTTCCTTCAGGAGGGCGAAGTGGCGCTCCCACTCGGCCAGGCCGTCGGAGAAACCGGGAAAAACAGGGTAGACCACCGCCGGAACCCGCTTCATCGTCCGGAGGTCGAAAGGGGCGTCCCCCAGGACCAGCGCCGCCGCCGAAACCATCAGGGCGATGGAATCGGGAACCTCGAGGGGGAACGGCTCCTCCAGCAGGAGGGTGACGCCGCACTCCAGTTTGCGGAAATGGGACAGGACCCCCTCCAACTGGCCGTAGATGGCCTCCTCCCGTGGGATATAGGGGATGAGAACGTTCTCGCGCGGCTCCCGGACGGCCAGGCAGTCCTCCCTGAAGTGCTGGGCCACCACCCACCGGTCCACCGAAGCGGGGGCGGCCACCTGCTTCTGTTCCCATCGGATCGCCGGCCCGTCCGCCTCCACCACCCTGTAGGGAAGGACCGTGAGGGTGTGGAAGAAATAGGGAACCTGGAGCGAACTGTGTCGCCGCACCGCCGGGAAGGCGCCCCACTGGAAGTGCTTCATGGGCGCCGCATCCATTGGGCCACGTACTTGCCCACCAGATCGAATTCGAGGTGGACGGCCTGCCCCGCCTTCAACCGCGGCAGGACCGTCCGGCGCGCGGTCTCGGGGACGACCGCCGCCTCGAGGACGCTTCCGGGAAGCAGGGCCGCCACGGTCAGGGATACGCCGTGCACCGCCACCGATCCCTTTTCCACGAGGAGCATCCGGTGCTCCGCCGGATAACCCACCCGCAGGACGCTTCCCCGCGGCCCCAGAGCCCGGACCACGCGCCCCGTGGCGTCGATGTGCCCCTGGACCAGATGCCCTCCCACCCATCCCTGAAGGGTCAGCGGCCGCTCCAGATTGGCCGGCGTCCCTGGAAGCCAGAGCGATGCGGACGAGCACGCGAGGGTCTCCTGCGAAAGGAAAAACCAAAGCAGGCCGCCGGCCTCCTCCTCCAGGGTCAGGCACACGCCGTTGACCGCCACGCTCTCCCCGCCGTCCAGCCCCTTCATGCGGGCGGCCCGCACGCCCACCCGGTCCCCCCGGCGGGCGGCGATCTCCCCGGTGTCCTGGATCAGGCCGGTGAACACAGCGATCCCCTCAGGTAGAGGTCGCCGCCGGGACGCCGGACGGCGAAGGGCCGGAACCCAATGGCGCCGGCGACGGAGTTTGAGAATCCGGTCACGGCGTTTACCCCTTCCCCCATGACCTTCATCCCATAGAAGAGCGCCGCCTCCTGCGCCAGTCCCGCCCGGAGGAACCCGCCCACCGTCTCCCCTCCCCCCTCCACCAGCACCGACTGGACGCCGAGGGCGGCCAGGTTCCGCAGGAGCGTCTCCACGGGGAACCGGCCCCCGGGAGCGGAAAGGCGCAGGAGCGAGGCCGTGGCCGGCAGGCGGCGCACGCGGGCGGAGCGTCCCACCACCCACACGACGCGGCCGTCCCCGAACACGCGGGCCCCGGCGGGAACCGCGGCTTCCGGATCGAGGATCACCTTCAACAGCGGCGGACGCGGAGGATGCTCCCGCAGGCGGGCCAGAAACGGGTCGTCGACCCGGACCGTCCGCGAGCCCGCCACGATGGCGTCCACCTCTTCACGGAGGCGTTTTCCCTCCCGGCGGGCCGCCTCGGAGGTGATCCAGAAACTGCCTCCGCGGCGATCGGCGATGCGGCCGTCCAGCGTCATGGCCGATTTCAGGATGACATAGGGGAGGCCCGTCGTCCGGGCATGGAAAAAGGACCGGTTGAGGAACGCCGCTTCCGGCCCCCGCACCCCCACCTCCACGGCGATACCCGCTTTTTTGAGGGCGGCGATCCCCCGGCCGTTCACCCTCGGGTCGGGGTCTTGGGCCGCCACCACCACGCGCGCGACGGGGGCGGCCAGGATGGCGTCCACGCAGGGCGGCGTGCGGCCCTGGTGGACGCACGGCTCCAGGGTCACATAGAGGGTGGCGGGGCCGCGCCGCGGACGCCACCGGGCCAGCGCCGAGGCCTCGGCGTGCGCTCCCCCGGCGTGGCGGTGCCACCCCTCGGCCACGATCCGGCCCTCCCGGACCACCACCGCTCCGACCATCGGATTCGGACTGGTCGAATAGAGGCCCCGTCCGGCCAGCGCCAGGGCGCGGGCCATGAAGGCGTGATCGGCATCGGAAGGGGCGGCCCCGGCCGCTCCCCGGCGTGCGGAGCTCATGCGGGAAAGGCGGATGCTCCTACAGATTCTCCCGGATGATGCCGAAGGCCTTGAGGGCGTCGGACGACGGTTCGCGCACCTGGGAGGAGAAGATCGGGAAGATCTGCCGAAGCTTGGCCCGGTCGCCGGCCCTGAGGGCGGCGATGATCTCGTGCAGGGCCTGCAGACTGTCGGGATCGTAGGTCTGCAGGCCGTATTCCCGTTCCAGGATGACGAGGGCCATCTGCATGGGATGGGGGGAGGGGGCCGGGGCGGCGGGACGATTTTCAAGTTTGGGACGCTCCTCCATGATGTCCACGCCGGCCGGGAGGGTCTTCAACTGGGAGGCGAACTTGCCCATCAGGAGGAAGATCTCCTTGTCGGAGGCGAAGTTGCCCACCAGCCGGGCGGTTTTCGCCAGTTCGAGGTCCGCCGACTCCTGCAGCATGATGAAGGCCTGGGAGTGGTCCTCCAGCAGAAGCTTGTTGGCCTTCACCCGCCACGCGGTCAGGTGCCCCTGCACCAGGCAGGTGTCGGCGGCCGAGACCTCCACCGCCTCCACGTGCACGTTGGGCTCCACCTTGATGGAGCCGCGCTCGGAGCTGAGGACCGAGTAGTTCCCCGAGTTCTGGATCACCAGGTTGCCCGGGGTGCGGATGGAGAGCTGGCCCTTGTCGTTGACCTTGATCTCGGTCCCCTTGGGGATGATCATCGTGGGGAATTCCTCGGTTCTCTGGCTCATGACTACCTCCTGAAAGTTGAGGGCAGGGGCTCGAACTGCGATCCCTGCGTGGACCGGGCCTGGGCCAGGATCTTGTCCATGTCGCGCCAGGCCAGGTCGAGGATGTAGATGCGCGGATCAATGGGGGCGTAGTTTTCGCCCGCGAGATTGGTGCGGACCTCATAGTGCAGGTGGGGCCGCGTGCTCCAGCCGGTGTTGCCGGTGAGCCCCACCTTCTGCCACCGTTTCACCTTCTCCCCCGTCCGGACGGCGACGGACGAGAGGTGGGCGGCAATGGTGATGAAGTGCTTCTCGTGCTGGATGACCACGATGTTGCCGTACCGCCACCACGCCACCGAGGTGGAGAGGGGATAGCGTCCGGCGTAGGTCACCGTTCCGTCCCCCGCCGCCCAGATCGGGGTCCCTTCGGGGCAGGCGAAGTCGAGCCCCTGGTGGAAGTCCTGCTTCCCCGTGAAGGGGTTGATCCGGTAGCCGAAGGCCGAAGTGACCACGAACGAACCCGCCGGAATGGGGCATACGCTGGGAACGGCGTGGGTGATACTGCGGAAGAAGGCCTCGCGCGCCTCCAGTTCCTCCACCAATTTCTCGGACAGGGTCAATTTTTCCTGCACGCGGTCGTACCACGCGGGAAGGGCGCGCCCGCTCGGCAGATTGGCCGGGATGGGGGTGAAGGCCACGCCGCCCTGGCCGGCGGAGGTGAGGGGCACGCCGAAGACATAGAAGAGGTTCTCCAGCCGCCGGCGGTTCGCATCGAGGGCCTCGGCGTTGCTTCTGAGGGAGCCCACCAGCACCTGCACGGTGTTCGTCAGCGCCTGATTGTATTTGAGTTCCTGGCGGAATTTGGCTTTTTTGACCTGGTGTTGGTAACTCTGCGGCGCCACGAGGATGCCCCATGCGAAGAAGATCAAAAGCCCCACCGCTCCCAAGGCCATTAGTTTCAACTGGCGCGACGAGAAAAAATAATAGCGCACCTTTTTACGGATGTCACTCGGGTGCACCTGGATCTCAATCATGCAAATCTATGATATCACGGTATTTAGGTGAATTGCAATAGCCCCTTGCCCGTCTGGGGCACCGGGAACCCGAAAGGCCGCGCCCGACCGGATGGCACCCGGCGCCATCAACGGTCCGCTCTCCCCTTGCCGGGTCGGACCCGCAAGCGGCGCATGATGCGTTGCATCGGGTCGGGAACTTCGGGCCGGGGCTCATGGCTTGGCCCGCCGGAGGTGTTTCATCCCCGGACGAAGTGCGGCACCTCGGAGGGAAGCTCGAACGACAATTCTACGAGCCCGGCGGATTTCCCGTCCCTGTGCCAGGGCATCTGGACGATCATCTTCCGCTTTCCCTTCTTCTCGATCGTGTAGATGTGGGGGGTCCCGGTCCCCAGGATGTTTTCGATGATCTTCCGCGACGCTTCGGAATGGCACTGCATCACATCGGTTCCCACGAGAGCGCGTCCGCCGTCGGCGGCGAACACCTCGGCGGCGCGGTCGTTCATGGAGAGGATGGTGCCCTTCTCGTCGGTGACGGTGATGGCCATGGGGGCTTCGTCGGTCCAGTCAACGGTCGGCATGACTACTCCTTCATCGTACGAAATCGTAAAGCATTCGGATCTCGTCGGCCCAGATTTCGGGGTCAACGGTCTCCAGAATAAGCGGAATATCGTCGAAACGGGCGTCGCGCATCAGCCGTTTGAACGGCTCCCATCCCAGCTCCCCTTTTCCCAAGGAGTTGTGCCGGTCCACCCGGCTCCCGAGGGGGGCCTTCGAGTCGTTGAGGTGCATCCCCTTCAGGTGCCAAAACCCCACCACCTTGTCGAATTCCCGGAAGGTGCGGTCGAAAGCCGCCCGGGTCCGGAGATCGTAGCCGGCGCCGAACATGTGGGCCGTATCGAGGCAGACGCCGATACGCCGGCGATCCCCCACCTTTTGGATCAGATAGGCGAGGTGCTCGAACCTCCACCCCACGCTCCCCCCCTGCCCCGCCGTGGCCTCCACCACCGCGGTGACGCCCGGCACGGCATCGCAGGCCCGGTCGATGGATGCGGCGACAAGGTCCAGGCACGCCTCGTCGGAGAGGAGTCCCTTGTGGGAACCGGGGTGGAAGTTGAGGGCCTTGAGCCCCAATTGCCCGCACCGCCGCATCTCATCGGTGAAGGCCTCACGGGACTTCGCCAGCATCGCCGGTTCCGGGGACCCCAGGTTGATGAGGTAGGAATCGTGCGGCAGGATGTGCTTCGGCGCAAAACCGCACTCCCTGCAGGCCGCCTTGAACGCGGTGACGGAGGCCTCCCCCAGCGGGGGCGCCTTCCACTGCTTCTGGTTCCTGGTGAAGAGGGCGAAGGCCCGCGCCCCGATGGCCGCGGCGTTGCCGGGGGCGTTCTCCACGCCCCCCGCGGCCGAGACGTGGGCGCCCACGAATTTCACCCCTGCACCCCCGACCGGGCGGAAGGCGGAATGCGGAAGGCGGAAGGGAAGTGCCGGGGGGCCCTTCCCGCCTTCCCGCTTGCCCGCCTTCCCGCGCTCCTCACAGCGGCAGCGCGTCCTTGAACAGGTTGCTCATGGGCTTGAAGCAGGCGTGGTTCTTGTCGCGGGCCCACTCGAACCCCACCGATTCGTGGTTCGTCAGGACCGCCCCGGCCTGCTCCATCCGCCTCAGGGCGTTGCGGTAGTATTCCTCCCCCCGGGCGCTGACGGCGTCCCAGCAGAGATGGACCGGGTAGCCCCAGTGGCGGAGGGCCAGGACCGTCTGCGTGACGCAGATGTGGGCCTCGATGCCGCACACCACCACCTGGAGGTCCTTCGGCTCCAGCCCCGGCCGCATGGAGTTCAGCATGGGGAGGAACTGGGGGTCTCCGCCGCAGCCGAACGCGGTCTTGTCGAGGGTTTTCGTCGGGGCCTTCAGGGATTCGAAGACCTCCAGCACCTCCGGGTGGGTCCGCCCCAGTCCCCGGGGATATTGCTCGGTGAGCAGGACGGGGACATTGAACAGGTCGGCCAATTTGAGCAGGCGGATGGAGACGGTCTTGAGCGAATTGTTCCGATACACCATTTCCATGAGCTTCCCCTGCAGGTCGACGACCAGCAGGACACTGCGATTGACATCCAAGAGCGGCATGGGACCTCCTTATCCTGATCGAGTGAGCAACCAGCGCGGCTGACCGGGGAATTCCAGGGCGATACGGCGGCCGGCCCCTTCCCGTTGATCCGTTTCCAGGCAGGCGGCGGCGAGTTCGAAGGCCGGGGCTACATACGTCCGCCCATAAGCGTACGCGTGCGAGGGGGCCCCCCCCGTCCCATACCGCGCGTCGGCCGGCGCGGCGGATCGGCAGATCGAGTGGCCGCCCCCGGAGCCCAGCAGGAACGCCGCCCCCCCCTCCGCCAGCAGCGTTTCGGGCCGCTCCGGATCGAAGACCTCCCCCTTCCGGGCGTGGAAGTAGGCCGTCAGCGCCGGCACATCGTCGGACGCCACCAGCAACACTTCGGGGCAGAGTCCCCGCTCCAGCCACGCCTGGGCGAGGAGGAGGGCGCCGGGAACGGAGTGCTCGAACATGCTCAGCGTCAGCGACGGCCCCCGGATCCCGAACTGGATGGCGCAGGCGGCCATGGCGCTGTTGTGGACCGTGGAAGAAAAGACCATGGGCGACGCCGCGGCGTGCCCTCCCGCGAACGCCGTGTCGAGGAACTCCATATTCGTAGAAAAGGAGCCGAACCCCGTGGCCACGATCAGGCCCAGGGCCTCGCGTTCGCCGGGGGACCGCTCCTTGACGAGGGCGGCGGCGAGCAGGAGCGCGATCTTGCCGAAGGGGTCCACGCGTCTGAGGGCGCGGGGCGGGAAAAAGTCCTTGACAGCGGACAGGTCGGCTTTCAGAAAGGGGATGGACAGCGAGCCGGACGCCTCCCGGACCTCCAGGGAGGAAACGGGAGGAGGCGGACGGCGCTCCAGTGCCCCGGCGAAGGCCTCCCTCCCCAGGCCCCAGGCCGTGACCGTCGTCCAGCCCCGAATCGCCATGCTCATGCCCGGCCCCCCCTCAGCAGAAGGGCCGCGTTGGAGCCGCCGAACCCCATGGAGGTGGAGAGGGCATACTCCCCTTCGACGGCCCGCTCCACCACACTCGGGGCGATCCCCACGGCCTCATCGTAGGCACTATAGCCGCCGCTCTTCATCAAGCGCCCCTCGCGCAGGCAGGCCAGGGACAGAACCGCCTCGACGGCCCCCGCGGCCCCCAGGGTGTGCCCGGTATAGCCCTTGGTGGAGACGACGGGCGTCCCCGGGCGGAGGAGGCGGGCGAAAAGACGCCCCTCGGCCTGGTCGTTGTCCCTCGTGGCAGTGCCGTGGGCGTTGACGAAGGCCAGCCCCTCCGGTCCGACGCCCCCCTCCTCCAGCGCCGCTCCCACGGCCCGCCTCAACCCGGACGCCTCGGGATGGGGGGCGGTCATGTTGTAGCCGTCCTGGGCCGTGCCGTAGCCGGCGATCCACGCGGACGGGGTCCCGCCCCTGCTCCGGACATCGGCCTCCCGCTCCAGGACCACCATGGCCGCGCCGGTCCCGAGGTTGAGCCCCTCCCGATTCAGATCGAAGGGCGAGCAGGGGTGTCTGGAGTAGATGAGAAGGGAGGCGAAGCCGGTGTGGTTGACCTCGCACACCTCGTCGGCGCCCCCGGCCAGGACCAGGTCGGTCATCCCCGCGTCGAGGAGCCACTTCCCCAGCCCGATCGCGTCGGTGGAGGAGGCGCAGGCGTTGACCACCGTGAACGGAAGGACCGGAACGCCCAGCAGGTCCGCCAGGGCGAGGCCGGGGTTGGAAGCGGAGAAACTGTCATAAGGGCCGATGCCGGGCGCCTTGCCGTCCCGGTAGGCGCGGTAGAAGGCGGTGTCGCTCAGCGTCACGCCCACCGTGGTCCCCACCAGCAGGGCGACCCGCCGCCCCATCAGGTCCGCGACGCCCAGGCCCGCCGCCGCCAGGGCCTCCTCCAGGGCGGCAGCGGCGATCCGCACGGTCCGGGTGTACCGCTCCGGGGGAAGGTCCCGGCCCAGCGCCCGGACGAATTCCCCCTCCACCTCGAACACCGGAAACTCGCTCAGGGGCGTGGCGAATCTCGCAGGAGGAACGGGGCCCCGGGGCGACTCGAAGATGTTCCGCATCGCCTCCGCCACTGAATTCCCCTGGGCGCACACCAGCCCCATCCCCGTGACCGCGACGGGGGGCCGTTTCACGCCGCCTCCAGCGCTCTGCGCGCGGCGAGGAATTTGGGAAGGTCCTTCAACAGCCGCCACCAGCTCTCGGGCGACCGCCACAGCATCGAGGCGTAGTTCCACAGCATCCGGCGCCGGCCGTAGAACCGCCGGAAGAATTGCCCGTACAAATGCTCCAGCCGCTCGCGGGTGAACCCGTGGGGGACGAAAACCAGGTTGATGCAGTTCATCTTCTCCCACTCCTCCGTGAACTGGCCGAACTCCCCGATGGTCTCGTAGATGGGGGCGCCGGGGAAGGGGGTGAACTTGGTCAGGTTGGCGTCGTCGAAGCCGTTCTCGATGGCGAAGCGGATGGTGGCCTCCGCGCTCGCCTCGGTCTCCCCCGGGATGCCCAGCATGAAGAGCCCCTTGGCCCGGATGCCCGCGGCGTGGATGTTCCGGACGGCCTCGCGGATGCCGTCGAGGTCCGCCTTGGCCCGATGGGGCCCGATGACCGCCTCGTCCCCCGACTCCACCCCCAGGTTGATCATCCAGCACCCGGCGCGCTTCATCAGCGTCAGGAGCGGCGCATCGAGGGCCGCCGCCCGGCCGATGCAGTTGAAGGTCACGCCGAGCCGCGCGGCGATGAGGCGCCCGCAGAATTCCACCACGCGGTCCTTGCGGAGGAGAAAGTTGTCGTCGTAGAGGTTGACATGCCGGATGCCGTACTTCACCCGGAGGAACCGCAGGTGTTCCACGAGGTAGCCGGCAGAGTGGAACCGGAAGGTGCCGCCGAAGACCGAGCGGTCGCAGTAGGAGCAGGAGAAGGGGCATCCGCGGCTGGTGATGAAGGTGGTCGAGGGGCTTTTGGGATAGTTGAAGATGGGAAGGGGGTAGGCCTTGGGGAACCCCTCCAGCTTGTGATAGGCGGGGTAGGGCAGGGCGTCGAGGTCCTGGATGAGGGCTCGAGAGCCGGAGAAAACGGGAGTACCGGAAGCGTCGCGAAAGGCGAGGCCCCGGAGGTCCATGGAGGGCTTGAACCCTGCCTTCGCCAACTCGACGAAACTCTCCTCCCCTTCCCCCACCACAATGGCGTCAATGGCGGGGTACCCTTTCAGAAGCCGCGCCCAGATGGAGGTGGGGTGGACCCCCCCGAAGACGATGGGCAGGTCCGGCCGCTTTTCCTTAAGCCGGGAGGCGATGGCGGCCCCGCCGGGGAACGCGGAGGTGGTGGTGGAGAACCCCACGGCGTCGGGGCACCGGGCGAGGATATCAGGCACCAGGTTCTCGCAGGTCCGCGGGTGGGCGTAGAGGTCCACGATGTCGCAGTCGAATCCCTCCCGCTCCAACACGGCCGCCAGCATCATCAGGCCGTGGGGCGGCATGATATTGGCCAGGCGGGTCATGTCAACCTGCCCCGGCAGCCAGTTCCGCCCCAGCGGATGGACGAGGACCACCTTGGGTTTGCTCATGAAGGCATTTATTATAAAGCAGATTGCCTTTCTTGACTCGAGAAAGCTTGGGGGTCATCCTGACCCTTTCGCCCGCCTTCCTCCCCCCCCGAGATGCCGGAACAAATCTTCTTCCTTCATCCTTCTTCTTTGCTCTACGGCGGAGAGAGTGGACGGCTGTGATCGGAATCGTCCACGCCGCCCGCCGTGGTGAAGGACCATACGCGGCTGTGCTTGAAACCGCATTCGTTCACGGTCGAAACCATCCACTCGTAGTATGTCGCTGCGGAAAGGCCGGTGATGAGGAAAGCCGTGTCCATAGTGGTTCCCATCAACGATAGCTGTCCCATTCGCGGCCCGGCGTAGACCTCATAGTAATCCGTAAAATCGGCGGGAATCCAGGAGAGCGACACTTCCGTCCCCGCCCCAGTGAGCCCGTTTTGCGGCGCAACCAGTTGCGCTTGGCCTGGAATGTCGCAGGGGGGAGGGGTCGAGCCGGCGCTGCAGATATGGCAGGGAGGGGGTGGAGGCATAGCCGGGATAGCACAGCCCCAAGGTGAGCGAAATTCATCCACTTGCCAAATCGCATTCCCGCTTGTTGTGGATAATCGAAATCTAACCATCACTGTCATTCCAGCGTATGGATAAAGCGGAAGGTGGACTTGATGTCCGTTCGGATCAGAAGCCGTCTCCCTGTGCACATTCATCCAAGTGATTCCCCCATTTAGTGAAATATCGGTATCCGCCGTCGCGTCCCCTCCCGTGTTTTGAAAATTGCATTTGTACGCTATATCACCCTCAAAAGGGCTGATAAGGGACGTACGCATCACGGAACTAAGGCCGCCGAAAAACACCTCTGTTTCGGCGCACTGTCCACTTCCGCCAGTGTTATTAGGATCTCCATAGGACAGGTTTGCTTTCCAGAATGAGGTGCTGTCCCCGGAAAATGTCCAACCGCTCGGAGGCCAAACTTCAAAGTTCTTGCCTGAGTTTGGACAGTGACCGCTGGCAAGAGACCAATTTAGATTATATGACCAAGCCCCTTCATGGGCGGAAATGGCAACGGAAAAAGCAACAATGCATCCTGAAAAGCTCTGATCCGTGACAATTTCATAGCCGCTCGAAGACTCCGCCACGCCTCCGGGAGGGATGTCGGGGAAATTGGAAGTTCCGGAAAGGATGGTCGCACCGGGGGTCGTTGTCGAAATAGTGGCAGAAACACCTGTGGCGTGTGAGTTTCCCAAATTCTTAAGGAAGATGGTGAACGAGCCCGTTTCCCCCCTTTCCAGATATCCATTATCATCGATCGAGCCGCCCGCGGGACAATGGTCATAAATGGAATGCCAAGGACAAGGTAAACCATATGGGCAGAGTTCAAGAATCACTCCAGCCTGCTCCAATCCTTTGTCTGATGGATTGATGCTTGAGGACAGGCGCGGGATGGGATAGATCGCGCCCAGCTGATACGCGCCAATAATCAGAGCAGGTTGACCAATAGTTGCCGCTTGCTCTTGATGATCGGCTGGCCGCCCATGCTCCGCTGAGAATATGGCCGCAATTAGCAGTCCGACCACGAGAGAAATCCTTTTCATGCCGACCTCCTTGTACTCCTACATTATTTATGCAATTTTATTTATGCAATCTTTGTGCCATCCGACCCGAAAAAATACCCAGCGCGATAAGTCTTATTTTACCAATTGTATATATTATATGATTATTAGTGCATTGCGGCATGTACTATCAAATAATTGAAAATCTTTCAATTAATTGAAAAGATCTTGATTGATGTACCCACGGAAGAGCAATTGATCTTGGGAATGATTATTCCCTGCTGCGCGTGAAGGGATTTCAACAGTCAGAACATCTTCCGTTTTCCCATCTTCTTGATCATCTTGTGCATCTGGGCGTACTGGCGGGATAATTGGGATAATTGGGGTCGGTCAGATCTTTTTTATTGATAATTTCAGCATTTGCCACCGCTGAATTTCGGAAAATGGGACATCCCACCCAGGGCACATCATGCTGTGCCCCTACGAGGCATCAGCGGCAGGCTTTGTCATTTTGCAATTTTCATTTTGCATTTTGCAATTCATTCGTATCCTCCCCACCCCCCAGGGCGACCCACCGGGTCGCCCCTACAGATGCCCCCCTGCAGCCTGCAGCCTAAGGCCTGTGGCCTACAGTCTGATGCCTGCCGCCTGTTGCCTTGCTTCCCCTTCAGCCTTCCGCCTTCAGCCTTGCAGCGCCGGTCCGTCCGAAGTGATCTTTATTATTGACAATTTCAGCATTTGCCACCGCTGAATTTCGGAAAATGGGACATCCCACCCAGGGCACAGCATGCTGTGCCCCTACGAGGCATCAGCGGCAGGCTTTGTCATTTTGCAATTTTCATTTTGCATTTTGCAATTGGATTTCATCCCCTGCCGCCGCCGGGCGACCCGCCGGGTCGCCCCTACAGATGCCTCTCTGTTGCCTTCCGCCTTCAGCCTTGCAGCGCCGGTCCGTCCGAAGTGATCAGTCCGTCCTGGATGTGGACGATCCTTTTCGTGCGCCGGGCGATCGCCTGGTCGTGGGTGATGACCACGAGGGTCCGGCCGGCGTGGTGCAACTCCTCGAAGAGGCCGATGATGTCCTTGCCGGAGGTGGTGTCCAGGTTGCCCGTGGGCTCGTCGGCCAGGATGATGTCGGGGTCGCACGCCAGGGCCCGCGCGATGGCCACCCGCTGCATCTGCCCGCCGGAGAGCTCCGTGGGGCGGTGCTTCATCCGGTCGGCCAGCCCCACCTGCCCCAGCAGGTGCTCCGTCCGCTCCCGGCGCTCCCGGGTCGGGGCGCCCTTGAACAGGAGGGGTAGTTCCACGTTCTCGAACGCGGTGAGCGAGGGCAGGAGGTTGAAGTTCTGGAAGATGAAGCCGATGCGCTGGTTGCGGATCTCGGCCAGGCGGTCCCGATCGAGGTCCGAAACCTCCTCCCCCTTCAACCGGTACGAACCCGAGGAGGCCGTGTCGAGGCAGCCGATGATGTTCATCAGGGTGGACTTGCCCGAGCCGGAGGGGCCCATGATGGAGACGAACTCGTTCTCCCGGACGGTCAGGGTGATGGAGCGGAGGGCCTCCACGGTGGTCTTGCCGGTGTCGTAGACCTTGCGCAGGTCGTCCAGTTCGATGAGGCCGCGGCCGTTGCCGTTCATCGGTCATTCTCCTTTGCGTGGACCGCGGGCACAGCATGCTGTGCCCCTGCGATGCAAGGAACGTTATTCATAGCGCAGCACCTGGGCGGGTTGGATGGAGGTCGCTCTGCGGGCGGGGAAATAGCCCGCCAGGAACCCGATGATCCCGAGGATGGCCACCGTCACGATGGCCAGGGTGGCCGAAAAGGTGGGCTTGCCCAGAAACTGCATCGCCTCGCTCTTGGCCATCCCCTGGAGCCACCCGAGCAGCTGCACCAGGGCGGCCCCGATGCCAATGCCGAAGAGGCCCCCCAGGGCGGTCAGGAACAGGGTCTCCAGGATCAGCGGCCCCATGATGGCCGACCGGCGCGCCCCGAGGGCCATGAGGATGCCGAACTCCACGGTGCGCTGTTTGACGACGGCGTACATGATGTTGGCCACCCCCACGCCCCCGATGAGGAGGGTGAGGCCGCCGATGACGCCGAGGAACACCTTGATGCCGAAGAGGATGTTGGTCATCATCCCCTGCGTCTTGACGGTGTCCCAGAGGTAGAACGCCCGGGTGTCCTCCGGATGGAAGCGCAGTTTTTTCCCCATCGCGGCGAAGAACTGCTTGCGCACCGCCTCGGTCCGGGCGGGATCGGCCGGCTTGTAGACCAGGTTGTTGAGGGTGGTGCGGCCGAAGAGGGCGGCGAAGGTGGTCAGGGGCATGGTGACGCGGTTGGCGTCCGGGCCGCTGTACATCCCCATCTGCATCTTCTTCTTCAGCACCCCGATGACGGTGAACGGGATCCTGTTGAGGAGGACCACCTTCCCGACGGCCTCCCCCCCCTCTCCGAAGAGTTCGTCCCTCAGTTCGTTGCCGATGAAGAGGACCCGCCGCCGCTCGCGCATGTCGGCGGCGTTGATGAACCGCCCCCCCGCCTCCGGATAGTGGGCCCGCAGGTCCCCGTAGGACGGCTCCACCCCGAAGGCCCGGTTGTTGACCGACTTGCGGCCGTAGGTGATCTGGATGCCCCACTGGCGCATTTCGCCGCTCGCGGCCGCGATCTCCGGGATGTTTTCAAGGGCGTATTGGACGTCCTCCGGCCGCATCCTGATCCGCCGCCCGGCGGGCAGGCCCTGAAAGGCCTTCTCCGACTCCCCCGGCCACACCACGACGATCCCCTCCCCCATCCCTTTCTGGTTGCGGGCCATGTTGCGCTGCAACCCCTCGCCGAAGGCGAGGAGGAGGACGATGGAGATGGTCCCCCAGGTGAGCGCCATGACCGTCATCACCATCCGTTTGACCTGGATGCGGGTGGCACGCCGGAACAGGTGGAGGACGAGTTTCATAGGTCGTATTTCAGCGCCTGGACGGGGTTGAGGTTGGCCGCCGCGCGCGCGGGAAACCACCCCGCCAGGAATCCGATGGCCCCCAGCACTCCGGCCGTGACGAGGGAAACCTGGAGGGAGAGGCGGGGCGTCCCCACGTACTGGTTGAACTGGGCGGGGAAGCCGCCGCAGATGGCCGCCGTGATGAGGAACCCCAACCCGGCCCCCAGGAGGGTGATGGCGAAGGTCTCGAACATGAACTGCCCCATGATGGTGCGCCTCTTGGCCCCCAGGGCCATCTTGACGCCGATCTCCTTGGTGCGCTCCTCCACCACCACGTGCATGATGTTGGAGACCCCGATCCCCCCCACCACGAGCGTCAGCGCCCCCACGATGCCGAGGAAGAGGCGGAACGCCATGAAGAAGGTGTTGAAGAACTGGGTCATCTCGGTGGTGTCCCACATCCCGATGGCTTCCTTGTCCTCGGGGTCGAACTTGAACTTCCTGGCCGCGGCCGCGATGATCCCCTTCTTCGCCCGCTCCACCCGGGTGGGATCGCCCACCTGGAAGACGAAGTTCTCGATATAGGTGCGGCCGAACATGTCGCGGAAGACCGTGGAGGGGATGTACCCCGTGTCTTCGTCGCGGCCCCGGTAGGAGGAGTCCTGCCCCTTGGGCTGCATCACCCCGACGACCAGGAACGGGGTCCCCTCGATATCAATGCCGGCCCCGACCGCCTCCTGCTCCCCGAAGAGATCGGCCTTGAGCTTGTGGCCGATGAAGATGACCCGGCGCCGCCGTTCCATGTCGGTGGCGTTGAGAAATCGGCTCCCGGAATCGGGGATGATGCTGCGCATGTCGGCATACTCGGGCCAGGTGCCGGCGAGGTACGGCACCAGCGTCTTTTTGCCCACCACGAACCGGGCCGATCCGGTGGAGTACTCCGGGGCGATGGCCGTGATGTCGGGAACCTCCGTCCTCAACCGCTCCACGTCCTGCTCGGTCATCCGCACGGCCCGTCCCTTGTTGAGCCCCTGCCAGGGCTTGCCGGTGCGTCCCGGCCAGCAGATGACGATGTTTTCCCCCAGCCCCTTGGCATCGGCCGCCATCTTGCGATGCATCCCCTCGCCGAAGGCCAGCAGCAGGGTCACGGACACGGTCCCCCAGACGATCCCGAAGAGCGTCATGAAAAAGCGCAACCTCTGCGTCCGGACATCCCGGAGGAACTGGCGGAGGTAGTTTCTAAGTACCACCGCCCCACCTCCAGTTGCGAGTTACGAGTTGCGAGTTTAAAGTTTCCGGTCGGCCATCCCACTCGGAACTCGGAACTCGAAACTCGAAACTGCTTTTCATTTACGTGATCTCCTTGGGCGGCCGCTGGACCACCTTCTCGCCCTCGGCCAGCCCCTCCAGGACCTCCACCTGCAAGCCGTCGGAGAGGCCGGCCTTGATCGCGCGCCGCACGGGCTCCTTCTTCGGATCGGCCGCGGGGACCTCCACGAAGGCCTTGTCGGCCTCGAAGGTCACGAGCCGTTCGGGGAGGATGAGGACCTCCTGCTTCTCCCGGATGACGATATCGGCGTTCGCCGAGAACCCGGCGCGGAGGACCGCTCCGCCCGCGTCGTTGATCGTCACCTCCACGTCGAAGAGGGTGGCCCCGTCCTTTTCCCTGGCCTTGGGGGCGATGCGGGTCAGCTCCCCCTTCACCTGGGCCTCGGGGAGGGCGCCGATCTGGATGCGGACCGGGAGCCCCTCGTGCAATTTGCCCACGTCGATCTCGTCCACGGTCCCCTTGAAGATCAGATCGCCCATGTCGGCCAGGGTCATCAGCACCGTCCCGGCCTGGTAGGAGGTGAGCGGGACCACCGGGTCCCCGGCGTTGACGGGGCGTTCCAGGACGGTGCCGGTGGCCGGCGCCCGGATGACCGAGTCGACGCCCTTGCCGCCGGCCCGCAGGATCTTCCCCTCCTTGATCAGGGAGTACTGGTCCTTGGCCTGCTCCAACTGGATGCGGGCCTGGTCGAAGGCCTGCTTCCGGCCGTCGTAGTCGCCTGGGGGGATGAGCCCCTCGCCCCGGAGGGCGTCGTAGCGCTCCAGGTCGGTCTGCGCCTTGTCGTAGGTCACCTGGGCCAGCTGGATGCGCCGCTCGGCGTCGGCCAACTCGAGGGGGGTGGGGTCCGGGATGATGGAGAAGAGGGGCTCGCCCATCCGGATGGGTTCCCCCACCTCGACGAAGTACTCGCGGACGATGCCGGAGATCTGGGACTTGACCTGGACCTCCTTGCGGGGGACGATCTGCCCCACGGCCAGGGCCTTGTCCACGATGGTCCCCTTCTTGACCTCCACGAGGGTGATGCCGTTCTTCTTGCCGGAGGCGCCCTTTTTCCATGCCACGAGCCCGAAGCCCGCCGCGCCGAGAAACGCCACGATGAGGACGATTCTGAGGGTTTTCTTCATGGTACTCATATATACGGAAGAACCGGCCCCGGGTTCCAACCGATTCCTTCCGATCCGTCTGCGGGGGGAGGTTTGTTACTCCCCGGGCAGGATCTCCTTCCGGGCCGCCAGCCGTGCCAGGGCTTCCTCCCGACGCACGGCCAGCGCCCCGTCGAGGGCGAGGGCGACCGCGTGGGCCGCTTCGATGCCGGCCAGTTCCGAGGGCTGGATGACGAAATCGGCGCCGGCGGCGTAAAGTTCGGCCGCCTGGCCCGGGCTTTTGGCGGTCACCACCACCGCCCGGCCGGGGAACATGGCCCGCAGGGTTTGGAGCATGCGCAGGTTGGTGGTCCCTTTAAGGATGGGATCGGGAAGGGTGCAGATGAATATCCTCCCCTCTTCCAGCCCGGCGTGTTTGAGCGTTTCGGAGTGGCTGATGTCCCCATAGACGCAGTCCACCCCCATGACCTCCAGTTTCTCCCTCACCAGCGGGTTGAAGTCCACCACCTTGACCAGCGCGGCCGCCTCGGGGTTATGGGCGGCCAACTCCGAAAGCATGGCGCCGGCGGTCCGGTAAAATCCCAGCACCACGACGGGATGCCCCCGCCGCATCCTTGCGGTTTCCCCGCCTTCGCCGATGTCGCGCACGCCGGCGGCCCGCAAAAACCTTCCCCCCGCGGCCTGGAGGCGGTGGCTGTTCTGGATGAGGTAGGTGGAGAGGATGGCCAGGATGGCGAAGACCCAAATGGCCGCCGCCACCGTGTGCTCCCCGATATGCCCGAACCCCGCCCCCAGGGCCATGATCACGAGGGAGAACTCGCTCACCTGCGCCAGGTTGATGGAGGTCAGCAGGGACACCCGGTGGCCGGCCCCCAGCGCCAGAAGGGGGACGAGAAGGCCGGGGACCCTGAGGAGGAGGGCGGCGCCCGCCATCGCGGCCGCCGCGGCCAGGACTCCCGCGTCGGGCCAGGGGATCTGCATCCCCAGGGCGACGAAGAAGAGGGTGACGAAAAAATCCCGGATGCTCACCACCCGGGCGATGACATCGGCGTTGTAGGGGAAGGTGGCCAGAGAGACCCCCGCGATGAGGGCCCCCATCTCCATCGAAAGCCCCACCTCGGGCCGGGCGGCCACCAGCGCCACGAGAAAGCACCACCCCAGGCTGATCACCAGGAGGAGTTCGGGCACCTTGGCGACGCGGTGGAAGAGGCGGGGCAGGACATGCTTGCTGGCGACCATCGCCACCGCCACCAGCACCGCCCCGGCGAGAAAGGTGCGCAGGATCCCCCCGAGGCGGGGGTCGGCCAGGCCGGGCTGGACCGCCAGGATGATGATGGCCCAGATGTCCTGGAAAATGAGGATGCCCACGGTGACGCGCCCGGCCAGGGTGTCCAACTCGGATTTTTCGTAGAGCAGTTTCACCACGATCATGGTGCTGGAGAGGGCCACGGCGATGGCGAAGTAGGCCCGGGCGTATCCGCCCCCGAAATCGAGTCCGGCGGCCTCCAGAAGGAAGACGAGGCCGTACCCCAGGCCGGCGCAGAGGGGAAATTGGAGGAGGCCCGGGACCAGGACCAGGCGCCCGGCCGAGAGCATCTTGTGGAGGTTGATCTCCAACCCGATCATGAAGAGGAGGAGGATCAGGCCGATCTCGCCCATCGTGACGATCTGCGACTGGTCCGTGATCAACTTGAGTCCCACCGGCCCGATGATGAGCCCCGCCAGCAACTGGCCGAAGATGACCGGCTGCCGCAGGAGTTTCATCGCCAGTCCCACCCCCGCCGCCGCGGTGATGGCGACGGCGATGTTGCCGATGAGGGCGTGGGAGCCCCCTCCGCCGTCGGCGCAGAAGCCGGCGTCGGGCAGGAGGAAGACGAAAAACGCCAAGGCCTTCAGGAAACGCGGGCCGCGCGGGGACATGCCTGAATTATACTTGATGCCGGGGCTTGAGGCGTGTTAATGGGAGGCCCGCCGCCGGTCAACGGACAGGGACGGGCATGAAGGTGAGGATGAAGATCACCCCGGCCGCGAGGCCGAGAAGCTTCCGTTTTCGTCCCAGCGGGATGGGCTCGTCCCACAGGCGCGGGTGGAACGGCCCCATGAAGAGGATGAAGGCGGCCCACAACAGCCACACCCACCAGAAGAACCCCATCACCAGGAGTCCGGCGAAGAGCGGGAGGGCGATCTTCCTCTGCCGGCGCCCCAGAAGGGCATAGAGGATGTGACCGCCGTCCAACTGACCGAAGGGGAGGAGGTTCAGCATCGTGGCCAGCATCCCCACCCAGGCGGCGAAGGCGAAGGGATGGAGCATGAGCGTCACCCCCTCCCCCAGCCGCCACATGGCCAGCGTCAGGGCCTTGAACAACAGGGGTTCCCCCAGAACGATGACGCCCTCGCCCCCCTGGGCCAGGACGGGGACGGAGTGGTAGAGACCGTAGGCGGCGAAGGGCAGGGCGGCGAGGAACCCCGCGATGGGACCGGCCGCCCCGATGTCGAAGAGGATGGGCTTGGAGGGGATGGGGTCCTTGATCTTCATGAAGGCGCCGAAGGTCCCCACGCCGAGGGGGGCGGGAAGGAAATAGGGCAGGGTGGCGTCCACGCGGTAGCGGCGGCAGGCCAGGTAATGCCCCATCTCGTGGCACAGGAGAATGAACAACAGGGGGCCGGAGAAGCGCATCCCCGCGGCGAGATATTCCCAGGAGACGAACTTGAGGACGAGCTGTTGCCAGGTGAAGATGGGGGTCGGCTCGGCCACCCACAATCCCCCCATGAGGGTCGTGGTGGCGAAGGTCAGCACGAAAAGGCCGACGGCCAGAAGGTAATTGTGCTGGAATTTGGGCTTGACCGGGATGGCGGCTTCAGCCGGGCCCGGAAAACTCACTCGACGATCTTGCCCGGCTTGAACTTGATCCGCTTCTTGGGACCCAGGGGGATGAGGGTCCCCTTCTTGATGTCCCGCCCGAAGGATTTCTTCCGTTCCACGACCTTGAAAATTCCGAAGTTGCGCAGTTCGATGCGCTCCCCGGCGACCAGACCCTCCTCCATGGCGGCGAGGATGGTTTCAAAGGCCCGGGCGGCCTGGTCCATCCGGAGGCCGCATTCACTGGCGATGGCTTGGATCATGTCTTTCTTCACCATAGGCGTGGAAAGGTATTATAAATCATTCCTAAGCCGCTGTCAAGGCGGGGGGTTAGTGGAGAAATGCTGAAAGGCGGGAAGGCGGGGAAGATGCCCCTCGCCGAGACAACCGGGCAATATATTAGCCGCCGCAGATCTGTTCACCCACCCTTGCACTTGTAGCCGCCTTTCCGTGATGGGCACCTCACGGCTCATTAAGCCGTGGCTACAAAATTAATGTCCGGCTACTCGCTTTTCTTTTTGGCGGGCGTCTGCGCTTTGCCGAGTCGCTTGCTCTGCTTGGTTTCGATCTTCTTGATGCTGTCCGTCACCGGCAATTCTTCGGGCATCGTCCCGCCCAATTCCTTGATGGTTTGCCGCACCTTAGCGCCGACTTCACGATGCGTCCGGTTCGCGGCGTCTTTCCCCTTCACCCTTTCCCTGCGCAGTTTCTCCTCCGCCTGGGTCGCGCGAAACAGATTCGCCGCCAGTTCCGTGCTTCCCATGTGATCCAAAATCTTCTGGCTCTTTTTCAGACCCTTCCGCCGGTGAATGTCTTCCTGTTTCAACCCGCCGTAAAGGCCCATATACCCGTGGTTTTGAAAAATGGCGTAGTCCAGGGGTTCGATCACGCCGGCGCCTTTGGCCGCGTCCGCCAACTGCACATTATGACGCCGAATCTCTTCCCGCAACAGAACCCGGCGCTCGTCCTCGACATGCCCGTCCGCCAATTCCTGCCGCCGCGTCTGGATGGCAAAGTATGTTTGACCCTGCGCCACGATCTCCTTGTTGGGATCGGCGTTCTGAATGATAAGGTAACAGGCGTAACGCGAAAGCATCGTGCCCTTGATTTCGCGGGTTGCGCCACTCCCAATCTCGACCATTTTGCTGACGTCGGCAAAATGGTCCTCAATCCGGTACCCGCTATTGAAACACGCCAGTTTGGCCTTCGCAATCACGGCCTCGAAGTTCCGGTACTGCGTGTATTCCAATACCTCCGCCAGATCGCGGCTCTCCCAATACTCGTTTTGGGCCTCATTCGTGCGCTTGATCCGCTCGAAAGGCGACGCATGCCCGCCAGTTGCCTTAGCAATTTCTTTCTTCATTGCCTCTTTCCTCCGTTCTTCCCGACGTTCACATCCCTATGCCCTTGTAGCCGCCCTCCTGTGAAGGGCGCGGCACGCCTTATTGAGCCGTAGCTGCAAATTAGCACATGCAAGCCGCAATTAATTAGGGACTGGCCATAGTAATCAGAGCGGCCAAAACAATTTTCGCTCATAAGCTTACGAAAGCTACTTGCACTTCTTCAATTGCTCCCTGGCAACATAGCCAAGGGTATTGTCATCTCCGATTGCGATGCTTTGCATAGATCATCTTTGAAGAGTTCGTCGTGAATTCTTAAAGAATGAGGCGGCAGACTTCCCAAGAATTTCAAGTAGAATTCAATTTTTTCATCAAGCCAGAGGGTTTTTTGAGCAGCAATTATTGGATAAAAAGCCTTGGCATAGTTTTTCTGAGAGGCATTTAAGTTCATCGTTGAAAAAATCATCATTGCAACCAAGGCAATCTTATGTGTGTACATATGAGCAGGCTATCAAACCACTAAGTAGGTTGTCAATTGAACGGGACATGTTCCGCCTCTGCGGCTGCTAACTACGAGCTACGAGCTGCCATCTACCCGGGGCGGGTGGATGCGCCCCCTACTCCCGCTCCGGCACCTTAAAGACGGTATCCAGCACCGTCCCATCCACCCATTTGACGATGGCCACCGGCGTTTCCATGTCCCTTACCGGTGCGTCGGGCGCGCCGCAGAGCTGGAGCGCCTTGCGCCGCAGTTCCTCGATGGTGACGATGGGGAGCGATGAGCCCTTGAGCCGGTCGAGGAGGTCCTGTCGCAACGGATTGACAGCGATGCCGCGCTCGGTGATGACCACGTCAATCATCTCGCCCGGGGCGCAGACGGTGGTCACCTCCTCCACGATGATGGGGATGCGACCGCGGAAGAGGGGGAAGGCCAGGATGGTGAGGTCCGCGTCGAGGGTGTTCTGCCACCCCCCGATGCCGTGGAGGAGGTACCCGTCGGAGTGGCTGACCACGTTGGCGCGGAATTGCAGGTCCACCTCGGTCGCGCCGAGGACGGCCGTCCCCACGTGCTGGGCGATGTTCCCCTTGGAGTGGTAGTTGTACGAGGTGAAGGGGCTGGTGGAGATGTGCTTCGGATTGTCGCGCAGGGACTTCACCCCGTCGAGGTCGAACGATTGCCCGTCGAGGATATACCCGATAAGTCCCTCGTTGAGAAGGTCCACCAGGTATTTCGTCGAACCGCCCCGGGCAAAGGGAGCCTTGACGCCGGCCGCGCGCATCCGCTGGGCCATGTATTGGACAAAGGCCAGGGAGATGCCGCCGGCGCCGGCCTGGAAGGAGCGGCCGAGGTAACCCGCCTCCTCGATGAACTGGGCGATGTACTCGGCGATGAGGAGGCGCGTGGGGCTCTTGGTGATGCGGGTGGTGCCGGAGACGATCTTCTCGGGGATGCCGATCTTTTCCACTTCGACCACATAGTCCACCAGCATCCCCGGAATCTCCCACGGAACATTGGGGAACGGGACGAGGTGGTCGGTCAGGACGATGACGCGGTCGGCGAAGGTGGCGTCGGTGAGGGCGAACCCCAGCGGGCCGCAGGCGGAGGGGCCGTTGACGCCGTTGGCGTTCCCCATGCTATCGGCCGACGGGGCCGGAATGAGGCCGATGTCGATCTTCAATTCCCCGTCCTGCGCCGCCTGCCACCGCCCGCCGTGGGAGCGGAGGATGCCCGTCCCCTTCATCCTCCCATGGGTGCAGAACCGGCCGATGGGGCCGTTCATGCTCCCTTCTATATGGTGGATGACGCCGCTCTCGAGATGGCGGATGAGGGGCTCGTGGGTGGGAAAGAGGGCCGAGGGGGCGAAGGTGATG
Organism: Holophagales bacterium UBA2201; assembly: GCA_002327305.1. Taxonomy (GTDB): domain Bacteria; phylum Acidobacteriota; class Thermoanaerobaculia; order UBA2201; family UBA2201; genus UBA2201. The sequence continues at coordinate 3,072 of DCUZ01000038.1, read as the reverse complement.
TCTTTGAACCCCATCTCGGCGATGGTGTCGAAGAGGGGCACGACGGTGAGGTCACCGTCGCGGAAATGGTGGTGGATGCCGATGGTCATGCCGTCGCGCAGGCCGCACTTTTCAAGCGCCTCGCGCAGGGACCTCAGGCGTTTGTCGGTGCCGTAGTCCGCGTTGGAGGGGATGCGCGGCGCGGCCTTGGGCCCGGTGGGCCGATAGGCGCCGACCCCCTGGAAGATGGTCTGCGGCTTGCCGTTGACCTCCAGCGGGACGCGGCGGCCGACGGCGTTCAGGATGAGGTCACTCATGGTTGCCTCCCTCCTTCATCCCGTAGAACTCCCCCATTTTGAGGGTCTTGAGGGCCCGCGCGGCCACCGGGGGATCGATCATCTTGCTCCCCACCGCGACCACCCCCTGCCCGCGGGCGTGGGCCTCCTCCATGGCCCGTTTCACCTTCACGGCCCACTGGAATTCCTTTTCCTCCGGGCGGAAGGCGTCGTGGATGAGGCGCACCTGCCGGGGATGGATGCACCCCTTCCCCTCGAATCCGAGGGCGATGGCCTCCTTGACCGAGGCGACCAGCCCCGCCTCGTCGTCCACATCGGAATAGACGGTGTCGATGGGCGGCACCCCGGCGGCGCGGGCCCCCATCACCAGCATGCACCGGGCGGTGAAGCTCTCCCTCCCCTCCTTCGTCCGCTGGGCGCCGATGTCTCGGGTGAAGTCCTCGGCCCCGAAGGTGAGGGCGCACACCTCGTCGCACGAGGCGGCGATCTCGTAGGACTTGAGAATTCCCATGGCATCCTCCAGGATGGGCATGAGCCAGACGCGCCGCGCCGACCCCCACCGCGTGTTGTATTCTTTGATGAACTGCGCCACCTGCCCCACCTCCTCGGCCCGCTGGGCCTTGGGAAGGAGGATGGTGTCCACGCCGTCCGTGTCGAGCAGGTCCGGCAGGTCGTAGAGCCCGTCGGGCAGTTGGTTGACGCGCACCATCCGCTCGCAGGGACCGAAATCCACGGCCAGGAGGGCGTTGCGGACGAGGATGCGGGCCGCATCCTTTTCGGACGGCGCCACCGAGTCCTCCAAGTCCAGGATCACGCCGTCGGGCTGGAAGAGGGCGGCGCACACCATCAGGTCGGGCTGGTTCCCTGGCAGGTAGAGGCGGGAACGGCGCCAACGGTCCTTGGGGACCTGCGGCCGGTACTCCCACGCTCTTTCAGGAAGGAGCCTGGTCTTGAATCCGGGCAGGAGGCGGCGCAGCCCCGCCTCGAGCCGGGCGAGGATGACCCAGTCCAACGCGCCGGTGTCCTTGGCGCGCACCGTCACCCCCTCCACCTTCGCGTCCCCGAGTCCGTCCTCGAGGAGTTCACGGATGTGCCGGCCGTAAAGGTTCTGGACGGAGCTCTCCAGATAGACCGTGTTGGCCCCCGCATCAACCTGCTCCAGGTGGAGCAGGATATCTTCCTTGGCGTCCCTTCCTACCGCGACGGGCATGGCTACCTCCCGATTGAAGTTCGGTCATTATACCGCAGGCGGGGTGCGTCCGCCGCGTGCCGGCAGGGGGGGACAGCCGACGGAGGACCGGCCTCCCCGTGTCCCGGCTTCCTCGCGACCGACTCGCCGGCCTATGCCTTGGAGACGGCTTTCGAATAGACCAGTTCGACGAATTCCTCGGGGGTGAAGAGGCGGCTGTCTCCGAAGTCCTGCACCCGCCGCCCCTGGATCAGATAGAGCGAGCGGTGGACGATGTACTCGAAGTTGTCCCGGAAATTGTGTCCCTGCAGGTCCTCCGACATGTGGTGGAGGGCGGTCAACTGCTTGTCCAGGACGAAGTCGGGATTCGACTGGGTGTACTGGTGCGGGATGGCGGCCTTGCGGGGCTTTTCGGTTTTCAGGCCGAGATAGAGGTTGTGAAGCCGCTTCAATTCGTCTCCCACCTTGTCGGGCGGGCGGCGCTCCCGGTGATGGACCACGGCGGGGATGCGCTGGGAATTGGCCCGGTTGATCTCCGGCGACTCGACGATCCACCCGAGGTTGACGATGTTGATCCGCTGGGAGATGTTGTCGACCAGGTTGGCGACGAAGGGCTGGATGGCCTTCTCGTAGCTCTGGGAGACCCCGTTGAACATGTTGAGGACGTAGTACACATGGAAATACTCGACGATGTTCTGGATGATCTCCACCAGCGGCTGTTCCCCCAGGGCGTGGGAGAGGTCCACGAGGAAGGCGTCCAGGTTGGGGACGGTGGTGTCGTAGTTGTCCTCCACCGAATCAATGAGGGTGTTGATGAGCCTCGCGTGCTGGCCTCCTCCCCCGATGAACTCGTAAAGCGGCGATTTGGGGTGGAAGATGATCCGCAGTTTGCGGAAGAGGATGGCCTTGACGATGTCCGAGGCCGCCATGGTGGCGGCGGGAAGGTGGGGCGTGAAGACCAGAATGCCGGAGTTGGAGATGGGGAGGAAATCGATGACGTTGGAATCCAGCCCCGCCTTGAGGTCCAGCACCACGAACCGGGCGTTCAACCCGTTGATGGCCTGGATGAGCCGCTTCTTGTTGGCGTGCGTGAGGTTGGCGATCTCGTCGATGAAGTGCTGGGGCCCCGCCACGAAGGCGAAGTTGCGGTACCGGCCGTCGGGGTCCCACTTCTCGGGCAGGCGGGAAAGGCACTCGCCCATGGTTTGGTTGCGCTTGAAAAAATGGTAGAGGTCCTTGTTGACCTCCGCATTGATGACATTGCGGATGGAGGAGGTGCCGGTGTCCAGGTCCACCAGGATGGTGGGCCCGTATTGGGCCAGGGTCAGCGCGTAGTTGACCGCGAAGGTGGTCTTGCCCACGCCTCCCTTGCCCGATGAGACCGAAACGATCCGCTTGTGCCCCTTGTAGTCCATAAATGGATTTATAGTTTTATCACAAAACGATTTTTTTTGCACAGGGCCGGCGCGGCCCGGGGACGTTTCGGGAGGGAGGGCAGGGGGAAGGCCCCGGTCTCCTGCCGCGCCGGTGCCACCCGGGGCTGTTCCGGGTGGATGGGCGGGTGGGCAAGCCCCGGTCTCGTGTGGTGCCGGCGCGGCCCGGGGACGT
>DCUZ01000052.1 GCA_002327305.1 Holophagales bacterium UBA2201 | reverse complement strand
GCATCATCATCGGCGTGGCGGCCGTGGTGGCCGTGGTCTCCATCGTGCAGGGGCTCTCCTTCGTCATCTCCAACGAGCTGGGCGGCGTGGGGGCCACCTACATCGAGGTGTTCCCCGAGCGCGACCCCAACAACCCCGACTTCGCCGGCCGGGACGTCAAGCTGGACCTGGCCGACGCCGAGGCCATCGTGCGCAACTGCCCCGCCGTGGAGAAACTGACCCCCATCATCTTCCAGGGGGGATGGATCAACTACGGCGGCAAGAAGTGGAGCTCCCAGGTGTTCGGGGTCAACGAGCACTACATGGAGATCATCAACCACTACACCGAGCGGGGGCGGTTCATCACCGCCGACGACCTCCAGGCCCGGCGGCACGTGGTCGCGGTGGGGGAGACCCTCGTCAAGGAATTGGGGCTGGGCCCCGACCCCGTGGGCAAGGAAATCCTGGTGGGGAGCAACCCGCTGACCGTGGTGGGGGTGATGGAGAAGAAGGGGAAGTTCTTCGGCCAGGACCGCGACAACACCATCCTCATCCCCTTCACCACCGCCGTATCCATCTACGGGGAAACGGCCTCGCGTCGGATGGTCCTGGAGATCAAGGCCCGCACGCCCGAGGTGACGGAAGCGGCGAAGGACCAGATCACCGAGACCCTGCGCAAGACCCATAAGATCGCCGAGGGGAAGCCCAACGACTTCCGCGTCATGATGCAGGAGGAGATCCTCAAGATCGTGGGCGGCATCCTGGGGACCACCACCCTCGTCGTGGGCGCCGTCGTGGGCATCGCCCTCCTCGTGGGCGGCATCGGCATCATGAACATCATGCTGGTCTCGGTCACGGAGCGGACCAAGGAGATCGGCCTGCGCAAGGCCGTCGGGGCCCGGCGCCGGGACATCCTCCTGCAGTTCCTCATCGAGGCCATCGCCCTCTCGGTGGTGGGCGGCGCCATCGGCCTGGTCTTCGGGTACGCCCTCGGGATCGCCGGGGCCAAGGCCATCCCCAACTATCCCGATGCGCACGTCCCCATGTGGGCCATCTTCCTCGCCCTGGGGTTCGCGGCCTCCGTGGGCATCTTCTTCGGAATCTACCCCGCCGCGAAAGCCTCCCGGCTCCACCCGATTGAAGCCCTCCGATACGAGTAGGTGGCGGGCCGCGGCGCCGCTGAGCGTCATGGTCTTCGCCTTCGGCTCCTCCTTCATCGCGGTGAAGGTGGCCTACCGCGTCTTCCCCCCCTTCCAATCGGTCTTCTTCCGGTACCTCCTCCTGGCGCCGGTCCTGATGCTCCTGCACCGCTGGCGGGGCCTGCCGCGGCCCCGGGGGCGCGACCTCACGGCCATCGTCGCCCTGGGGTTCCTGGAGCCGGGCCTCTATTTCGTGTTCGACTCCCTCAGCCTGAAGTTCACCACCGCCTCGCAGGCGTCCCTGATGGTGGCCCTCATCCCGCTGTGGGTCTATCTCCTGGGGATCGCCTTCCGCACCCTGCGGTTCCACGCGGGGGCCTTCCTCAGCGTCATCCTCTCGGTGGCGGGGATCGCCGTCATCACCGGAGGGGGGGAGGCCGCCGAACTGGGCCGGCACGCCCTGGGCAACGGCCTCATGCTGATCGGGGCCCTCGTGGCCGCCGCCTGGACCCTCCTGGTGCGCCATCTCAGCCGCCGGCACCATCCCCTCACCATCACCGCCTACCAGGCCCTTTCCACCCTGGCCCTGTTCTCCCTGCTGGCTCCCGCGGAATTCGTCTTCGTCCGGCCGGGCCCCTTGACCGCCTCCGCGGCGGGGGCCATCGCCTACCTCGCGTTCGTCTCTTCGGGTGTCGGGTACCTGACCCTCCAGGCCGGGATCCGGGCGGGCGGGGCGGTCCTCACCTCCACGTTCGCCAATCTCATCCCGGTGGTCACCCTCGTGATGGCCTTTCTGCTCCTGGGCGAGCCCCTGCGCCCCTCCGTCCTCCTCGGGGGGATGCTCATCCTGTCGGGGATCTATTACCTGACGCGGCTACAGCCCGAGGCGTGAGGCGTCGCAGGGCGACGCATGTTTTGCGGACCGCGGTTCAGGCCTCGGCTCCCCCCCCGGACGCGCCTGCCGCGATGGGGACCTCGGGTTCCATGGGACGCTTCCAGTGCCTCCAGAGCGACACCGCCCCACCCAGAAGCGTGAGGAGGGTCCCCAGCCAGACCCCATTGATGAACGGGATGTGCATGGCCTCCACCACCGCCGTGGCGGCCGTGGCGCCCGCGCCCGCCGTCCCCAGGACCTCCAGGCGGACGCTTTTCGTGTCGGCGTTGACATTCAGGATGCGGAATCCCAGCGCCTCCGGCTCCGGAAGGGCCGCCTCTTTCGGCCGGACCTGGTCGCCGCCCATGGTGACGGTGGGGATCAGCGTCCAGGTCGCCCCCTCGCGCGTCACGGTCAGGACGGTGCCCAGCTCCACGGGTCCGTCGCCCCCGTGGTCGCCCCCGAACTGGAAGCCGGTGAAGGTGACCGCGTAGGGACCGGCGTTCTTCGTCTCCCCCTTGACCAGGGTCAGGTCGTTGCCCCCCCGCGGGGGTTGGTACTGCTCGGCGGCCAGGTAGAGGTCGGCGAACGGGCCCTTGAGGATGTCGGGGTTGGCGACCAGTTGCCCGCTCTGCGGGTTCTCCCACAATTTGGGCCGGGCCTCGACGGCGCGGCCGCCCCGCTCCAGGGTGAGGAGGAAAAAGCTGCGGCCGTCGGGGCTGTCCTTGAATCCCCTGAAGGTGACCTGCCTCCCCTCCCACTCCACCGGCGCCCCCTCGCTGAGCACCAGTTTCTCGGCCCGGTCGTAGCCGGTGGAGAAGATGGCCCCCACGATGAACATCGCCAGGCCGGCGTGGATGAATCCGATCTCCATCTTCTTGATCCAGAGCGACTGGGCGGCGAAGGCGTAGGTGCAGAGGGCGACGAAGAGGAGATGGACGGGGTGGTGGACCCCCCACAGGGCCGATGCCGCGGTGGCGAGGAGGGCCGCGCCGCCGAAACCGAGGATGGTGGAGCGCTTCGCCCGGGCGTAGAAGAGGGGGCAGACCGCCATGATGGCCATGATCAGAAGATAAACCGGGATGCTGGTGATGACATAGAAATCGTTCCCCACCTTGGACGGCTCGCCCCACAGTTTGCTCAGGATGGGCGACGAGGTTCCCAGGGTGACGAAGAGGCCGGAGGCCAGGAGGAGGAACGCGGTGAAGGAGAGGAAGAACGGCGGCCCCCAGAACCCGCGGATCTTCTCGCCGGCCGGGAAGTCCTTCCGATAGGCGACGAACACCGCCGCCCCGAGGACGAGGAAGAAGGCCAGGACCACCAGGAGAAGGCCGGTGATGCCGAGGTCCAGGAAGGAGTGGACGGAAAAGTCCTGCAGGACGCCCGAGCGGGTGAGGAAGGTGCCGTAAAGGATGAAGACGAAGGAGAAGACGGCCAGGAAATAGTTGGTCTTGTGAAAGGCGTTGAACCGCCGCTGGAGGACCATGCCGTGGAGGAGGGCGCTCATGATGAGCCACGGGATGAGGGAGGCGTTCTCCACCGGATCCCAGCCCCAGAAGCCGCCCCATCCCAGGGTCTCGTAGGCCCAGAACCCGCCCAGGATGATGCCGAATCCCATGGAGAGCCACGCAAAGACCACCCAGGGGTAGGCGGTGGCGATGAACCGGCCGAACTCCCTGCGCGCCGCCAGCGCGAGGACGAAGGCGAAGGGGATTCCGAAGGCGGCGTACCCCACGAACATGGCCGGCGGGTGGATGGCCATCCAGGGGTTCTGCAGGAGGGGGTTCATGCCGCGGCCGTCGGCGGGGACCTGGGCGAGCAGTTTGAAGGGGGTCTGCTTGAGGAGGAGGAGCAGCAGCGCCACGATGGGGAGGTTGTAGAAAAACATCACCAGGGGCTCCAGCGCCTTGAGGCGGGGGATGAGAAAGAGCCCCAGGGTGAGGGCGCACCATACCCAAAGGAGGAACGACCCCTCCTGCCCGGCCCACAGGGCCGAGAGGGTGTAGAGCGGCGACAGGTCGCGCGAGGAGTAGGCCGTCACGTAGGAGAGGCGGAAATCGCGCGTGAAGAGGTGGTAGAGGAGAAAGAGCATCGAGAGGGAGATGAAGAGGGTGCTCCCCCAGTAGGCGTAGCGGGCCGCCGGGTAATCCCTCCTCTTCCAGAGGGCAAGGATATAGAACAGGGTGCTGGCGACTGCCGCGATCAGGGCGAGGTGGACGGTGTAGCCGGATATTGTCATAACGGTCCTAATAGGTCCTTTCGGTCCCCGAGTCCTGGTATTTGCTGGGACACTTGACGAGCAGTTGACGGGCGTGGAAGGCCGTTCCGTCCCACGCTCCGATGGCGACGATGGAGGTGGCCTCCTCGAAGTTGGACGGCTTCACGCCGTTGTAGGTCACGGGCATGATGGCCGTGCCGTCCTTCTGCCGCAGGGTGAACCGCAGGGTGCGGTCGGTTTCGGTATAGGCGCTGGTGTTCTCCACCAGGGTGCCGGCCACCTGGACCACCGCCGGCGAGCGCATCGCCTGCTCGAAGGGGACATAGGGGGTGAGGGTCTTGCGGAACGACCAGAACCCCAGGGCGGCGAAGACGACGATGCCGGCGAGCGCGAAGAGGTGGGTCCGCTTCATTCCTTCTCCAGTTTCCGCACGCGGGCGTCCAGGCGGAGGAAGTAGAGGAACAGTCCCCCCCAGAGGAGGGCGGTGACGAGGGCGAGGGCGGCGAGGTCGCTCATGCGTGTTCTCCTTTGGCCAGCAGGAGGCGCTCCAGGCGGCATTCCAGCCGGTACATCAGGGCAAACAGGGCGGTGAACCCGGCCAGGGAGGCCAGGAAGGTGGCCAGGATGCGCCCCCCCATCTCGATCTTCCCCCCGGCGTTGATGAAGGTGTCGGGGTGGAGGGAGAAGTAGAGCCGGGGGATGACGAAGACGAAGAAGGGCATCGTGATGAAGGCGAAGATGGCGTAGACGGCGGAGAGATGGGCGCGCCGCAGGGGGTCGTCCACGGACTGCCGGAGGACGAGATAGGCGGCGTAGATGAACAGCAGGAGGGTGATGGAGATCTGCCTCGGGTCCCAGTTCCAGTAGGCGCCCCACATCACCTTGGCGAAAACCGATCCGGAGACGGTGGCGATGACGGTGAAGAGGAGACCCTGCCGGACCGCCACGGCCGCCTTCATGTCGTGCTCCAGGTCGCGGCTGCGCAGAAAGCGCACCGACCAGTAGCCGGAGATGAGGAAGGCCAGGGAGGCGACCCAGGCGGCGGGCACATGGAAAAAGACGATGCGGCTGGATTCGCCGACGAACCCGGAGGCGGGCGGCGACCAGAGGAACGCGGCCACGATGACGGCCAAGAGCCAGAGAAAGACGATCGGTTTCATGCCCTCCACACTTTCTCGAACAGGATGAGCCCCGCGAAGAAGGTGATCCCCGAATAACTTACCAGGATCCCCAGCGCCTGACCCATGAAGGAGAGGTCCGGCCAGGCAGCCGCCTTGGACAGGGCGTCGGCGGTCGCCAGCAGGAGGGGCAGGAGGATGGGGAACGCCAGGATGGGGAACAGGGCCCCCTTGTTGCCCGCCTTGGAGATGATGGCCGCGATCAGCGTCGAGGCGATCGTCAACCCCAGCATTCCCAGGGCGGTGATTCCATAGAATGAACAGATGTGCATGGGGTGAAATTCCATCAGGATCGAGAACAGCGGCACCACGACGGCCGTCACCCCGGCCATGGTCAGAAGGTTGAGGAGCAGTTTGCCCAGGAAGACCGCCTGGGGATCGGCGGCCAGGCGCAGGGTGTCGGCGGTGCGGGCCTCCTCCTCCTTGACGAAGACGCGGGAGAGGCCCGTCATGGAGGCGAAGAAGAGGATGATCATCAGGAGCGCCGAGAGGATGGCCGGTTTCTCTGCCGGGGGGATGCGGTAGGGGCCGATGGTGTAGGAGACCAGCGCCAGCGTGATGACGGCGAAGAGGACGATGGAATTCACCGCCACCTTCGTCCGGAGTTCCGAACGGAGGTCCTTGAGGAAGATGGCGGCGGCCTCAGAGAGCCAGGGCGTACTCGCGCGTGCCATGTCCGAACTCGCGGGGGTCGTTGGTGGCCAGGAGCACCGGCCCCCGGTCCTTCTGCTCCTCGACGAGGCCGGCGAGGAACTCCATCCCCCGGGCGTCGAGGTTGGAGCCCGGTTCGTCCAGGAGGAGAAAACCGGGGGCGTGGACCACCGCGGCCAGCAGTTTCAATTTCTGCCGCATCCCCGAGGAGAGGGACCGGACCGGCTTGTGGCGGTGGGGGTGGAGGTCGGCCCGCCCGAGGAGGGCCTCGGCCCGTCCCGCGCAGTCGCCGCCGAGGCGCAGGCGGCCGAAAAAGAGGAGGTTCTCCAGGGCCGTCAATTCGTCGTAGAGGTTCTGCTCCACCGCGCACATCCCCAGGCGGGCGCGAAGGTCCCCCTCGGGGACTTCCCGGTCCCCCTCCAGGAAGCGGACCCGCCCCGAGGGGCGGTGGAGGAGCCCGGCGACGAGGCGCAGGAGGGTGGATTTGCCCGAGCCGTTGGGCCCCCGCACCAGGAGCACCTCCCCCGTGCGGGCCTCGAAACGGACATCCTGCAGGAGGGGGTGCCTCCCATAGGCGTAGGAGACGCCCTCGACCGCGATCCTATTCAATCTCTTTGAGCTGCTGGTCCGCGTCCAGGTGGGCGGGGTTCAGCTCCAGGGCGCGTTGGAAGGCCTTGACGGCGCGCCCCTTGAGCCCCGCCTGGAGGTAAACCAGGCCGAACTGGTAGTGGACGTCGGCGTCGCCGGGATCCAGGTCCATGCTCTTCTTGAGGGCGGTCTCGGCGTCCTTGATCCGGTTGCCGTCCTTGAGAAAGCACTGTCCCAGGTAGAGGTAGGTCCGGGCGTCCGCCTTCTTGAGGTAGACCACCTCGTTGAGCTTCTGGACGGCCACGCCGTACTGCCTCTGCTGGATGGCGGCCCGCGCCTCGGCGGTCAGGGTCCGCGCCTTCTCGTGGACGTCCACGGTCAGGGTCTTCCCCTCCTGGATCCGCTTGTTGTACTTGGCCTTCTCTTCGGGGTCGGTCAGGATCTGGTAGGCCTGGTTGATGGTGGCGAAGAGGTCCTCCAGCGACCGGGCGTACTTGGGGTAGTCGGGATAGCGGGAGAACTTGTCGGGATGGAACCGCTTGGCCAGGTCGAAATAGGCGGCGCGGATCTGCTCGCGCGTGGCGTCCTCCCGGACCCCCAGCATCTGGTAGAACGAGATCTTGCCCAATCCCTTGGCCAGTTCCAGCGCTTCGTCGAAGGGGTTGAGGCGCCGGGCGGTCTTCACCACCTTCAGCACGCCGGCCGTGGCCAGGAGAAAGACGTCTTTTTCCTTGTCGAAGAGGGCCCCGGGGATGAGGGAGTAGAGGGTGCGGAGGGACATCGGGGCCGTCGCCTGCTGGAGGAGGAAGAACTGCCCCGGGGTGAGGGCGAGGGAGGTGAACGATTCGGGTCGGTCCGCCGCCGCCACCTCTGTTTCGGGGTGAACGCACAGGGGGACCTCCCCGGGCCAGCGGGGAAGGTGTCTCAGAAAGTCGGAGAGGAGGTGGAGGCGCTGGACGGGGAGGGGTTCCCACGGGTCGGAGGGCAGGACGAAGTCCATTTTCAGGGCCAGGGCCACCCCCGGCGCCGCCATCCTCTGGATCATCATCCCCGCCTGCTCCTGCAGGGCCGCCTGCACCTGCTCCCGCGTGGCCTTGGCCCGCCGCTCCAGGCAACGCCCCAGCGGCAGGCCGGTGGCCCTCTGATCCTGAAGGGCCTCGTCGAGGGCCTCCTCGTCGCACACCCCCTCCCGCACCAGGATCGTTCCCAGGTTCATGGGCCGCTCCGAGTTCTTCTGGTACACCACGCGTCCGTTCTGCAGATAGAAGAGGAACTCATGCCCCCCCTTGCGCAGGCCGAGGAGACCCGAGGGGATGTCCATCAGATCGGCGAAGAAGGATTCCAGGTTGAACGGAGAGACGGCGGCCCGTCGGGCGGCGGCGGCCAGGTAGATCTTTCCGGTCTCCCATTTCAATCCCTCCGGAGGGGCCTCCGGGTTGAGGTCGTGCGTGGCGAAGACCGGGCGCCTCTCCGCGGGCCCGGTGTGGACGAAGAGGGGCTGGTCGGGGAGGAACTTCAGGATGCCTTGGAGATCGGCGGGCGAGAGGGAGGCGAAGTCGGCCACGATGACGTCCGGCGCGACCCCGCCCAACCCTTCCAGGGTCTTCAGGTCCAAAAACGGGGCCAGGTAGGACCCCATCTTCTGCGCGGAACTGTGCACCACTCCCAGAAATTTCATGCGGATCCTATTTTATAGCATTTCGGCCCGGGGAGGCAAGAGGGATGGGGACCGGACGGCCTTCCCGGCGGATCGCAGCGGCTTCATCGGAGGATTCCAGGGGCGCGGGACGGCGCCAGGGACCGGTCAGGGACCGGCCCGACGCTGGAGGTATTCCTTCAGAACCACCTCCCCGCCCCCGCGGAAGGCGGTGAAGGCGGCCCCCATCCCGTCCCGCCCCTCGCGCTCCGGGTTCGCGTGGCGGATGATGGCGCCGGTGCCGGCCACCGGGTCCTTCGCGCCGGGGATCGCCAGTTCGAAAACGAATTCGCTCCCCACCGGGATCTTCCGGTTCAACTCCAAAAACATCCCGGAAGCGCTGAGGTTGGCCGTCTGGCACAACAGGGTGGCCATGTCGTGGACGAGGCGCGCCTGGAGGCGCACCATGACGCGCACCTCTACCCGTGGGGCGACCTCCACCTGGCGGGCGATGGCCGCCTCCAATGTCTCCGGCGGGTCGTCCAGGGAAACGAGGGCGTTGAGCCCTTTGCCCAGGAGGAGGCGGAACTCGGAAAGGTGGCGGGGGGCGGCCAGGACGATGAGGCTGCACCGGGCCGAAGGGGCGCCCTCCTTGCGGATGAGGGGCAGGAGGTCCTCCAGGTCCATCTCCGGGTCGGGGAGGGTGAGGATGAGCATCCGGTAATGGGCCATCTCCAGCCGGTGGAAGAACTCCCCCGGCCTGGGGGCGGAATCGGCGATGAACGGCGGCCGGGCCAGCAGGCCCAGCCGGACCTTCATGAACCGCTCGGGGAACCGATAGAGGAGGATGCGATATTCGTTCATGGCCCTGCCCATTGTAATACGGATTTCAGTATTTATGTTCCCGACCTGTTCCCTGCCTCCTGCCGGCGGCGGCGCGGTCGGATGCTATTCCTGCCCAACTTTCACGCTTCAGCGCGTCATTTTTTCCGCCCATGGGAATGCGGTGTACAATGTCCCCGTGAAAACCCTGGTCCTGGCTGAAAAGCCCTCGGTGGGGCGCGAATTGTCCCGCATTCTCGGTTGCGCGCCGAAAGGGAAGGGGTACGCCGAGGGTCAGAAGCATGTCGTCACCTGGGCCCTCGGCCACCTCGTCACCCTGGCCGAGCCCGACGACTACGACGCGAAGTACAGGACCTGGCGCCTCGAGGACCTCCCCATGCTGCCGGAGACGATGAAATTGAAGGTCATCCGGGAGTCGTCCAACCAATTCCGCGTCGTGGCGGGGCTGATGAAACGGGACGACCTGGGCGAACTCGTCATCGCCACCGACGCCGGACGCGAGGGGGAATTGGTCGCCCGCTGGATCATGAAACTGGCCGGGTGGCGCAAGCCCTTCAAGCGGCTCTGGATCTCCTCGCAGACCGATCAAGCGGTGAAGGAGGGCTTCGCCAAGTTGAAGCCGGGCCAGGCCTACGACAACCTCTTCCACGCCGCGCGATGCCGCTCGGAGGCCGACTGGCTCATCGGCCTCAACGTCACCCGGGCGCTCACCTGCAAGCACGACGCGCAATTGACCGCCGGGAGGGTGCAGACGCCGACGCTGGCCATGATCTGCGCCCGGGAGCGCGAGATCGCCGCCTTCGTCCCGCGGGATTTCTGGACCGTCAACGCCGACTTCGGCGACTACCGCGGGCGCTGGCGGGACGCCGACGGCAACGGCCGCCTCTTCTCGCGGACGGGGGCGGAAGAGATCGTCGCCAAGGCGCAGGGCCATCCGGGCGTGGTCGTTGCGGTGGATTCCAAAAGCAAAACCGAGCCGCCTCCGCTGGCCTACGACCTCACCGAACTCCAGCGCGACGCCAACCGCCTCCACGGCTGGTCGGCCAAGAAGACCCTCCAGACCCTCCAGGGGCTCTACGAGAACCACAAGATCGTCACCTACCCGCGCACCGACTCCCGCTACATCACCACCGACCTCGTCCCGACGCTCCCCGCGCGCCTCAAGGCCGCCTCGTTCGGCCCGTGGGCCGGGTTCATCAAGCCCCTCCTGGACAAGCCCCTCAAGGCGGGGCCGCGCCTGGTCAACGACGCCAGGGTGGGCGACCACCACGCCATCCTCCCCACGGAACAGGCGCCGGACCTCAAGCGCCTGGGGACCGACGAGCGCACCCTCTACGACCTCGTCGTCAAGCGGTTCGTCACCGTCCTCCATCCCCCCTGCCTCTACGACCAGCTGACCCTCACCACGCGCGTCAACGGCGAGGACTTCTTCACCAGGGGCAAGGCGATGAGGGATCCCGGTTGGCGCGCCGTCACCTCCCGCGTGGCCGCCGACGAGGCCGGGGACAAGGACGACCTGCCCGACCAGCCGTTGAAAGCGCAGAAGAAGGGCGAACCGAAACCGGTCAAGACCGTCCGGCTGGAGAAGGGGCAGACCGTTCCACCGCCGCGCTACACCGAGGCCACCCTGCTGACCGCCATGGAGAGCCCGGGGAAGTTCATCGAGGACGAGGAACTGCGCGAAGCGGTGAAGGAGGGGGGCCTGGGGACGCCGGCCACGCGGGCGGAGATCATCGAGAAACTGATCGGCTACGGCTATGTGGAGCGCCAGGGGAGCCACCTCGTCCCGCAATCGAAGGGCATGCAGGCGGTGGAACTGGCACCGGAGGTCCTGCGGTCGCCGGAGCTCACCGCCCAGTGGGAGCTTCGGCTGTCGAAGATCGCGAAGGGGCAGGAGAGGCCGGAGGCGTTCCTCGCCGACATCCGCAAGAATGCCGGCGAATTGGTAGAGAGCGTCAAGGCCGCCACCGCCACCTACCGCGAAGACAACCTCACCAAGGTCAAGTGCCCCATGTGCGGAAAGTTCATGGTGAAGGTGAGCGGCAGGGGCGAGGCGATGCTGAGATGCCAGGACCGTTCGTGTGGACACTCACGACCGGAGAAAGCGGGCGGGTTCATGGACCGCCGCGTCTCGCCCAAGGAGCGGGCGCGGGAGAAGCACCTGGCCCGGCAATTCTCCGATTCCCAGCAGGCCACCACGAGTCTGGGCGACCTGCTGAAGAAAGCATTGGATAAAAAAGGGTAGGGGCGACCCGGCGGGTCGCCCGATTAGCGCAGGGACGCCCCCTTGGCTCCGCCCCCTCCCTGTCTTTACAGACGACAGCCTTCCATGTGTTGAATCAAGGCAATGAAGCGGACCCCATGAGGCGACTGTCCCACTTTATCTCCTTCATCCGCAACAGATCGGGCGGCGGGGAGGACCTTAGGGGGCCGCCCCCGTGCCGTTGTGGCGGCGGTGGTCTACGACGGCCTTGGCGAGGTAGCCGATGACAATGCCGGCGGAGAGGCTCACCGCCATCGCCGTCATCGGATGGGTTTTCGCATAGTGCTTTCCGTTGAGCGCGATGCGCCGCACATCCTCGAGATGGACTTTGTCCTGCAGGGCATGGAGGCCTTCCGATACCCGCTCTTTAAACGCTCGTTCACTGCTCATGGTCGGATCTCCTTTCCGGGAACTTCGCATAGGCATGATAACCGTCGGGACCTGGCCGTTTTATTCCTGCCCCGCGCGGTCACGAGGCGATCCCCATCCGCGGAAGGGCCGGAATCCCGCCCTCGATCTGCGCCCCCAGGGCCCGCTGCATGATGCGCAGGGCGGCCGCGTGTTCCACCGGATCCAGGCCGGCCACCGCGTCCCGGACGACCGTCACTTCATATCCTCGCAGGACGGCATCGGCGGCGGTGAAGAGGACGCAGATGTGGGACACGCATCCGGCCAGCCGCAGGCGCGAGATCCCCAGGCCGCGGAGGGCGGCGTCGAGCTCCGTTTGGTGGAACCCGGAGTAGGTCCTCTTGGCGATGATCGTGTCGCGCGCCTCAGGCCGGAGGGGCTCGACCACTTCGGCGCCCCGCGTTCCGGCCACCGCGTGCGGGGGCCAGCCGAAGCGCCCGAATTCGGCGTCGTCGGGGTCGTGGGAGTCGCAGAGATAGATCACGGGGCGGCCGGCGGCGCGGGCGCGCTCGATCTCCCGACGGACGGCCGGGACCGCCCGCCGGGCATCCGGGACCTCCAGCGGCGAGCCGGGGAGGATGAAATCGTTGAGCATGTCGATGACCACTAACGCTCCCTTGTCCATGGAACTTACCTCGCTGAACCGGGATGGCATTCATCCTGAATACAGCGTTCCGGGGCCCGTTATTCCGCCGGACGGGTCGTCCCCGGTGCAGCCCGGGTGCGGGCGGGGGGAAGATTTCGAGGGCCTGCGCTCGTTACACAATACGTCAGGAGGGAATCATGATCATTGGGGGTAAATCGATGAGCGTCCGAAAGTTCAAGTATGTCATCGTGGGGGCGGGACTGGCGGGGGTGTCCGCGATCGAAGGGATCCGGGAGCGGGACCCCGCGGGAGCGGTCCTGCTCATCGGGGAGGAGCCCCACCTTCCCTATGACCGGCCGCCGCTGTCCAAGAAGTTGTGGACCGGCAAAAAGCAGGAGGCGGAGATCTACCTGCATCCCCGGGAGTGGTACGAGCAATTGGCCGTGGAACTCCTCCTGGGGAAGCGGGTGGTGGACCTCGACGCGGCCGGCCGCACCGTTGCGGTGGAGGGAGACCGCCGGCGGGTAGGATATGAAAAACTCCTGCTGGCCACCGGGGGGACGCCCAGGATCCTGAACCTGCCGGGGGCGGACCTGCCGGGGATCATACCCTACCGCACGCTGGACGATTACCGCGCGGTCCGGGCCCTGGCCGAGCCCGGCGCCGGCGCCCTCGTCATCGGGAACGGATTCATCGGCGCCGAGATGGCGGCCGCCCTGTCCCTGAGCGGGGTCAACGTCACGATGGTGTATCCCGGAGAACGCCTTATCCCGCGGGTGCTCCCAGAGGGATTGGGCCGCGCCCTGCAGGCCGCCTATGCCGCCCGGGGGATCGAACTTCTGCCGGGCCAGCGGACGGTCGCGTTCACGCGGGAAGGGGATGGGATCGTCGCGGCAACGGATCGCGGCCGCACGGTCAAGACCAAGTTCGTCGTTCCCGGCATCGGGATCTCCCCGTCCACGGAACTGGCCGCCGCGGCGGGGCTGGCGCTGGGGGACGGCATTCGGGTGGATGAGCGGATGGCCACCTCCGATCCCTCCATCTTCGCCGCGGGGGACAACGCCGGATTCGTCCATCCCGGCCCGGGGGGGCGGAGGCGGCTGGAACACTGGGACAATGCCGTCCAACAGGGGCGCCACGCCGGGCGGTCCATGACGGGGGCCTTGGAACCGTTCGCTGCCATGCCCTACTTTTTCTCCGACCTCTTCGATTTCGGTTTCGAAGCCGTGGGCGAACTGGATCCCCTGATGCAGGTCGAGGCCGATTGGACGAGGGAAAACGACACCGGCGTCCTCTACTACCTGCGGGACGGTCTCGTCCGGGGCGTGATGCTCTGCAATGTATGGGACAAGATCGAGGAAGCCCGCGAACTCATCCGCGCGGGCCGAAGGGTCCGTCCGGAGGAGTTGAGGGGGGCCATCCGGTAATCCTCGATTCTTCCGCCGGCCCGGCCTTGCGGGAGACGGGGGCTACGCGCCGCCGGTGCCGCCGCTCCGCGCGACGAAATCCTGCAGGAGCTTCTGGTCATCCGGGGAGAGGGAGATGAACGCCGCCCCCATCCCCTCGAATTTCTCCTTGTTCCGCAACGCGTGGCGGACCACGCGCGCCTCGCCGGCGATGGGATCCCTCGCTTTCGGGAGCATCAGTTCGAAGGCGAACACCGTTCCCACGGGCAGGGTCGGCGCATGGATCAGGAACAGCCCGGAGGGGGAGAGGTTGGCCGTCTGGCACATGATCATGCTGTTCTGCGTCTGGATCCTGGCGTTGAGGCGGAGCATGACGCGGGTGTTCGCGCGGGGGGCGACCTTGACCTGGCGGGCGATCTCGGCCTCGACGGCCTCGGGGGCGGCCGTGCGGGGCAGGACCGCATCGAGGCCCTTATGGAGAAAAGCGCGGTGCTCCTCGACGCGCTCCGCGGGGGTCAACAGCATCACGGACCCGCTGGAGCTGGGCATCCGGGGATTTCGCACGATGGGAAGAATGTCCCTGAATTCAAGGCCGTCGCCCGGCATGGTCAGGATCATCAGCCGATAGGGGCGCCCCTCCAGGTGCCTGAGGAGATCGGACGCCCGGGAGACCGCCTCCGCGGCGAAGGGAGGTCGGCTCAGGATCCCCGTCTGCACGGATTGCAGCGTCGTCGGGAAATTGAACGACAGGACCCGCACCGCTTCCATCATGGGATACCGATGGCCTGTCGCCGGTCCTCCGGAAGGACCGGGGGGGACAGGTAGATGCGGCGCACGAACGGGCGCTCGGCGACCAGGTAGAACGCGTAGATGAGCAGGTGCCCGATGCCGGCGGCCGCGACCCCGGGGAGCGATCCGTAGAGCAGCGCGTAGCCGTATCCCTGAAGCTGCCCCACGCCGTACATGGGGTTGCGCATGAAGCGGTAGGGCCCGCGGTCGGACGCTGGGGCCGACGCGTGTCCCAAAAACATGTCGCGGAAATAGTACGCGTCCACGCCCACCGTGAGGGTGGCCCACAACTTGATCAGCAAGCCGACGCCGAAGAGCGCGGCGCCCGCGCCGAGCACCAGGGGTGCGGGAACCACTCCCTCAATCGCATGCACATGCAGCGCCGCCATGCAGCCGACCCCCAGCCCCTGGTTGAGGAACATCAGCCCAGCCACGGTCTCGTAGGCTCTGAACGCGCGCTCCTCGCCCATACGGGCGATGGCACGGGCGGGGAGGCTCGACCGCAGGATCGCCGCGTTCCCTCCGTAGTAGAAGGCGAGCGTGAACAGGAAGTACGGGATCGTGAGCCGCGCGTCGGCGCGGAGGACGAGCTCATGGGCGATGAACAAGGAGGCGACGCTTCCCGCGACCCATGCCGCGTTGAGATGTTCGAGCCGCCATCCGGCCATCGCGAACACCGTGGAGATGACGCGCAGGATCCACCGGAGGGCCCGGCGCGCCCGGGCCCCATCCCCGGGCGCCGCCGCCCCGGGGTTCTCCGCAGACCCGCCAACGCCGTCTCTCTGTGTCTTCTTATCAAGAACTGCCACGGGTTGCACCCCCCCCTTTTTTCACCGCAACGGGGAATGGCGGAGGACGTCTCAAGGGCCGTCCGGCGCCTTTCCCTTCAGCGGCTTATAAAGTTATGATACTGCCAGCCTGCTCCTGAAATGGAGGCCGGCGGCCTATTTCACGATCAGATCGTTCTTGACGGATTTGACCCCCTCCACGCTCTCCGCGAGCTTTTCCGCTTTCTCGCGGGCCTTTTCGGAATCCACGAAGCCGCTCAGCTGGACAACGTTTTTGTACGTTTCGACGCCGATCGCGAACGAATTGAGAAAATCATCGGCGGCCAGCAGGGCTTTCACCTGGGTCGTGATGGCCGAACTGTCGATGTATTGCCCCGTGCTTTCATGCGTGCGGGTGGACGAGCAGGCGGCCAGGATGGCGATAAGCGCGAGAAGCACCAGACCGTGGATGAAGACATCTCTCTTGTGCATTGCGTCAACTCCTTAATTTGAATTTGATTGTGTCCTGGCGATCGTCGGAAGCGGCATCTACCGTCGTCGGTGCCAATAATATCCGCCGCCCCCGCCGAACAACAGAAGCACCACGATGATGACGATGATGAGCGTTGTGGAATCCATGGCATCCTCCTTTCGTTATTTGCCGAAGACCTTCTTGATCTTGCCGATCTTCTTCTGTACTTTGCCGGCGAAATTTTCAGAGGCGCCGGCGGCCTGCAATTCAGGATCGTTGATGAGTTTTCCGGTGACTTCCCTGACCTTGCCCTTGACCTCGTGCAAGGTTCCCTCGGTTTTGTCCCTATGGCTCGTTTTCATAACCCATCTCCTTTGGTAAAACTGTCTGGCCGCTGGGCTGAGATCCCATGGTTTCCCTGGAATGGCGTATCAAATCCGCGGGAAATGGATGTTCAGCTTGAAGCAGATGTAAAGGACCAGGATCGCACCCAGGGTGGAAAAAATAAGGCCGGCGGGATAGTAGCGCCTGTTCGACGGCCGCGCCACCACGTGGGTCAGGGCGCCGCCGAGGAGCGACCCGATGATGCCCAGGACGATCGTCCAGAAGACCGTCAACGGCACATGCATCACCCATTTGGCGATGACCCCCGCGACCAGTCCGACGACAATGTACCCGATCAAATGGAACATGGCCATTCCTCCTTAATGTATTTCTCCGGGAAAATGGGAGGGCAAACAGGGACCGTTCCCTATTTCCCCTCCAGACCTGCCGGTCCGCCGTTTCGGTCCCCGTCATCGGGTTCATCCTCATTATCGGGCGCTACCGGCGGTATCGGGAGTATCCCCAACCGCCGCCGCCCAGCAGAACCAGCACCAGAAGCACGATCAAAAGGGTTGTCATTGTGGTCATCCTTTCTTGGTTGAAATAGCCGGGAAGGGCGGGCCTGGGAAAAGGCAACGGGACGTTCCTGACCCCAGGCCTCCCTTCATCCGTCCGTTCATTGTGAACGGGCCGGCTTGACCGATAATTTGTTCTTGACGCTCTTCACGCCGCCGATGCCGGAGACAAGGCCGATGACGCTGTTCGCCTCCGCCGTGCTGTTCACCCTGCCGGACACGGTGGCGATGCCGTTCTTCGTCTGGATGCTGACGCCGGCGGCGATCTTCGGAAGGCTTTCCCGGATCCTCGTCATCGCCAGGTTCGTGATGGCGGCGTCGGTGTTATTCATGCCTCCGGTCTTTCCCGGGGCAACGACCGGGCTGCTGCCGGCACCCACCGGGTGGGGAGTCGCACCCTGATTCACAGGATGCGGCTGCTGCGAAACGGCAGCCGGGGTTGGAGGCGCGGGTTGGGCCGAAGCGGGGGGCATGTTCGCCGCGTTGTTGGACATCGGACGGGGGGCCGGGGCGGGACCGGCAATCACCGGCCGGCCGGGTGCGTTCTGCTGGACCGCTTCGCGGCCGCCGACCGAACGATAATCGGACGGGTTCTGGACGGGCTGGCCCGTATTCCTGCCGGGTTCCTTGATCTTGCCTTCCCTCTTGAGCTGTTCCGTCCGCTGTTTGGCCCTTTCCACGGCCTGGATCTGTTTTTGTTCCCTGTTCTTCTGCGCCTCGCGCGCATCGTCGATCACCTGCGTCCTGGAACGGGTCGTGATCCTGGGTTGGACGTTTTCCTGCTGGAAGATCTTCGACACGGGGGCCTGGACCTTAGACTCGTTCCCTTTGAACCGCTTTTGTTCCTGCGCGAAGGCCGGGGCGATGACCTGCCGGACGACCTGCGGGCTCTGCCGGCGTATCCGCTCGGCCGAAGCGTTCCCGGTGGGGACGACGACCTTGATGGGCCGTTTGTCCGCCTGTATCTCCCGCATCTCGACCGGGACCCGCTGGACCTGCTGCCGGACGATCTGCTCCAGGACTTGCTGCTCCATGGGCCGGTTCGAAATGCTCAGCGTCCGTTGGTCGAAGGCGTACCGGGTGTAGTCGGGGCCGAGATCGTATCCGGCATAGTTGTCCTGCCCGAAATCCGAGCCTTCGATGAACACCCAGAGATTGACGCTGATGGCGGCGTAGGCCGGATTGTAGAACATATCATGCGCCCGGGGATCATAGTACGGCCCGCCGTAACTGTACGAATCGTACCCGTAGTTCTGTCCGAAGGCGTTGTCGGAGTAACTGAACTGGTTGTATCCTCCCGCATAGGTCAGGTGGCCCCGGCGGTAGTCGTATCCGGCTGGGGGCAGGGGCATCCACCCGATGGTGCCGTAGCCGTGAGCCCAGGCCACGCGGCCGGGATGCCAGTCATAGCCCGGGATCCAGACCCACCCGTATCGGCGGTCGAAGATCCAGGAACCGTAATGATACCCGACCCAGGCCCAGGGCTCGTAGCCCTCCCAGTAGGGGCCGTACTCCGTGTAAATCCAGTGGCCGTAGGTGTAGGGACGCCAGCCGGAGGAGGCCCACGGCCGCCAGGCCCGCCCAAAGTAGGATACGCTCACCCATTGGCCATACTGTCTCATCATGGTATTGAAGTTGATCGGGGGCGGGGCATATCCGGGGTCATTCTGGATCGCGTAGGGAAGATAATCGTAATCCCCCACGGACAGGAAAAAATTGTCCGTTCCGATCTGGAGCGAAAAGTCCGCGCCCGCGGAGGCGGCCCCCGCTAAAACGAACGCGGAAATGAAGACGATCTTGAACCAGGAATTCATAAGGATTCTCCTTTCCTTGAAACGACGATCAATGGCCGTGGCGTTGGGGCCCGGGCTATCGGTTGGTCCGCAGGCGGGCCAGGAGTCGGTCCACTTTGGTGAACTTCATCCAGGCGCGCTGGGAGGTGAGGGCGATGACGACCGCCAACCCGCTGCCGAAATAGACCACGCCGAGAACCAGCAGCACGAGCGCCCTGGCCGTCAGGCTCCACGGCAGCCACAGGAAGAGCGCGACGTGAACGAGCAGGAAGCCGATCATCAGCAGCAGCAGGAACAGGCCGGCGATCAGGAGGGCGATGAAGGCCTCGCGCGCCTTCCGGACTCCGCCCACATAGAGGACGGCCGCCTCCGCCTCCAAGCTCCCCATCAGGCGGTTGGACCAACCGCCGAAAAGCGTGGAGAGGAGCCCGCACAGGAACCCCACGGCTGAACCCCTTTAGCGCCGCCGCCCCATCATGAACCCAAGGATCAGGGCGCCCAACGCCGCACCCCCGATGTAGGGCCAGGGGTTCTCGTGGACCGAATCGTTGACGGTCGAGGCGGCCTTCCGGGCGGACCCGGTGACCGCCTCCCCCGCGTGCTTGATCCAGCCGGCGGATGCGTGGGCGGCTTCGTCCAGGACGGCGCGCAGGTCGGCGTACTTCCCGCCGAGCAGGTCCCGCACCTCGTCGCGCTTCTTCTGGGCGGCGTCGTTGAGCAGGGACATGGCACTGTGCAGGTCTTCGGAGCTGGTCGTTGCATGGGTCATGAGGGACTCCTTCATTGGGCGCCTCCCTGGACCGTTTCGGCCCGGGCGCGTTCGATCGCGGCCACCACGGGCTTGACGGTTTCCTTCAGTTCGGCGCCGTCATCGACGGCCTTTTGGGCGGTCGGCGTGATGGACTCGATGCCTTTGGACGTGAGGTCGTTCGATAGGTACTTCTGGATCTCCCTGATGTCGGACAGGTAGGTGTTGAGCGCACCCTTGACGCCCACGCTGGCCGCGGGGATCTCCGCGAAGATCGCGCTCAGGTCGGCGCGCCGCTGTTCACTCAGCTCCCGGATTTCCGCGTTGGCGTAGGTGTTTCCCTGCTTCTCCCATTCCGCGAAGTAATCCAGGCGCCGTGCGCTCATTTCATCGATGTGCTTCACCAGCAGCTGGCCCTTGCCCTCCATTTTGGCGACGTTGCCGGAATAGTGGTCGAAGGCTTTCTTGGCGTCAAGCTGGCCCGGCCGGATGAGGTTCTCCAGGGAGGCGTTCGTGACGTCCACCTGCAGGAGGGCCTGTTTGATGTCGCTGTCCACCGTCTGCATGGACGCCGTGGATTTGGCGGACCGTTGCATGCCGGTGCTTGCGCAGGCCACCAGGACCAGAATGCCGACGCCCAGCCACAGGACATTGAGCGTCGCGGGGTGGATGCCGGGATGTACGGAATGATTCCTCGTTCTCATAATGCGTTCTCCTTCCGTGATTGCTCTCGAGAACCCGTGCATTCACCGGTGTGGGCTGAAGCACGGATCCCCGAGAGGAGCCGCTGGCGCGGAGTTACTTGGACGGTTCGACGACGATCTTGTTCCTGACCTCCACCACGCCCTTGATGTCGCCGACAAGCTTGGAAACCAGGTCCTTTTCCGCTCCGCTGGTCGCCTTGCCGTAGAGCGTGACCACGCCATTCTGCGTTTCGACCTTCGTGCTCATGACGTGGGTCGAGGTATGGGTCAGCAGCGCGAATTTCACCTGCGTGGTGATGGAGGCGTCGTCGATCTTCTCGCCCATCGTCTGCTTGGCCTTCGGGGCTTTGGCCACGGTCATCTCGTTTTTGACGTCCCGGACGCCCACGATGTCCTTGGCGTATTCGCCCGTCAGCTGTTTCTGGGCCTTGTCGTCCGCTTCGCCCCGGAGCGTCACCACGCCGTCCTTGACGTCCACCTCGGTGCCGGTGCCGCTGACGTTCCTGTGGAACAGGAGGGAGGTCTTCACCTTCATCTGGATCCACGCGTCCGAATTTTCGGCGGGGCGCCCGCCCTTGACGTCCAGCTTGTTGTCCACGCTCTTAACGCCGGGGAGGTTCCCCACGGTCTCTTCGGCCAGGGACAGATGGGATTCGTAGAGGACCGTGCCGGACAGCGTGACATGGCCGTCCTTGCTCTTGACCTTGATGTCATCGTCGGCCAGATAGGTCTTGAACACATAGGTCGCCTTGGCCGAGGCTTCGATGCGGTCGTCCGTGTCGGAGGCGTACATGGGCAAGCCCGCGACCATCAGGGCCACCGCCAGAAGGAACACGACATACTTCATTTTCATAGAGATTCTCCTTTTCTTTTTTTTGAAGTGCTAATCCACAGATGCAACAGCGATAGGGATCAGGCTCGGGCATCTAAGGGGGTTTCATCGCAGCACCTCCCGACATTTCCCTGTTCATTACGGGCGCCGCCCTCGAATGAGCCGCAGAATGATCACCACCACGGCGATGACCAAGAGAATGTGGATGAATCCTCCCAGGGTGTGCGAGGACACGAAACCCAGCAACCACAGGACGATCAGGATGACGGCAATAAGTTCGAGCATCGTTCTTCTCCTGGATCCCTGGTTGATGCGGGGGCGCGCGAAGCGTTCGGGCCGCCGTCGAAGCTGATGATCACGCAGGTGTTCCCGGCCTTTCTTGCCTCAGCGAGTTCCCAAGGCATGAGGTCGCCCCCCGGGGTCGAACGATCGCGCGGGTCGACGGCGGAATCGGATGGCGGATCGGCATCGGAGACGGTGACGCCCATCAGCCCCAGGACGAACAGCAGCGCGGACTCCAACCGGGTTCGCATGGCGCTTCCTCCTTTCAAGACAGCTTGGCAACCAAGCCGCAGAAGGAGATCCTGATGAGCATGCGGGCCTCGTCCATGGCGGCCCTGAAGCCTTCCCAGTCCCCCCGCTTGGCGGTCTTCAGCTCCAGCTGTTTCCGTTCCGCCTTCTCGTGGCTGAGTTGCAGGGCGTCGAGCGCCTTGCGGCAGTACATCCTGATCTCCGGATCGGCCCGCTCCGTCTTGGCTTTGAGCATGACGATCTGGGTGCTCCACTGCAACAGCTCCGCATCGCATGCCTCTTCGTAGGCGATCCTCCTGGCGGTCATTGGGTCCTCCGGGACATCGGCGGGATGATCGGCGCTGATCGCGTTCAAAGCCGCCGCCCCTGGATAAGGCGCACCAGGACCACGATCACGGCGATGACGAGAAGGATGTGGATGAGGCCGCCGCCGACATGGAAGGCGAAAAACCCCAGCAGCCACAGGATGAGCAGAATGACGATGATGGTCCATAACATGATGGCGCTCCTTTCGAATTTGCCGGTTGGCTTCCTGCTGGAATCGAACCGGAACCGTTGAACTTTCCGACACTTTGATTAATGCAAGCGCGATGCCCGAAAATTCCGCTGCCGGCAGGGGGAAAACCGGTCAGTTGGACCGGCGGGCAGGTCAAATTGACTTTCCGGGGCCAAGCGGGGCGGGCGGCTCCGGGGCAGGGATTAAACACCCGCGGGACCCGGCGTAGATCTCCAGGCGCGCCGGCCCCGTTGATTTCCCTCGTCCCTACGGTCGGCCTCCCTGGGGGGGAGCGCCCGTCCGCCGTCAGCCCTTTTTAAGTCCGACCACCAGCAGCACGATGCCGCCCGCGAGGGCAACGCCGCCCACGATCGGCCCGATGGGAAGGGTCCTCGTCTTATCGGCCGACATATGGATCGGTCCGATATCCACCACCTTCTCCCGCGTGGTGTACGAGATGCCTTGAAACACAAAAGCCGCGATCCCCACGATGATGAGCAGGATCCCCAAAACCATAAACGTTTTCATGTTGTTCTTCTCCTTTCCGGCTCCCCTGGGAATGGAGCCCGCTTATTCTTATGCAAGTGCCGCGCCAGGATTTCGCCGGGTGGCGCAGAAGACGCCGCCGGTCGGGCCTGCCGCAGGC
The DNA here is from genome assembly GCA_002327305.1 of Holophagales bacterium UBA2201. Lineage (GTDB taxonomy): Bacteria > Acidobacteriota > Thermoanaerobaculia > UBA2201 > UBA2201 > UBA2201. The sequence continues at coordinate 20,190 of DCUZ01000052.1, read as the reverse complement.
CGGAACTCCCATGCCCGGATGGATCGTCCACGCTTCCGGTGATGCCTCGTCGCGCATGCAAAAGGGCCTCCCCCGCGGGAGGCCCTTTATACTGCCGCCGGTCCGGGCTATTGCGCCGGGATGTAGACGGCGTCGTTCGTCCGGTTGTCCACGACGGAGGCGTAGGCCGCCACGCGGCCCCCGCCCGCCACGCCCCGGACCACCGCATACGCCTCGAAGGTTCCACTAAGGTCCCATTGCAGGAAGACGTTGTTCCATTGCATGTGTTGGTAGGGGGCCAGATTAACGGAGCGTTCCGCAATGAAGACGCCCGTCGTGTCATAAAGCTGGACGAGGACGGTCAGGGTGCCGCCGGCGATCTCGGTCATCCCCAGGTTGGTGCGGTAATTCCCGTTGTCCCTCAGGCCCAGGACGATCCCCTTGTGATGGTTGACGATCCCCTGGTCGGGCCGATAGCTGAGGATCTGCTGCCCGTAGGTTCCGCCCACATGGGCGTCCGTGTAGATGCGGCTGGAGAGCATCAGCGGGGAGTCGGACTCAACATCCAGACTACCGTCGGTGTCGCCGATGATGCCGAATATCTGGGAAAGCACGTCGTTCGTGTAGAGGATGTTCATCGCGGGGACCGCCAGGGTCCTGGTGATGGCCGCTCCGTCCGCGGGCCGGTAGGTGTAGGTGATATTGGCGCTGCCCGCGTGGGGGTTGAGGACCCTCACATCGGAACGCCAGAACGAGTTGTTGGCGCCATGGGTGTGCGCCGCGGCCGCCAGGGTCCGCTGCGTCTCGGAGAAAGTTTCGAGGAACTTCTCTCCCACGGTGAAGATCGAATCGTTCGTGGTGTTGTCGGTGATGGAGGCATAGGCCAGGACCGTGCCCTCGCCGGTGATGCACACCTCGGCCCGGGCCGCCAAGTGGTCGCCCTCCACCCCCATGTCCTCGAAAATGCCGCTCACCTGTTGGAATCCCAGGGGGAACAGGGGGTAGACCTTGGTGCCGAGCGGCTCGTCGAGGTGGCTGAACAGGGTGACTTCCACGTCCACGGCCTTCCCGGTGACCTCCATGAAACCGACATTGCTGCGGTAGGCCGTCCCGAAGATGGGATGGATCAGGTACCCCACCTCGCCCCGGCGGACCAGATGGCGGATATCGCTGAGGCCGAGCACGGGATCCACCCTGTAGCCCAGGATGCCCTGCCCGTAGGTGCCATCATCGGTGTCGTGGTAGGTGCGCGCCACCGCGATGAGGAGCTGATCGGAGACGATGCGCAGGAAGCCGAAGGATTCCGAGAGCCCGAACGCGTCATGGACGATGTTTTGGTACCGCTCCACCCGGCCGGCGCCCAGAGTGCCCGAGATGACATGCGGGGATTGGGTTCCGTCGGTGTCGGCCGGAATGAAGGTGATGCTGTAGGCGGCGTCCCGATCGCTGGTGGTCATGAGCTGGACGTCCGTCTTCCACCAGGAGGCGTGATCACCCGGCATGGCGGCCACCCCCGGAATATAGAGCAGCGTCTCCACCGGCTCGGGCGCTCCCGCCAGGGTGAAGCAGCACGTCTCACTGTGGGCCGTCCCGCAGTCGTTCACCGCCGTAATGAGCCAGCAATACTCGGTTCCCTCGAGGAGATCGGCCACCGCCCAGGAGAGCTCGGTGGTCGTGCCGAGCAGAACGAGATGGCCCGGATCGAGCCCCAGCCAGACTTCATAAAACACGGCGTTCGCCGCCGCATACCACGAAAGCGTCACCGACTCGGGCACGCCCGCCGCCCCGCAGGGCGGGCTCTGGAGGTGGGGCGCTTCCGGCGGAATGCAGGCCGTTCCCGTGAAAAACGACCACGCTTCCGGGAAGTAATCCGGAAGGCATCCGTTCGTGGCGGTCGCGGACCAGAAATACCATGTATTGGGGTTCAGGACCGGCAGATCATACCGGCTGGCCATCAACCCGACATGATAGAGCGGAGGCGGATTGACGGTTCCAAAATACAGCCTGTACGTCTTGGCGCCCGCCGAATCGTTCCAATCCAGCGTCACGCCCGAGACGGGCATGTCATCGGCGTGGTTGAGCGGGGACAGAAGACCGAACACCCCCGGGGGAGTGCAGTCGGTGACGTTGCCGCAGAAGATGAACGAGCCGGGGGTCGTCAGCGTGATCGCGCCCGTCGCCAGGGTCTGCCCGATGAAGTTCCCGTTGATGACGGTGATGTCCGTCCCCGCGAGCACGGTCCCGATGAAGTTCGAATCCGTCAGCGCCGCGGCCTGGGCGGACCACCAGAACACGCGGGCGCCGTTGGCGCATGGGTTCCCGCCGCCGGCCATGACCACGTTGAATCCGGCGCCCATCAGGGAGCTGGTGCCGCTCTTGAAGATCCAGACCGCGTCCGGGTCGCCCAGCCCGTCGAGCGTCAGCAGACCCGTCTTGACCGAGTCATCGAGCCAGTAGACGCCGGGCGCAAGCGTCAAGCCGGCGAGGGTGCCATTCTGAACCGTGTAGACGTCACCCGGCTGGGGAGAGAGCGCGGCATACGCGACGAGGAAGTCATTGTACGCCTTCACGGCGATCGAGTCTCCCGCGTAAATGTCTCCCATGACCGTGCACGCGCCCACCGAGCCCCCGAGGTCGACGCCCACGTCACCGTCAATGACGGCGCCGGTACAGGCCACCGTCGGCCCGGCCAGGACGGCGAAGTTTCCGGCCGTGCCCAGATCAGGCGCGGATTGAGCCAGCGCCGGGTGAAACGGTGCCACGCCAACGAGGGCGGCCATGAAAGCCGATAGGAACCAAATATTCACAGATATTCCCCTTTCCGCGAGAAGACCAGGGCCGGCCATTGTTTTGGGAATCCGGGCTATTCGTGCGTTAAAGACGGTCCGGAATCCATGACCCGCTCTACCCTATGAACGTTGTAAGCGCCATGCCCAGCATTTTGCCTTATTGCAAGGATCAAACCGGTCATTCGGACCGGTGACCCGGCCAACCCGATGGTTCGGCGTGAATCCGTTTTCGGGACGCGCGGCCTGTAAAAGGGCCTCCCCCACGGGAGGCCCTTTGTATTGAAGACGGCCCCGGTTATTGCGCCGGGATGTAGACGGCGTCGTTCGTCCGGTTGTCCACGACGGAGGCGTAGGCCGCCACGCGACCCCCGCCCGCCACGCCCTGGACCACCGCATACGCCTCGAAGATTCCGCTGAGATCCCATTGCAGGAAGACATTGTTCCATTGCATGTGCTGATAGGGCTGCAGATTCACCGTGCGCTCCCCCAAGAAGGAGCCCGTCGTGTCATAGATCCTGACCAGAACGGTCAACACGCGGCCGGCGATCTCGGTCATGCCCAGGTTGGTGCGGTAATCCCCGTTTGCGCGAAGGCCCAGGATGATCCCCTGGTGATGGTTGACGATCCCCTGGTCTGACCGGCAGCTGAGGATCTGCTGACCGTAGGTCCCGCCCTCATAGGCATCCGTGTAGATGCGGCTGGAGAGCAACAGCGGGGAGTCGGATCCAACCTCCAGACTTCCGTTGGTGTCGTCGATGATGCCGAACATCTGGGAAAGCACGTCGTTCGTGTAGATGATGTTCCTCGATGCGGCCACGAGGGTCTTGGTGATGGCCGGCCCTTCCACGGGACGGTAGGTGTAGGTGATGTTGGTGCTGCCCGCGAGGGGATTGTAGACCCTCACGTCGGAACGCCAGAACGAGTTGTTGGCGCCATGGGTGTGCGCCGCGGCCGACAGGGTCTGCCGCGTCTCGGAGGTGGTCCCGAGGAGCTTCTCTCCCACCGTGAAGATCGAATCGTTCGTGATGTTGTCGGTGATGGAGGCGTAGGCCAGGACCGTGCCCGCGCCGGTGACGCGCACCTCGGCCCGGGCCGCATGGTGGTCGCCCTCCACTCCCATGTCCTCGAAAATGCCGTTCACCTGGTGGAATCCCAGGGGGAGCAGGGGGTAACTCTTGGTTCCGAGCGGTTCATCGAGGTGGCTGAACAGGGAGACCTCCACGGCGGCGGCCCCTCCGGTGACCTCCATGAAGCCGACATTGCTGCGGTAGGCCGTCCCGAAGACGGGATGGACCAGGTACCCCACCTCGCCCTGGCGAAGCAGATAGCGGATATCGGAGAGTCCGAGCACGGGATCCACCCTGTACCCCAGAATGCCCTGCCCGTAGGTGCCATCCTCGGTGTCGTGGTAGGTGCGCGCTATGGCGATGAGGAGCTGGTCGGAGACGATGCGCAGGTCTCCGTAGGCTTCCGAGAGCCCGAACGCGACATGGACGATGTCCTGGTACTGCTTCACCTGGCCGGTCCCCAGGGTGCCCGTAATGACATGCGGGGATTGGGTTCCGTCGGTGTCGGCCGGAATGAAGGTGATGCTGTAGGCGGCGTCCCGATCGCTGGTGCTCATGATCTGGACGTCCGTCTTCCACCAGGAGAAATTGTCGCCCAGGATGTTGGCCACCCCCGGAATGTAGAGCAACGTCTCCACCGGCTCAGGGGGTCCCGCTGATGTAAAACAGCATGTCTGACTGTGGGCCATGCCGCAGTCGTTCACCGCCACAATGAGCCAGCAATACTCGGTGCCCTCGAGAAGATCGGTGACCACCCAGGAGAGCCCGGTCGTCGTGCCGAGCATAACGAGGTGGCCCGGCTCGAGCCCCATCCAGACCTGGTAGAACACGGCGTTCGCCGCCTCATACCACATAAGCGTCACCGGCTCGGTCACGTTCGTCTCCCCGCAAGGGCTCTGGAGTTGGGGCGCCTCGGGCGGAATGCAGGGAATTCCTGTGTAGAAGGACCATACCCCCGCGAAGGCATCGGGCGGACACCCGTTCGTGGCGGTCACGGACCAGTAATACCAGGTATTGGGGTTCAGGACCGGCAGGGCATACTGGCTCACCAGCAAGCCGATATGATAGATGGGAGGCGGATTGACGGTCCCAAAATTCAGCGTATAGGACGCGGCCCCCGAAGAATCGGTCCAGTCCAGCGTCACGCCCGAGATGGGCACGTCGTTGGCGAGGTTGGGCGGGGCCAGGAGATTGAACGCTCCCGGCGGGGTACAGGCGATGATCGTTCCGCAGAAAATGAAGGTGCCGGGGGTGGTCAGCGTGATCGCGCCCGTCGCCAGGGCCTGCCCGATAAAGTTCCCGTTGGTGATGGTGATGTCCGTGCCCGTGAGCACGGTTCCGATGAAGTTAGAATCCGTCAGCGTCGCGGCCTGGGCGGACCACCAAAACACGCTGGCGCCGTTGGCGCACGGGTCCCCGCCGCCGGCCATGACCACATTGAAACTATTGCCCACCAATGAGCCGGTGCCGCTGGTCCCGCTTTTGAAGATCCAAACCGCGTTCGGGTCGCCCAGGTCGTCGAGCGTCAACACTCCCGTCTTGGCCGAATCATCGAGCCAGTAGACGCCGGGCGTCAGCGTCAGGCCGGCGAGGGTGCCATTCTGAATCGTGTAGACGTCACCCGGCTGGGGAGCGAGAGAGGCGTACGCGGCAAGAAAGTCATTGTAAGCCGTCGCGGCGATCCCGCCCACGATGCTGTTTCCCAGGACCGTGCACGCGCCTATCGAGCCTCCGGTGTTGACGCCAACGTCTCCATCGATAATGGCGCCGGTACAGGTCACCGTCGTGCCGGCCAGGACGGCGAAGTCTCCGGCCGCGCCCAGATCCGGCGCGGATTGCGCCAGGGCCGGTTGAAACGGCGCAGCAACCATCAGAGCGGTTATGAAAGCCATCATGAGCCAAGTTTTCATAAGTATTCCCCTTTCTTTGAGAAGACCGCGGACTGCCATTGTTTGGGGACGCCGGAACGTCGATGCGTCCACCGGTGGTCCGGAATCCATGAACTGCAACACTTATCCTCAATGCAAGCGCCGTGCCCGCGCTTTTCGGTGATTTCGCGGGTCGAACCGGTCATTTGAACCGTCGGGCAGGACACTTTGACCGGTCCATGCACTTTCCGTGGAGGATCCGGTGATGGATATTCCATGGTCCCGCTTGCACCCTCATGGGGCGCACGTGCTCAGGACGGCGGGGATTTCCATCCCGTTCGACGCGAATCCGCTCGGACCTTCCTGTGGGCCTGAGTAGGCCGTGACCAGGTAGTAGTGGTCGCCCTCCGAGGGCGTGACGGCTGCGCGCATCTCTCCCGTGCCGAGGTCGGTCACGTCCGCATTGCAAACGCTGTCCACGGCGCTCCCGTGGCTGTACCAGGCGCCGATGTCGCCTTCATAGAGGTTGTAGCCCGTCGCTTCAATGATCCGCTGGAAGTACAGGTGGAAGCCGGTCCAGGAATTCGCGTCCTTGGTCATGCGCAGGGGGAAGACCGCGTAACGAGGCGACACCTCGCGAACCGGGCAGAAGTCAAGCGAGACGGAGGTGCCCGTCAAGGTGACCGCGCCTTTCGCCAGGGTTTGGCCGTTAACGCTCCCACCGGTGGTTACGGTCACATCCGTACCCGCGAAGACCCTTCCAAAAAAGACCGTATTGGTCAGCGTCGCGGCTTGCGCGGTCCACCAATACACGTTGTTGTAACACCCCGTCCCGCCGGACAAGGCCACATTGAAGTTGGTGGCTTGAAGAGCGCCGGTCCCGCTGGTCCCGATTCTGAATATCCAGGTCCCGCCCGATGGCCCGCTGAGCGTCAATACGCCCGTCAACGCCGCCGTCTCAGCGAAACAATACACCTTGGGCGGAAGCGTCGCACCGGCGAGGGTGCCGAACAACATCTCTTCACACGGCTCGGCCGCGAGGGTGTCATACGCAGCAAGGAAGTCAGCGTAAGCCTGCTGGGCGACCGCGTCGCCGTCGTGAACCGTCCCCACAACCGTGCAAGCGCCGACCGCGCCGCTGTTGACGCCCGCATCTCCGGTGATCGCGCTGCTGGTGCAGGTCACCGCCGTGCCGGCCAGGACCGCGAAGCTCCCGGCCGCGCCCAGATCGGGCGCGGATTGAGCCAGTGCCGCGTGAAACGGCGCCGCGCATACGAGGGCGGAAATGCAAGCAATCAGGGTCCAGGGTTTTGAAAGCCCTTTCCTTGTTGAAAGGACAATATTCAGCCATGGCTTTGAAACCCGGGCTATTTGTGCGTCTGCGGGCGGCTCATGTTCCATAAAATGCTTCATGTATTTTTATGATGCAAGTGCCGTGCCCGCCTTTTCCCGAATATCACGGGCTCAATCGGTCACATGGACCGGCGAGCCGGTCGATCCGACCGTCCAGCGTGAATCCGTCTCCGGAAAGCGAGGACGGACAAACGGGCCTCCCCGAGGGAGGCCCCTTTGTCGCGCTGACGGTTCAGGCTACTGCGCCGGGATGTAAATGGCGTCATTCGTCCGGTTGTCCACGACGGAGGCATAAGCCACCGCCCTACCGGGACCCGCCACACCCTGGACCACTGTGAACGCTTCAAAGGACCCGCTGAGGCCCCATTGCAGGAAGAGGTCGTTCCACAATCGTTGTGGGACAGGCTCCACGTTGGAGGAGACTAATTGCATTTCATTTGGCGGTTAGATCAGATCATTGTTGAAATTCCTTTCGCTAATTGTGGTTCTGGTCTCATGTTCATTTCTCTGCTGAAATTTCGTTCCCTTAGCGCCATTCAGAACTGCCAGCGCAGACCACCGCCCCAACCGAACCGGGAATGCCATTGGCCGATCAGCGAAAAGTGCTTGGCTAGCAGACAGGTTGCGCCTGCCCGTATTTCCCACCGTTCACCGGTGTCATATTCGGCTTCCGAAAATACCGCGAGTCGCGGGGTGAGTTCCAGGTGCTTGCTGACGGCGAATTGGAATTCACCTGCCGTGTCCACCCATGCGCGCGATGCGATATTGAGGGGCAGCAGATAGCGCAGGCCGAAAATGCCCTCGTGTTTTTCGACGTGATTGCCGGCCCCTTCGAGATCGATGCCGGCAAAGACGCTGGCAAAGCGGTTCAGGTAGTAATCGTAGGCGGGCGTGACCTCCCAATGCAGGTCGTCCACTCGCTGCCAACCGACCTGCCACTCGGCAGAGAAGATATGCCGGGTGTTGGCATAAACCACCGCCCCGTGTGCCATCGGCGACATCAGGTCCACCCGACCATAAAGGTGGAATGGGTCATGGTAGAGATGCTGGCGGACGGCTGCGGTGGCAGCGTCGGGTGTGAAGTCATGATAATGCACCAACCGCGCCATGCCGCTTTCCATATGATAAAGCAGATGGCAGTGAAAAAACCAGTCGCCGAACTCTTCCGCCGCAAACTCGATCACGGTGGTTGTCATGGGGGCGACATCCACGGTGTGCTTGAGCGGTGAGTATTCATCTTGGGCATTGAGTACGCGAAAAAAGTGGCCATGCAGATGCATGGGGTGATGCATCATGGTGCGGTTGATCATGATGAAGCGCACGACTTCACCGCGTTTGATCTCAATATGATCGGCCGCGGAGAGCGGTTTGTTGTTCAGGAACCAGACGTAACGCTCCATGTCGCCATCGAGGGTCATCCGGATTTCTCGGACCGGTTTGTCGGGATCGAAGGCGGTGGGCTGCACGGCGCGCAATTTGTCGTAAGGCGGCCAGGGACGTTCGGGGCTCATGCCGTCAGCGGCCAGCGGGGCTTTAGAACTCACATCCTCAGCGAGCAGCCGAAGCCAAATGCTCCCGGGTGCGGCGGGTTGTTCGTGGGTGGGCATTCCCAATCCGGGATGGCCATTGAGGGCTTTGTCCGAAGACATATTTTCATGCGCCACTCCGGCTATGTCGTGGCCTGCATGTTTCATCTCGGGGGCGGAAGCCATGCCGGCAAGGTTCATTTCACCGGCGTCCTGGGGCATGGCGCCGTGTTCCATCTCCTTCATTCCATCCATGCCGTTCATGCCCGGTTGGTCGAATTTGCCGGCGCGCACCTCGGTGCCGGACATGCCCATCGAGCCGCCCGGGGTTAACGCCAACACGCGTTTGAGTGAGAGACCGCTCATGCTGGAATAGAGATTGGGGTACGGGATATCCGCTGCGTTGTGTCGCGGCCCGGTGCCAAGCCACAGCGAGGCCTGACCTGATCCATCATGGGCCGTGGCGCGAAACTCGAAGCTCCCGTCTGCCGGCATGGTGATGATCACATCATATGTCTCGGCCACGCCGATCAGCAGCCGCTGTTCTGTGAAAGGTTGCACCGGCTGCCCGTCCGCCGCGATGATCTGCAGCGGTCCTCCGGCAAACTGCACATAGAAGAAGGTGGTGGCAGAACCCGCAATGACCCGGAGCCGGATCTTTTCCCCAGGCTGGGCGGCGAGGGACTGCTGCTGAGCGCCGTTGAGGAGAAAACGATCATAGTAAACGTCGGCAAGGTCCATGGGTGGCATGCGCTGGAGTTCGCGTGAAAAATACGCATCCAGCATGCCCAGCCGCGCCGCACCCAATACGCTTTGACCGCTGCCTTTCTGCAGTGAATACCACTCGCTGCCGCGTTTGAGGGTGTGAAGCACCGAACCCGCATCCTCGTCTGTCCAGTCCGATAATACCACGACATGATCGCGGAGACGGTCAAATGCGTTTCCGTCTTTTGGGGCGATGACCAGCGCCCCATACAGGCCACGCTGTTCCTGCAGCATCGTATGGCTGTGATACCAGTAGGTGCCGGATTGGCGAAGATCAAACTCATAGATAAACGTCTTACCCGGCGCGATGGGTGGAAATGTCACGAAGGGCACGCCGTCCATGGCATTGGGCAGCAGGATGCCATGCCAGTGAATCGAGGTTTCCTCGTCCAACTGGTTGTGGACGCGAATCACGGCGTGATCGCCCTGAGTGAAACGCAGGGGCGGACCGGGCAGCTGTCCATTGACGGTGAGCGCCTTCACCATCCGGCCGGTGAAGTTCATCTCCTGCCATGCAATGGTGAGGTCATATTCCACCGTCGCCGCCAAAAGCATCGGCATCGGTATAAACAGCGCCAGGCAGCCAAACAGCGTGACCAGAGGTTTCATGAGTTTTGCAAGCATCCGGCGAGCGGCGCTTTGAGAACGATCGGGAGTTATCATTAGTTGCTCCTATGAGGCGTTCGATGCTATTTCATTATTCGGCTTTTTGGTCCTCTTGCATAAAACGATCAATACAGGCACCATCCACAAAACAACCAAGAGTAGCTGCTGGCCGAATCCTTTTTCCCAGGTCAATTTATTGCTTGAGTTGTTTCATGGCCTCGCGCATGAACGCAGGCAGGTCGGCCGGTTGCCGGGAAGTAACCAGGTTGCCGTCAACCACCACCTCCCCGTCCTCGTAGATCGCGCCGGACTCTTTCAGCTCGTCGATCACCGACAGGTAGCATGTGGCATGTTTTCCCTTCAACAACCCAGCGCTGATCAAGATCTGCGGCCCGTGACAAATGGCAGCAACCGGTTTGTTATGCTTGAAAAAGCTTCGAGCAATTTCCAGCGCCTTCGGCTCCTTTCTCACCGACGCCGGCGCCGCCCCTCCGGGCAGAACCAGAATCGCATAATCGTCCGGGTTGACCTCGTCAAGGCTCTTGGTTACGGCCACTTCGTAGCCGTGCTTGCCCTTGATGGCCCCGCGACCGGCCGAGGCAACGATCACTTCATCACCCGCCTCCTTAAACCGGTAGTAGGGCACCAACAGCTCGGTGTCTTCAAAATTGTCAGCGCTCAAAATTAGGGCGTTAATCACAATTTCTCCAGCCGATTGTTGACTTCGGCCCAATTCACGATGTTCCAGAACGCCTCCACAAATTTTCCCCTGTCGTTCTTATAGTCGGGGTAATAGGCGTGCTCCCAGACATCCAGGACCATCAGGATTCTGAACTGCGGGTAGACATTGATGTTATGCTTCTCGACCTGCATGATGATGGGTCTCTGTGTTCCCTTGCAGAAGGTGAGCGCCGCCCATCCCGAGCCCTCCACGCTTGCCGCGGTCTGCGAAAACAGTTTCTTGAACCGGTCGAAGGAGCCGTACTCCTCGGTGAGGACGTTCTCGATCCTGCCCGACGGCTTTCCGCCCCCGTCCCTGCCGGCCGCGGCGAGATTCCTCCAAAAGAGCGAGTGGAGGATGTGCCCTCCGATGTGGAACGAGAGCTCTTTGAAGGTCGCCTTCACATCGAAATCGGCATTGTCGGTCCTGGCCTTATCCATTTTCTGGAGGATGGCGTTGGCCCCGGTCACGTAAGCCGCATGATGCTTGTCGTGATGCAGCTTCAGCAACTCTTCCGACAGGTGCGGCTTCAGCGCGGCGTGGTCATACGGAAGATTCGGCAACACATAGAGTTTTTGAGTTTCCATTGTATTTCTCCTTATAGGGTCAAATTTTGATTAATGTTTCTCATAAAAGTTCCGATCGAACGGGCCTCAGGCCTCGAGAAAGGCCAGCAGATCGGCGTTGAGCCGGTCCTTGTGCGTNNNATCGGCACAATCTGGTCGTCGTCGCCATGGATGATCAGGGTCGGCACGTCGAACTTCTTGAGATCTTCGGTGAAATCCGTTTCGGAGAACGCTTTGATGCAGTCAAAAGTGTTCTTGTGACCGGCCTGCATGCCCTGGAGCCAGAACGAGTCGATCATGCCCTGCGAAACCTTGGCGCCGGGCCTGTTGGCTCCAAAGAACGGGCCGGCGGCGAGATCCTTGTAAAACTGCGAGCGGTCGGTCATGCAGCCCAGGCGTATTGCGTCGAACTTTTCCATCGGCAGGCCGCCGGGATTGGCCTCCGTTTTCAGCATCAACGGCGGGACCGCGGCTATCAATGCCGCCTTGGCCACCCGTTTGGTACCGTGTCGTCCGATGTAGCGGGCGACTTCGCCGCCGCCCGCGGAGAAGCCGACCAGGACGGCGCCCTTCAGGTCGAGGGCGTCGATGAGCTGGGCGAGGTCGTCGGCATAGGTGTCCATGTCGTTGCCCGTCCAGGGCTGACTGGACCGACCATGGCCGCGGCGGTCATGTGCGATGCAGCGATAGCCGTTGGAGGCCAGGAATACCATTTGGGCCTCCCAGCTGTCCGCGTTGAGGGGCCATCCGTGGCTGAATATCACAGGCAGTCCCGTGCCCCAATCCTTGTAATAGATCTGCGTGCCGTCTTGCGTCGTAATCGTGCTCATTGTTGTGTCTCCTTTTCATGGGTAGGCGTTGTCGGTTGGGTCGTTTGTTTGGTTTCAGCCGCTTTGCCAAGCATGGTCGGGATCACGCGAACACCCTCCGTTGTTGGTTTACCCCAAGTGGGGCACTGTTCCCGCCAGGAATATCATCCGCCCAGGGTTTGGTCCTGGTTGCCGTACCAGGCGAGGGCCTGCTCAAAATGCTGCTGATCATAATCCGGCCAATATTCCTCCCTGACATAGAAATCCGCGTAGACCGATTGCACCGGAAGAAAGCCGCTCAACCGGCGCGCTCCTCCCCAGCGCACGATCAAATCCAAGCGTGAAACCTCCTTCGAACGCAAGCCGCCGTTTTTAAGGCCGGCCAAATCCCACTCCCAGCCATAGTTGACGAGCAGATTCACTTTTATCCCGATCCCCTGCCTATGCCGGAACTTTCTCAACGCCTGAGGGAATTGCGTTGAGGTCTCATCGCCGACAACAAGCAGAGCCGCTCCCCGGCGCGCTATTTCGATTGCGAACGCAACGCTGGCCTCGCTGAAGGCCTGCTTCTGAATGGAAGGCCGTTTGGTGTTGTCCTGGGTGAAGCAGTAGATGGATGTTTCCTCGATTCCCAATTTTTTGCATTTCTCGTACAGCAATAGCCCTGGGTTGATCCCATGAGCATATCCCGCTTCCTTGGGCAAGCCATGATCCCTGGCCCAACGGCGATTCCCATCTGGAATGAAGCCAACATGATGCGGAATTTTAAATTTTGCCATCGAAAACCTCATGTTGCGGGACTTGGGATGGCGGCTTAGATCGCCCGCATAAATGCCACAAGGTCCTTCTTCTCCTGCGCCGTTAGTTGGAGCTGCTGGATCAGATTGAAGTACTCCACGGTGTCTTCGAGGGTGAGACATCGTCCGTCATGCAGATAGGGGGGCGAGTCCTTGGCGCCTCGAAGCGGGAAGGTCTTGATGGGGCCGTCGTGCGCCATCATCATACCGTTCACCAGGGTCTGCTTGTAGAACCGCTCGGCTTTGAGGTTGTGCATGTCGTTATCGGTGTAGTAGGGCGCGGGATGGCAGGTGGAGCAACGGGCTCTTCCATTAAAGAGAGCCTGGCCCCTCAGTTCGGAGGGAGCGGCTTTCGCCGCGTCCAGCTCTCCGTATATGTTCAGCTTGGAGGTGGGCGGGAAATCGAGGATGGCCATGAACTCAGACATGAAGTGGACCTGGGAGCCCCGCTCCAGAACATTGACCCCTTTTTTGGCCGCCATGGTGTGGTCGCCGTCGAAGTAGGCGGCGCGCTGCTCGAACTCGGTGAAGTCTTCCACCGTCTTGAGGGCGCGCTGCGACCCGAAAAGGCGTTGGACATTCACGCCGCGGAGAGTCGGGGTGTTGATCCGGTGCCGGAACTCCTGGGGCCGGATGTCACCGACAAGATGCGTGGCCCGGTTGGTGTGCCCGTTCACGTGGCAGTCGAAGCAGGTTACCCCGATCATCCCGTCGGCGCGATCCGTCCGCCGATCCTCCGTCGCATTGAACTGCTGCTGGGGAAACTGCGTTACCAGGAGGCGCAAACCCTCGAGTTGCTTCGGGTTCAAGATGCCGTTGAAGATCTCGTAGTAGTTCTCGAGCGTGATCACTTTCCCCTTCGAGACGTCGCCAAGATCCGGGCGCGTCGTCAGAAAGATCGGGGGAGCCTTCTCGGGCAGGAAGTGCTCCGGGAGGTCGAAATCCATGTCGAAACGCGCCAGACGCGGCAGTACGTCGATCGTCATCTTGGGAAAGAGCATGCCCCCTTCGGCATGATCCGGGAAAGGGAGGGGCGGATAGGGAAAGAGCCCCTTGTCCTTGATCTGCTCGGGAGTCATCTTGCCGAGTTGCTCCCATGTGACGCCGACCAGGCGGGCCGTGGGCCCGATCGGAACCGGCTTCCCTCCGGACATCCTGGCATCTCCCGTGCCTTCCTTGAGATCGTATCTCAGCGCCAGGAGCGCGGCGTGGGTCTTGGCGCGCTCGGCCTTGACGGCCAGGCGGGCCGCCTTGATCTGATCGAACGTCACATCCTGGTTGTTGGGGCCGTAGCTGGAGACGATATTCCCCTGTTGTGCAGGAACGAGGGCGGCGGCCCCCACGACCAACAGAACGCAAATTCCAATGCGTACATTAGAGTGGCCCTTTTTTCTTCTCATGCTGCGGTTCTCCTTAATTTAGGATATCTTTTGCTTTTGCAAGAAGCATGCCAGAGCATTTCCCATTGTTCACCGGTCGAACCGGTCACTTGGACCGGCGGGCAGGGCACCTTGACCGGCCCATGCGCATTTTGCGGGTGATTCGGCGTATGGTCTTGCCAATGCGTGAAAGCGGGAATGCTCAAGGCGGGAAGGCTCGCAAAAACAATCCGCGAACTCCATAAGCGGTTAGCGGTCAGCGCGGGGCGGCTTGAAGCCGGGATAGTTTCCGCGTTAGGCGTTCTGGCTTTCCCGCCTTCCCGCTTTGATGGCGGAAGTCGCCTCCTCCCGTATCAATTTGAAAGGGAAACTATTCCGGTGGTTTTGGGATCCCGTACTTCAGGAGCTTGCGGTACAGGGTCTTGATGCTGATCCCCAGGATCTCCGCCGCTTTTCTCTGATGGCCGTCGGTGATTTTCATGATCCTCAGGATGTGGTCCCGTTCCATGTCCTCCATCCGCAGGCTCGCCGCCGGCTCGGCGTTGACGGGGAGAAGACCCGGGAAATCGGAGGGCTCCAGGACGTTCTTCCGGGAGAGGAGGCAGGCCCGGTGGACCATGTGGAACAGTTCCCGCACGTTGCCGGGCCAGCCGTAGCGGGCCAGGAGCAGGAAGCTGGCGGGCGACAGGCTCTTGGCCCGGAAGGAGGGGTACATCTTGAAAAAATGCTGGACCAGAAGGGGGATGTCCTCCAGATGCTCCCTCAGGGGGGGGACCTGCAGGGTCATGCCGCCGATCCGCCAATACAGGTCCTTTCGGAACCCCCCCCGCTCCGCCTCCTTGATCAGGTCCTTGTTGGAGGCGGAAACCAGGCGGAAGTCCACCGTGATCTCCCTCACGCCGCCCACCCGGTAGAACACCCCCGTCTCCAGCACCCGCAAGAGTTTGACCTGGGTCTGCATGGGCATCTCCCCGACCTCGTCGATGAAGAGGGTGCCCCCCGAGGCGATCTCCAGCAGGCCCGGCTTCTGCGCCTGGGCCCCCGTGAACGCCCCCTTCTCATGGCCGAACAGTTCGCTCTCGAACATGCTCTCGGTGATGGCCGCGCAATTGAGGGCGATGAAGGGCTGGCCCGCCCTCTCCGAAGCGGAATGGATCCCCAGTGCGACCAGTTCCTTGCCGACCCCGCTCTCCCCGAAGATGTGGACGGGAACCCCCGAGGGGGCGATCCGGCGCATGGTCTCCAGCAGTTCGAGCATGACGGGCGCCTGCGTGACGATGTTCGGGAACTGCGCCTGCCGCTTCAGGATCTCCTTGAGGCGCAGGTTCTCCCGCACCAGGGCCCTTTTCTCGGCGATCCGTTGGATGAGCAGGAACAATTTTTCGATCTTGATGGGCCTGACGGCATAGGCGTAGGCACCGAGCTGCAGGCATTCCCGGGCCGTCTGGACGGTTTCATGGGGCGTCAGAACGATCACGTCGCAAGGCAGCTCGGCATCGCCAGCCGCCTGGATAACGCTGGGGCCGTCGAGGCCGGGCATGCCGAGATCGAGCGCGGCGATGTCGTAGTCGTTGCCCTTGAGCATGGACAGCGCCTTGGCGCCGGTGGCCGCCACATCCGCGCTGATCCCCTCCAGCGAGTCCAACTCTTTTTTTAGTGTCTTTCTTGACTCCGCGTCGGAGTCGGCGACCAGGATCTTCATTATGTGTTTCACCATTTTATAGTATAGCATATCTCTTTGCGCGTTCATCCGTTGTCCGGCATCAGACCGATGTGCCCGGGGGATCGGCCGGATCCGCCCCGCGTTCCGAGATCAGGCGCACGATCTCCTGGGTGAGGAACAGCAGGATGGGGCCGTAGAACAGGCCGATGACCCCGAACGCGGCGGCGCCCCCCACGGCGCTCACCAGCACGAACACGGCGTTGACGCTCGTCCGCCCCGCGATCAACAGGGGGCGCAGCACATTGTCCGCTCCGGAGACGAGGACGGCCCCCCAGACCAGCAGGAGGATGCCCTTGAGGGTCTCCCCGGTGAACAGCAGGAACAGGACCAGGGGCCCCCAGACCAGCATGGCGCCGCCGGCCGGGATCAGGGAGAACAGGGCGGTCAGGGTGCCGAAAAACAGGGGGGCCGGCAGACCGAAGAGACGATAGCCGATGAACCCCAGCGCCCCCTGGATGAACGCGGTGAAAAAGATGCCGTGGAAGGTGGCCAGGGTGAAATTCCTCAGCCGGCCGAAGAGCTCCAGCTTGCGGTCCTCCTGCATCGGCAGGAGGCGCGCCGCCTGCGCGCTCAGGCCCCTTCCGTGCATGAGAAAGACATAGATGAAGATCAGGGTGAAGAAGAGATCGAACAGGAATTTCATGGTGTCGGCGAAAAAGCCCCGCGCCAGGCCGGCGATCTTGTCCGCGAAAAAGGAGGTCACGGCGGAGAATGTGACGCCGTAGTGGGCCAGGATCGGGGTGGCCTTGGCCAGAAAGACCTGGTAGCCGGAGCCCTGTTGAAGCGCCTCCTTCTGCAGGGACTCCACCTGTGCCCGGACCGCCGGATACGCCGTGGAGATCTCGGTGGTCAGCCGGATGAGCAGCAGGCTGATGGGGACGACCACGAGGACCAGGGCCAGGGCGGTGGTCAGGAAGGCGGGCCAAAACGGCCGGTTCATCCGCTTGCGCAGTCTCTGCTGGACGGGGTCCAGCAGGAGCGCCAGCAGCAGGCCCCAGCCCAGGCTCGGCCAGAAGGGGCGGAGAAGCTTGAAGGCCAGGACGGCCAGCGCCAACCCCAGGACGATCCCCACAACGATGCGGACTTCTTTCGACATGCCGTTCCTCCTCAGTTCGGACCGGGAACCGCTTTGAGGCTTTCACGGTCCCGGTCCACGCGGCCGCGGCCCAGCGTTGAATCCTGCGGCCCGGTCCCTCTGATCAGCAGTCCTGACGAGGACACCATGATCTTGAATTCCGCGGCCTTGTCCGATCCGATATAGGTTGCGGATCCGTACTCGGCGTCCACCAGGGGGCTGAGCGCCATGAACCGGCGCCGGAGATGGAATAGATCCACGGCTTTGTCCCTGGACAGCGCATACACCGTGCGGACCCCGTGCAGTTCATCATGGAGGTCCGCATAACGGCCCGCCACACGGTCGAGTTCATAGGAGGTGTGCAGGCCGAAGAGGTTCGCCAGCGGCTTCCATTTGAGGATGTGCGCATCAACATACAACTGATCGCCGGCCAGGGAGAACACCTGTGTCGTTTGGTCGGGAAAGGTGAACCGCGCCGTGAATTTCTGCCTATCCGTCGGCACAACCTTCACGACCGCCGCAAGTTCCTCCTTGGTCAAAGCGCGGTATCCCTGGATGGAAATGCTGATCGTTGAGAAGAGGGCGGACAGTGAAAGCATCAGCAGCGCGAGGGTGAGACCCACGGCCATGCCGATCCATTTCCGCGCTTTCAGCGCCCTGATCGCAGCGATGAGGCCGATCGCGGCGAGAAGGGCGAAAATAATGGCGATGAGAACCAGAAGATCAGGCATGATCAGTTTGCTCCTTTGCTTGAGGGCCATCCGGGCCTGCGCCCCGCCCGGGCGCGGTTGCATGGCATGGGATTTCCCCGGCATCGCTCCGCCGGGTGTCCGTCTTGCGCAAGAACTCCAACGCACGCGTCAAGGCAGGCAATTTCATGCTCCCTCCCTTGGGTTCCCCCGCGCCGCTTGGGTCGTTTCCGGCAATAAGCGCATTCCGGCCTGCGCCGCGCACAGGCAGGCGCCGAAGATGAAGATGCATCCGCAACAATAGATCCACAGCAACAGCGCCATGATCCCGCCGAACACCCCGTACACCGCGTTGAGCGTGGCGAAGCGATCGAGGTAGATCACGAACAGGGTGTCCGCCGCCTGCAGGAGGACCGTGGCGCACAGGGCGGCGACCCAGACTTCGGAATACCGCGT
Organism: Holophagales bacterium UBA2201; assembly: GCA_002327305.1. Taxonomy (GTDB): domain Bacteria; phylum Acidobacteriota; class Thermoanaerobaculia; order UBA2201; family UBA2201; genus UBA2201. The sequence goes on along the minus strand of DCUZ01000052.1, from coordinate 2,022 downwards.
GGGCCGGCGCGGCGCGAACCGGTAAAACAGGCCCAGGCAGAGCAACACCACCAGCACGGGGATGATGAAGCTTCCAAGGGCATAGACCCACAAATGGAAATCGCTCTCCGCAAGGAACCATGGCTTCGCCAAGCGCATCAGCGTCGGCGCCGCCATGCCCAGGAGGACCGCGCCCGCGGTGGTGCCGAGCAGCGCCAGGCTTTTCAGCGGCAGCCGCCACCAGTTGTACTCCTTCCCCCCCCAGGCGCGGTTGGTGGCGTCGACGAGGGTGGAGAAGCACAAAAGGGATGTCCAGAGCAGGAGGAGGAGCGCCACCGCACCCGCCTTCCCGCGCGCCTGGATCACCCCGGCGATGGTGTCGGAAATGGTGCTCTGCATGTCGCCGCTGATCGGCACGTAATTCTCCAGGTAGGCGATGGCCTCGGTCCCGGCCCGGTCCCGGTCCACGAAGAATGACGCGATCGCGACGAGCAGGATCATCACGGGGAACAGCGAGAAGAACGCATTGAACGCGAACGCTCCCGCCCATTGCGCCCCGTCGATCCGGAAGAACGTGCCGACGGCCCGGCGGAGGATCGCCCCGACCCGGCGGATCGGTCGCCTATGCGGGCCCGGCATGTTCATCCCCCCCGGTCGTTCGCGCCCGGCGGGCGCGCAGGATCTTCACCATCTCCAGCACGATCAGCGGGATGGTGCCCACGGCGAGAAGCAGGAGGCAATCGGCAAACGGCACCGGGGAGGTCTTCAGGAAGCGCATCAGCGCGGCGTTGTGCTGGCTCCACACCTGGAGGCCGAACGAAGCCGCCACCACGAGGGCGAGGGTGATGTTCGTGGAGAGGGAGATGCGCCAGACGGGCTTGGTTTCGCTCCGTACGCCGAAGGCGCGGAGGAGTTCGGCGAAGACCAGCACGGTGAAGGCGTAGGTGCGGGCGGTTTGAGGGGTTCCGCTCGTCAGGACATAGAGATACACCGCGAAGGCCACCCCCGCCGTGAGGAAGCCGGTGAGGGCCATCCTGTGGAGAAAGCCGCGGTCCGTGATGCGTTCGGTCCGGCGGCGCGGGCGCCGCTTCATCACGTCGGGGTCGATGGGGTCGGCGGCCAGGGAGAGCGCGGGGAGGCCGTCGGTGACGAGATTGATCCAGAGCAGGTGGATGGGCAGGAGCGGCGGGGGAAGCCCCACGACCACGCAGAGGGTCATCAGCAGGAGTTCGCCGGTGTTGCCCGCCAGGAGGTATTGCAGGGTCTTGCGGATGTTGTCATAGATGCCGCGGCCCTCTTCGACGGCGGCCACGATGGAGGCGAAATTGTCGTCGGTGATGATCATGTCCGACGCCTGACGGGTGACCTCCGTGCCCGACCGGCCCATGGCGATGCCGATGTCGGCACCCTTGACGGCCGGCGCGTCGTTGACCCCGTCGCCCGTCATGGCGACCACCGCGCCGCCGGCCCTCCAGGCGCGGATGATGCGCAGTTTGTGCTCGGCGGTGACCCGGGCGTAGACGGCGGTCCCGGGGACGCGTTCGCGCAATTCCGCGTCGGACATCCCGTCCAGCTCGGGCCCGGTCACGGCGGCATCCTCGCCCGAGGCGATCCCGAGCTCGCGGGCGATGGCCGTCGCGGTGTCCGGATGGTCCCCCGTGATCATCACGACGCGGATGCCGGCGGCGCGGCACCGGGCCACGGCGTCGGCGCTCTCGGCCCGGGGAGGGTCGTGCATGCCCGCCAGACCGACGAACACGAGGTCGCGTTCCACGGCCTCCGCGGTGAGGGCCTCGGGCGGCGCGTCGTCCAGATCGCGGTAGGCCGAACCGAGCACGCGCAGGGCCTGCCGCGCCATCGCGGCGCTCTGCGCCAGGATGCGCTCCCGGTCCGGATCGGTCATGGGCCGGATCCCGGCATCGGTGTAAAGGCCGGTGCAGAGCTGAAGCAGCGCGCCGGGGGCGCCGTTGATGAAGGCGCGGAGCTTCCCGTCCGGCATCCGGCGGATCATCGTGCTGCGCTTGCGGTCGGAGTCGAACGGGA